>DASZLY010000458.1:0-4672 GCA_035552135.1 Allostellaceae bacterium | reverse complement strand
TTCGGCTACATCAACATGACGCGGCGCTTCTACGCGCAGATGCGCGAACGCGGACACGGCGTCATCGTCAACATCCTCGGCGCGGCGGGCGAAAACCCGGACTTCAACTACATCGCCGGCTCGTCGGGCAACGCCTCGCTGATGGCGTTCACCCGGGCGATGGGCGGCACCGCCCCGCGCGACAATCTCCGCGTCGTCGGCATCAACCCCGGCCCGGTGCTGACCGAGCGGCTCATCACCCTGACCAAGACCCGGGCGCGCGACGTGCTGGGCGACGAAAGCCGCTGGGAAGAACTGATGAAGGGCCATGCCTTCGGCCGCGCCGCCAAGCCCGAGGAGATCGCCGCGATGGTCGCCTTTGTCGCCTCCGACAAGGTCTCGGGCTACACCACCGGCAACATCATCACGATCGACGGCGGCGGCTCCAGCCGGCGCAGCGCGCTCTGAGCATGCCGCTCTCAGCATGAACGGCGCCGGCATCCGTCACAGCCCGCGCTCGGGCGACGACAGCGCGCTGCCGGAACACGAGCGCGCGTTGCTGGAGCGTGCCCGGGCGCTGGTGCCGCGCCTGGCCGAGCGGGCGCCGGCCGCGACGGCGGCGCGGATGCTGCCGCCGGAGACGATCGCCGACTACCATGCCGCCGGCATCGTCAATATCCTCCAGCCGCGCCGTTTTGGCGGGCTGCAAGGCCGGTTCAGCCTGTTTTCGCGCATCACCGAGGAGCTGACCTGGGGCTGCGCCTCGTCGGGCTGGGTCTATGCGGTGCTCGCCGAGCATCAGTGGATCGTCGCGCAATACCCCGAGAAGGCGCAGGTCGAGGTGTGGGGCGACAACCCGAACGCGGTTGCCTCGTCGTCGCTGGCGCCGCGCGCCGCGGCCAAGCCGGTCGCCGGCGGTTGGCGGCTCAGCGGCAAGTTCCCGTTCTCCAGCGGTTGCGACTATGCGCAATGGGCGATCCTCGGCGCGTTTCTGGGCGAGATGGGCGACCCGCATTCGGTCGCCTATCTGCTGGTGCCCTTGCGCGAGATCGAGATCGTCGACGACTGGCAGGTCCTGGGGCTCGCCGGCACCGGCAGCAAGTCGCTCGTGCTCAAGGACGTGTTCGTCCCTGAGCACCGCCATGTGATGGTCGCCGACCTGTTCGCCGGCACGCCGCCCGGCGCTGCGGTGCATCCGGACTATCCGGTGGTGCGCGCGCCGCGCGGCTATCTCGTGTCGTATTCGCTGCCGCCGGTGGCGATCGCCACCGCCAACCGCGCGTTGGAGCTGGTCTGCCGCGACCTCTCGACCCGGGTGTCGCGTGGCGTCAGCAAGATGGCGGAATCCGAGGCCGTGCAGATGGCGGTCGGCGAGGCCGCGGCGGCGATCGACAGCGCCACCTTGGCGCTGCATCACGGCCGCGACCACAGCACGAATGAGGTGAGCGCCGGCCGCACCATTACGGCGCCCGAGGCAATGAAGGCGCGGCGCGACATGGTCTATGCGCAGCACCAGGTGGGTTGGGCGATGGAGTGGCTGTGCGAGCTGTCGGGCGCGCGCTGGGTCTATGACAGCGACCCGCTGCAGGAGATGCGGCGCGACGTGATGACGATCCTCACCCACCATGCCGCGAGCCGCCCGGCGGCCTACGCGCCCTACGGACAGATGCTTCTGCGCGGGAAATGAGCCCGAAACCGTGCGGCGATGTCGCGCGGATTTTTAATCGCGGAAAGTTGTTTGCCCCCGACGGCATTTTGAGGTGGGGGCCTCCATGGGGCTGCGGGAAGCACAAAGAAGGTTCCGTCACGGCATTGCTGGCGGTGTCGCGGCATGTTTGCTTGCGGCGCTGGCAAGCCATGGATGGGCGCAGCAGACCGCATCCTCGCCCGATGTGGAGTCGAGCCGTTTCACGATCCTCGAGGAGAACGATTCGCTCTATTTCAATTCCGACAAGCACTACACCCAGGGGCTCCGGCTGTCCGATCTGATCGGCGGGTCGCCGGCTCCGGGTGGGCTGTGGGACGGCATGTTCAATCTGTTGAGCGTCGGGCCGCTCTTCCAGCAAGGCGGGACGCGCAAGACGGCGCTCCTCGCGGGGCAAAGCATCTTCACGCCCAAGAACCTTGCGCTGAAGCCGCCCGATCCGTCCGACCGGCCGTATGCCGGGTGGGTCTATGGCGGCGTCAGCATGCTGGAGGAAGCCCCCGACAAGCGGATGCTGGAGAATTTCGAGATCGATTTCGGCATGGTCGGTCCGGGCGCGCTGGGCCAACTCGCCCAGAACACTTTTCATCAGTTCATCGGCGCAGCGCAGGCACAAGGCTGGAGCAGCCAGATCCAGCACGAATTTGGTGGCATGCTGAACTACGAGCGCTTGTGGCGCTTCCCGCTGATCGGCAACAACAGCCTCGGCGTCGATGTCGTGCCGGAGCTCGGGGTCACGGCGGGGAATGTCTTCACCTATGGCTCCGCCGGCGGGATGATCCGTTTCGGCCGCGGATTGCAGGCCGATTACGGCCCCGTGCGGGTGCGGCCGGCGCTCTCGGGCACCGATTATTTCGACGAGAACGGGCTCGACGACGGCAGCGGCTGGTATTTTTTCGTCGGCACCCAGGGGCGCGCCGTTGCTCGCAACATCTTTCTCGACGGCAACACCTTCCGAACCAGCCGGAGCGTCCCAAAGAAGACGCTGGTGGGCGACCTGGAAACTGGGCTGTCGGTGAACTGGTCGAAATCGGTGCGGCTCGATGTCGTCGCGATGGAGCGCACCAAGGAATTCTACGGCCAGCAATCGAACGACGTGCTCGGCACGGCGGCGGTGACCTTTAGCTGGTAGCGACGTCCGCAATCTTCCGTCACCGCCGACTCGCCGGCGTGCTATTCGGTATGAATGATCGACGCTGAACCGCAGACGCCGCTCGCCGTGTTGCGGCGGGTGTTCGGCTATTCGAGCTTTCGCGGGCGCCAGCAGGAGATCATCGAGCATGTAATCGGCGGCGGTGACGCGGTCGTGCTGATGCCGACCGGCGGCGGCAAGTCGCTGTGCTATCAGCTGCCGGCGCTGCTGCGGCCGGGGATGGGCGTCGTCGTCTCGCCGCTGATCGCGCTGATGAAGGACCAGGTCGACGCGCTGCGCCAGGCCGGGGTGCGCGCGGCGGCGCTCAATTCCGGCCTCGCGCCGGGCGAGGCGAGCCTCATCGAGCGCGAGGCGCGCGACGGCACGCTCGACCTCGTCTACGTGTCGCCGGAGCGGCTGGCGATGCCGCATTGCCTCGATCTCCTGCGGCGCTGCCGGATCGCGCTGTTCGCGGTCGACGAGGCGCACTGCATCTCGCAATGGGGTCACGATTTCCGCCGCGACTATCAGGGGCTCGGCATCCTCAAGGAGCAGTTCCCGGATGTGCCGCTGCTGGCGCTGACCGCCACCGCCGACGACCCGACCCGCCGCGACATCGCGGCGCGGCTGCATCTCGAAGAGGCGCCTCTCTTCGCCGCCGGCTACGACCGGCCGAACATCTTCTACCGGGTGATCGAGAAGCGCACGCCGCGCGACGATCTGCTGCGTTTCCTCAATGAGGAGCATTCGGGCGACGCCGGCATTGTCTATTGCCTGACGCGGCGCGCGGTCGAGGAAACCGCCGCCTGGCTCAGCGCGCGCGGACGCGAGGCGCTGCCCTATCACGCCGGCCTCCCCGCGGAGACGCGCGCCCGCAACCAGGAGCGCTTCCTGCGCGAGGAGGGGATCATCGTCGTCGCGACGGTGGCTTTCGGCATGGGCATCGACAAGCCGAATGTGCGTTTCGTCGCCCATCTCGACGCGCCGAAGAACCTCGAAGCCTATTACCAGGAGACCGGCCGCGCCGGCCGCGACGGGCTGCCGGCCGACGCCTGGATGAGCTATGGCATCGTCGATGTGATGAATTTGCGCCGGTTGATGGAGGCGAACGACGTCGGCGAGCAGCAGCGCCGCATCGAGCGGCAGAAGACCGAGGCGCTGGTCGGCTTCTGCGAGACGGTCGGGTGCCGTCGCCAGGCGCTGCTCGGCTATTTCGGCGAGCGCCCCGACGCGCCGTGCGGCAATTGCGACAATTGCCGCGAGCCGCCCGAAGGCTGGGATGGCACGGTGGCGGCGCAAAAGGCGCTTTCCGCGGTCTATCGCACCGGGCAACGCTTCGGCGCGCATCACCTCGCCGACGTCCTGACCGGCAATGTCACCGAGCGGATCAGCCGCCTCGGCCACGACCAGCTCAAGACGTTCGGGGTCGGCGGCGAGCTCGATGCAGCGGGCTGGCTTTCGGTGATCCGCCAGCTGCTGGCGCAAGGCCATCTGCTGCCCGACCCGGAAGGCCATGGCGGGCTGGCGC
Organism: Allostellaceae bacterium; assembly: GCA_035552135.1. GTDB lineage: Bacteria > Pseudomonadota > Alphaproteobacteria > ATCC43930 > CGMCC-115725 > DATARH01. Next base: position 328 of record DASZLY010000458.1, on the reverse strand, counting down.
TGGCGCCGGGCGCGACCGAGGTGCTGCGCGGCAGCCGCGAGGTTCGCCTGCGCCGCGACAAGCCGCGCGAGCGCGCGCGCCGGCGCCGGGACGGCGGCCGGACGGCGGCCGACGCGACGCTCGACGCCGCGGCGGAGGCGCTATGGCAAAGACTGCGCGCCTGGCGGCTCGACGAGGCGCGCCGCCAGGAATTGCCGCCCTATGTGATCTTTCACGACGCAACGCTCATCGAAGTGGCGCGCCGCCGCCCGGGCTCGCTCGCCGCGCTCGCCGACATCCCCGGCATCGGCCGCAGCAAGCTCGACCGCTACGGCGTCGCCGTGCTCGC
>DASZLY010000457.1:0-5382 GCA_035552135.1 Allostellaceae bacterium | reverse complement strand
GCGACCGGGCGCGGCGAGAACATGGAGATCGGCACCTATATCGAGCAGGCGCTCGGCTCGGAGCTCAGCGGCAACATCATCGATCTGTGCCCGGTCGGGGCGTTGACCTCCAAGCCCTACGCGTTCAATGCGCGCCCCTGGGAGCTGCGCAAGACCGAGAGCGTCGACGTGCTCGACGCGGTCGGCAGCAACATCCGCATCGACGCGCGCGGCGCCTCGATCCTGCGCGTGCTGCCGCGCCTCAACGAGGCGGTCAACGAGGAATGGATCAGCGACAAGGCGCGGTTCGCGATCGACGGGCTGACACGGCGGCGTCTCGACCGGCCCTATATCCGGCGCGGCGGCAAGCTCGTCGAGGCGGAATGGCGCGAGGCGCTCGACCTTGTCGCCGACCGGCTGAAAGGCACGCCGGGCGAGCGGATCGCGGCGATTGCCGGCGATCTGTGCGATGCCGAGGCGATGTACGCGCTGCAGGCGCTGCTCGGCGGGCTCGGCACCACGAGCCTCGATTGCCGCCAGGACGGCGCCAAGATCGACGCGGCGTGCCGCGCCGGCTATCTGTTCAACACGACAATCGCCGGGATCGAGGAGGCCGAGGCCTGCCTGCTGATCGGCTGCAACCCGCGCACCGAGGCGCCGATCGTCAATGCCCGGCTGCGCAAGCGCTATCTCGCCGGCCGGTTCAAGACCGCGGCGATCGGACCCAAGCTCGACCTGACGTTCCCGGTGGAGATGCTGGGCGAGGGCGGCGATGCGCTCGCGGCGCTGGGGCAAGGGGATCACGGCTGGCTCGGCCAGTTCGCCGGCAAGAAGGCGCTCGTGATCGTCGGCTCCGGTGCGCTGATGCGGGCAGATGGTGCACAGGTGCTCGGCGCAGCGCGAGCGCTGGCCGAAGGCGTCGGCCTGGTCGGCGACGGGTGGAACGGGTTCAACGTGCTGCACCGCGCCGCGTCGCGGGTCGCCGGGCTCGATCTCGGCTTCCTTCCCGGCGCCGGCGGGCGGGACGTCACGGGGATCCTCGATGGCTGCCGCAAGGGCGACATCGAGGTGCTGTACCTGCTCGGCGCCGACGAGCTTGACCTCGCCGATACCGGCTCGGCTTTCGTGATCTATCAGGGGCATCACGGCGATCGCGGTGCGGCGCGCGCCGATGTCGTGCTGCCCGGCGCGGCCTATACCGAGAAGGACGGCAGCTACGTCAACACCGAAGGCCGCGCGCAGCTCGGCCGCCGCGCGGTGTTCCCGCCGGGCGAGGCGCGCGAGGACTGGGCGATCATCCGTGCGCTGTCGGGCGCGCTCGGCAAGCCGCTGGCGTTCAATTCGCTGCCCGAGCTGCGCCGGGAGATGCGGACCGCGCATCCGAGCCTCGGCGAGATCGACACGGTGACGCCGGCCGCCTGGGGCAATTTCGGCACGGCCGGGCCGATCGCCGCGACGCCGTTCGCCTATCCGATTACCGATTTCTACAAGACCGACCCGGTCAGCCGCGCCAGCCCGACGATGGCCGAGTGCAGCGAGCTGTTCGTGACCGGCGCCAAGCCGCGGACCGGCACGCATGGCTGATTTCGTCCACGGCTACCTGCTGCCGACCGCCCTCACGGTCGCGAAGATTCTCTGCGTCCTCGTGCCGTTGCTGCTGTCGATCGCCTACTATACTTACGCCGAGCGCAAGGTGCTGGCGGCCTCGCAGCTGCGCAAGGGGCCGAACGTTGTCGGCCCGTTCGGGCTGCTGCAGCCGATCGCCGACGCGGTAAAGATGCTCTTCAAGGAGACCATCATCCCGAGCGGCGCCAACCGCGTCGTCTTCATCGCCGCGCCGCTGTTGACCGTGACGTTGGCGCTCGTCGCCTGGGCGGTTATCCCGTTCGACCAAGGGTTGGTCATCTCCAACATCAATGTCGGCATCCTCTATCTCTTCGCGATCAGCTCGCTCGGCGTCTACGGCATCGTCATGGCCGGCTGGGCATCGAATTCGCGCTACGCGTTCCTCGGCGCGCTGCGCTCGGCGGCGCAGATGGTGTCGTACGAGGTCTCGATCGGCTTTGTCCTCGTCACCGTGCTGCTGTGCGCCGGGTCGCTGAACCTGACCGACATCGTCATGGCCCAGGATCGTTATTGGCTCGGCTTTATCCCCGGCTGGTTCGTGATCCCGCTTTTGCCGATGGCGGTGGTGTTTTTCGTGTCGGCGCTCGCCGAGACCAACCGCTCGCCGTTCGACCTGCCGGAAGACGAGGCGACCCTCGTCGCCGGGTTCAATGTCGAATATTCGTCGATGAGCTGGCTGCTCTTCTTCATGGGCGAATACGGCAACATGATCCTGATGAGCGCGATGACCAGCATCCTGTTCCTCGGAGGCTGGCTGTCGCCAATCCCGGTCGAGCCGTTCACCTGGATTCCGGGGCCGGTCTGGCTGCTCGGCAAGACGCTGTTCGTGATGTTCTGCTTTCTGTGGGTGCGCGCGACCTTCCCGCGCTTCCGCTATGACCAGCTGATGCGGCTGGGCTGGAAGGTGTTCCTGCCGCTGTCGCTGTTCTGGCTGGTGCTGACCGCCGGCGTCCTGACGGCGATGGGATGGGTACCGGTTCACACCGGGTGAGGGGCGGGATTATGCTGGGGGCGAGGGTACATCGATGAATCTGTTTGCGCGCGGCGCGCGCGGCCTCCTGCTTTCCGAGCTGCTGTCGGGCATGGCGCTGACCTTGCGCTACATGTTCAAGCCCTCGGTCACGGTCAATTACCCTTATGAGAAGGGGCCGCTGTCGGCGCGTTTTCGCGGTGAGCACGCGCTCAGGCGCTACCCCAGCGGCGAAGAACGCTGCATCGCCTGCAAATTGTGCGAGGCGATCTGCCCGGCGCTGGCGATCACCATCGAGGCCGAGCCGCGCGAGGACGGCAGCCGCCGCACGACGCGCTACGACATCGACATGACGAAATGCATCTATTGCGGCTATTGCCAGGAGGCGTGCCCGGTCGACGCGATCGTCGAGGGGCCGAATTTCGAATTCGCCTCGGAGACCCGCGAGGAGCTGTTCTACGACAAGGACAAGCTCATGGCGAACGGCGACCGCTGGGAGGCGGAGATCGCCCGGTCGCTCTCGATCGAGGCGCCCTACCGGTGACGCCGCGTCACCCTCACTCTCCCACGCCTTCGGCGGGGTTCCCGCCCTCTCCCGCAAGCGGGCGAGGGGTTCTTATTTCCCCTCTCCCGCTTGCGGGAGAGGATGGCTCCGGGCGTAGCCCGGAGGCGGGTGAGGGTCGGGCATGATCCTCCCCGCGATCATGTTCTACCTGTTCGCCGCGGTCGCGGTGGCGTCCGGCGTGATGGTCGTCTCGGCACGCAACCCGGTGCATTCGGTGCTGTTCCTGATCCTCGCCTTCTTCAACGCGGCGGGTCTCTTCCTGCTGCTGGGCGCCGAGTTTCTCGCGATGATCCTCGTCATCGTCTATGTCGGCGCGGTCGCGGTGCTGTTCCTTTTTGTCGTGATGATGCTCGACATCGATTTCGCGCAGCTGCGCACCGGCGCGTCGAAATACCTGCCGATCGGGCTCTTGGTCGGGATCGTGCTGCTGGTCGAGCTGGGCTTCCTGTTCGCGCATTGGACGATCGCGCCGGGCGTCACCGCGGTTGCCGCCGCCCCACAGCCGGCGGCGAGCGCGATGACCAATACCCGCGCGCTCGGCGACCTGCTCTATACGCGCTACATTTTCGCCTTCCAGATGGCTGGCATGGTCCTGCTGGTGGCGATGATCGGCGCCATCGTGTTGACCCTGCGGCACCGGGTCGGCACGCGCCGCCAGGTCATCTCGGAGCAACTAGGCCGCGCGCGCGGCGAGAGCGTCGAGGTGGTCAAGGTGCCGGTTGGCGTCGGGCTTGGCGGTGGTATCGGCGCCGGGGCGGCGGAGTAGGGCGATGCTGACGATCGGTCTCGGGCATTACCTCACCGTCGCGGCGATCCTCTTCACGCTCGGGATTTTCGGGATTTTCCTCAACCGCAAGAACGTCATCATCATCCTGATGTCGATCGAGCTGATGCTTCTCGCGGTCAACATCAATTTCGTCGCCTTCTCGGTCGCGCTGCACGACCTGGCCGGCCAGATCTTCGCGATGTTCGTGCTGACCGTCGCGGCGGCGGAGGCGGCGATCGGTCTGGCGATCCTCGTCGTCTATTTCCGCAATCGCGGCACGATCCGGGTCGAGGACATCCGGATGATGAAAGGCTGAGCGCGGTGATCGTTCTCGTCGTCTTCCTGCCGCTGCTCGCCGCGGCCATCGCCGGGTTCTTCGGCCGCGCGATCGGCGATCGCGGGTCGCAGATCGTGACCTGCGGCGCGCTGGTGCTGTCGGCGATCTGCGGCATCTTCGTCTTCCGCGATGCGATGGCCCAAACCGGGCCGCAGGTGCAGACGCTGGTGACGTGGATCGCCGCGGGCGGGGTCGATGTCGCCTGGTCGCTGCGCCTCGACACGCTGTCGGGTGTGATGATCCTCGTCGTGACGATCGTCTCGGCGATGGTGCACATCTATTCGGTCGGCTACATGGCGCACGATCACTCGATCCCGCGCTTCATGAGCTATCTGAGCCTGTTCACCTTCTTCATGCTGATGCTGGTGACGGCCAACGACTTCGTGCAGATGTTCTTCGGCTGGGAAGGGGTGGGGCTCGCCTCGTATCTGCTGATCGGCTTCTGGTACGACCGCGACACCGCCGACGCGGCGGCGATCAAGGCCTTTGTCGTCAACCGGATCGGCGATTTCGGCTTCGCGCTCGGCATTTTCGCGGTGTTCGTGCTGTTCGGCTCGCTCGATTTCGACACCGTGTTCGGCAAGGCGCCGGGCGCGACGCACGAGGTGATGAACTTCCTCGGCTGGCAGGTTCCGGCGCTGACCCTCGCCTGCATCCTGTTGTTCATCGGCGCGATGGGGAAGTCGGCCCAGCTCGGCCTTCACACCTGGCTGCCCGACGCGATGGAAGGCCCGACGCCGGTGTCGGCGCTGATTCACGCCGCGACGATGGTGACCGCGGGCGTCTATATGGTGGCGCGGCTGTCGCCGATGTTCGAATACGCGCCGAGCGCGCTCGCGGTGGTCGGGGTGATCGGCGGCACGACGGCGATGTTCGCCGCCAGCATCGGCATGGCGCAGAACGACATCAAGCGCGTCATCGCCTATTCGACCTGCTCGCAGCTCGGCTACATGTTCTTCGCCGCCGGGGTCTCGGCCTATGGCGCGTCGATGTTCCATCTGTTCACCCACGCTTTCTTCAAGGCGCTCCTGTTCCTCGGCGCCGGCTCGGTGATCCACGCGATGTCGGGCGAGCAGGACATGCGGCGCATGGGCGGGCTGTGGAAGAAGATCCCGATCACCTATGTGCTGATGTGGATC
>DASZLY010000456.1:0-31743 GCA_035552135.1 Allostellaceae bacterium | reverse complement strand
CTCCGCGCCTGCGTGGTGAATCCTGTCCCTTGACGCCATATGCCACGAGGGGAGGCAGAAATGACGCCGGACGAGCTGGCGGTGCTGTGGGAAGAGCATATCCGCCACGAATTCGCTACCAAGAACACCGACGAGACGCTCGCGACGATGGTGGCCGACGCCTATGTCGACCACGTGCCGGTGATGACCGGCGGCCGCGGCCTCGACGAGCTGCGCCGGTTTTATTCGACGCATTTCATCCCCAAGATGCCGCCCGACATGGAGATGGTGCCGGTGTCGCGCACTATCGGCGCCGACCAGCTCGTCGACGAGATGGTCATCCGCTTCACCCACACGCTCGAGATGGACTGGATGCTCCCCGGCGTCGCGCCCACGGGAAAGCGCGTCGAGGTCGCGCTGGTCGTCATCGTCCGCTTCCGCGACGGCAAGCTCGCGCACGAGCATATCTATTGGGACCAGGCGTCAGTGCTCGCGCAGTTGGGCCTGATCGATGCCGCCGCGCTCCCCGTCGCCAGCGCTGAGAGCGCGAAGAAGGTGCTCGATCCGGCGCTGCCGGCGAACGCGCTGATTCGCCGCGCGGGCAGGTGAGCGCCGCGTGCGCCGCCCCGGGCGCTCAACCTCGGGGCTCAACCTACACGGTATGTTGATGTATCCAACCGCTTGTTCCGGGCCAAACTGATCGGCACGACTTGACACAAAGGCGGCTGCAAGATGCCCGCCTGGCTGGGGGGAGAGGACGATGGCAAAGCTGGTCGCGACGGTTGTCGCCTGGGAGCCGCGTATTCTGAGCGTGCTGCGGATTATCGTCGGACTGCTCTACATGCAGCACGGCCTCTTCAAGATCTTCGGCTTTCCGCCTGGCCCGAACCCGGCGAAGCCCTATGTGCTGATGACATTGGTGCCGGGGCTTGCCGGCCTGCTGGAAGCGATCGGCGGCCTGCTCGTTGCCGTCGGGCTGTTCACCCGCATCGTCGCCTTCATCCTCTCCGGCGAGATGGCCTTCGCCTATTTCATGGCGCACGCGCCGCGCGGCTTCTTCCCGTATTCGAATGGCGGCGAAGCGGCGGTGTTCTATTGCTTCGTGTTCCTCTATCTCGCCTTTGCCGGCGGCGGCGTCTGGGCGCTCGACCGGATGCGCCGGAAATAGGGCCGGTAAGGCGGGAAGCGCCGGCAGCACTGCAAGCCGCTCGCTCCCCGCTGCTTCCCGGCGAAAGCCGGGACCCACCGATCCGCCGCGTGGACACGAGCTCATCTTTCTTCCGCGCCGGTACCGATTCGCCACAATCAACCTCGATCCCGCTATCCCGATTGCAAATCGTCGCGCTCTTTAAATGCAAGGAACGCCGCGGATAGCGAGCTACCAGAGCAGCGTCTCTCCGCGTTCTCCATGCCTCCGTGGTAAATTAAACTCTTCCGGCGGTGGAGCGGCTCGATAACCCCCGTCGATCCAATTTGCCGTTCGCGCTAAAAGTTCTCTTTACGTTCTAGAACAAACAGCGTACATTCTCTGCCAGATCGTCCGTTTGCGCCGCCGCGCTCGCTGTGAAATAAGGGAGAAGAGAGATGAACCAACCGGTCTTGCGTCTCTTGGACAAGGACACGATGGACAAGCAGCGGGCATTGGACGCGGCGCTCAGCCAGATCGAGCGTGCCTTCGGCAAGGGTTCGATCATGAAGCTGGGCTCGCACGAGGCGGCGATGGAAGTCGACGTCGTCTCCACCGGCTCGCTCGGGCTCGATATCGCGCTCGGCATTGGCGGTCTGCCGCGCGGCCGCGTCGTCGAGATTTACGGGCCGGAAAGCTCGGGGAAAACCACGCTGGCCCTGCACGTCATCGCCGAGGCGCAAAAGAACGGCGGCACCTGCGCGTTTGTCGACGCCGAGCATGCGCTCGACCCGAGTTACGCCAAAAAGCTCGGGGTCGATATCGACAACCTGTTGATTTCCCAACCCGATGCCGGCGAGCAGGCATTGGAGATCGCCGATACGCTGGTGCGCTCGGGAGCGATCGACGTGCTCGTCGTCGATTCGGTCGCCGCGCTGGTGCCGCGCGCCGAGCTCGAAGGCGAGATGGGCGATTCGCATGTCGGCCTGCACGCGCGGCTGATGAGCCAGGCGCTGCGCAAGCTCACCGGCTCGATTTCGCGCTCGCGCTGCATGGTGATCTTCATCAACCAGATCCGCCTCAAGATCGGCGTCATGTTCGGCAATCCGGAGACGACGACCGGCGGCAACGCGCTTAAATTCTATGCCTCGGTGAGGCTCGATATCCGCCGCATCGGCGCGATCAAGGACCGCGACCAGGTGGTCGGCAACCAGACCCGCGTCAAGGTCGTCAAGAACAAGATGGCGCCGCCGTTCAAGGTCGTCGATTTCGACATCATGTACGGCGAGGGCGTGTCGAAAATGGGCGAGTTGGTCGATCTCGGGGTGCAGGCCGGGGTGGTCGAGAAATCCGGCTCGTGGTTCTCCTACGAGGGCAGCCGCATCGGCCAGGGCCGCGAGAACGCCAAGCTCTATCTGAAGGAGCACGACGACATGGCCGATCAGATCGAGCTCGCAATCCGTTCGAATGCCGGTCTCGTCGCCGACGCGATGATGGCCGCGCCGGGCGAGACTGCGGCGGGCGAGGAATAGCGCGCCGATGTGAGCCTGTTCTGCCTGATAAAATCCAGCAGATAACAGGGATATCAGGGACGAGCCGATGATCAAATCTTTGGCTTGTTGATCGGGGATTAACCAAAGCGGGCGATGCTCGGGCGGTGAGCGAGCACACCCGCCCCACTTACGGAGCCACCGCGATCGCCGCCGGCGGTGGGGTAGGGCTGTGGCCGGCGTTGCGGCCGTCCTGGCCGTGGATCGTGGGGCTGCTGGTAATGCTGCGCGCTCTGGCATCGCCGCTGGCGTTGCTGCACGACCCGGACACCTATCTGCATATCGCTGCCGGCCGCTGGGTGCTGGCGCACCACGCACTGCCCTTCGCCGACCCGTTCTCGTTCACCATGGCGGGGCAGCACTGGGCGGCGAGCGAATGGCTCGGCGAGCTGACGCTGGCGCTCATCTACGGCGCCGCAGGCTGGGGCGGCGTGGTCTGGGCCAGCGCGGCCTGTTTCGGTCTCGCGACCGGGCTGCTCACGCACTTTCTCCTGCGCCGGCTGGAGCCGCTTCCGGCGGTCATCGGCGCGCTCGCCGGGGCGGCCCTGGTGCTGCCGCACCTCCTGGCGCGGCCGCACGTTATTGCATTGCCGCTCCTGGTGCTGTGGTGCGGCGGTATCCTTGCCGCGCGCGACGATGGGCGCGGCCCGCCCTGGCGTTTGCTGCCGGTGATGACGCTGTGGGCCAATCTGCACGGCAGCTTTCTGTTCGGCATCGCGCTCGCCCTCTATCTCGGCGGCGAGGCAGTGCTTTACCCCGCCGCAAGTTCGAGCCGGGTCGGCGAGGCCCGCCGCTGGGCCGGCTTCGTGGCAGCGGCGATCGCAGCGGCGCTCGTCAACGCCAACGGCGTCGCGGCGCTGACCCAGCCGCTTCGCCTGATGGCGATGCCGGCGCTGCAAAGCGGCTTCGGTGAGTGGCAGCCGGCGGATTTCGGTCAATTCCCTGCGCTTGCGGGTTGGCTGGTCGGCGTATCGGCGCTCGCACTACTGACCGGCGTCCGGCCGCCCTGGACACGGATCGTGCTGCTCGCCGGGTTGTGCCACATGGCGCTCGCTCATGTCCGGCACGCCGATCTGTTGGGCCTGGTCGGGCCGCTGACGATTGGCGCAGCCCTCGGGCCGCTTCTCGCCGTGCTGACCCGGCCGGCTGCGGCCGCGCCGCTGCTTCGCGCTGCGGCGCGGCTTGGCAATCCGGCGCGTCTGCCGGGTCGGCTCGTGATGCTGGCGCTCGCGGCGGTGCTGAGCCTTCCCGTGCTGGCTCGGCCGATCGACCGGGCGGACGACCCGGTGACGCCGGCGACCGCGCTCGCCGCGGCGCAGCGGCTCGACCTTTCCGGCCCGGTGTTCAACAGCGAAGCCTTTGGCGGCTATCTCGTCTTTTCCGGCGTCCCGACCTTTATCGACGGCCGCATCGAGCTCTACGGCAACGATTTTCTCGCCGCCTATCTCGCGGCCGAGCGGGGCGACGCGGCGGCGCTCGCCGGGCTGCTCGACGACTACCGGGTCGGCTGGGCGCTCCTCCAGGCGCAATCGCCGGCAGTGGCCGCGCTCGAGCGCGTGCCGGGTTGGCGGCGCGTCTATGGCGACGGCGTCGCGGTTGTCGAGACGCGCAATAACTGAGCCGAAAGCCCGCGCTGCCCTTGATAAATTCGCGGGAAGCCCCGTAATTGGGCCTATGCAGACGACCAACGATATCCGCGCGGTGTTTCTCGACTATTTCGCGGCCAACGGCCACGAGATCGTGCCGTCGAGCCCGCTGGTGCCGCGCAACGACCCGACGCTGCTCTTCACCAATGCCGGAATGGTGCAGTTCAAGAACGTCTTTACCGGCGTCGAGAAGCGGGCCTATCAGCGCGCGACCACCTCGCAGAAATGCGTGCGCGCCGGCGGCAAGCACAACGATCTGGAAAATGTCGGCTATACCGCGCGGCATCACACGTTTTTCGAGATGCTCGGCAATTTCTCGTTCGGCGATTACTTCAAGGACCGGGCGATCGAGCTGGCGTGGAACCTGATTACCAAGGAATACGGGCTGTCGAAGGACCGGCTGCTCGTCACCGTCTATGCCGAGGATGACGAGGCGGCGGGACTATGGGCCAAGATCGCCGGGCTGCCCCAAGAGAAGATCATCCGCATCGCGACGGCGGACAATTTCTGGGCGATGGGCGATACCGGCCCGTGCGGCCCGTGCTCGGAAATCTTCTACGACCACGGACCCGGTATTCCCGGCGGCCCGCCGGGCAGCGCCGACCAGGACGGCGACCGCTTTATCGAGATCTGGAACCTCGTCTTCATGCAGTTCGAGCAGACGGCGAGCGCGCGGCATCCGCTGCCTCGCCCGTCGATCGACACCGGCATGGGGCTGGAGCGCCTCGCCGCCGTGTTGCAGGGCAAGCACGACAATTACGACATCGACCTGTTCCGCGCGCTGATCCAGGCCTCGGCCGATGCCTCGGGCGTTGCCGCCGATGGCGCGCATGCGGTGTCGCATCGGGTCATCGCCGACCATCTGCGTGCTTCGGCCTTCCTTATCGCCGATGGCGTGCTGCCGTCGAAGGAAGGGCGCGGCTATGTGCTGCGCCGGATCATGCGCCGGGCGATGCGCCACGCGCATATTATCGGCGCCAAGGAGCCGCTGATGTGGCGGCTGGTGCCGGCGCTGACGCGCGAGATGGGCGCCGCGTTCCCCGAGCTGATCCGAGCCCAGCCGTTGATCACCGAGACGCTGCGGTTCGAGGAAACCAATTTCAAGCAGACGCTCGAGCGCGGCCTCAGGCTGCTCGACGAGGAGGAGGGGCGGCTCGCGTCCAGCCAGGATTTCCCCGGCGAGGTGGCGTTCCGGCTCTACGACACTTTCGGCTTCCCGCTCGACCTCACGGAGGATGTATTGCGCGGCCGCGGCCGCAAGGTGCAGATCGCCGGCTTCGACGCGGCGATGGAGAAGCAGCGCGAGGAGGCCCGCAAGAGCTGGGTCGGCTCGGGCGAGGCGGCGACCGGCGCGGTGTGGTTCGCGCTGCGCGAGGAGCTCGGCGCGACCGAGTTCCTCGGCTACGAGACCGAGAATGCCGAGGGCGTGGTGCTGGCGATCCTCAAGGGCGGCGAGCGCGTGGCGAGCGCCGAGGCCGGCGACGAGGTCGCGATCGTCGTCAACCAGACGCCGTTCTACGGCGAGTCGGGCGGCCAGGTCGGCGATATCGGCGCGATGTTTTCCGCCGGCGGCGGCGAGGTCGCGGTGCGCGACACGCTGCGCGAGGCGGGCGATCTGTTCGTCCATCTCGGCGCTGTGGCGCACGGCTCGCTGAAGGTCGGCGACGCTGTCGAGCTGCGCGTCAACCACCAGCGCCGGCGCCGCCTGCGCGCCAACCATTCGGTGACGCACCTCTTGCACCAGGCGCTGCGCCACCGGCTCGGCGAGCATGTCACGCAAAAGGGCTCGCTGGTCGCGCCAGACCGGCTGCGCTTCGATTTCAGCCATCCCCGGCCGATCGGCGCGGCCGATCTCGCGGTGATCGAGGCCGAGGTCAACGACCGCATCCGCGACAACAGCGAGGTGCGCACCCGCCTGTTGAGCCCGGAACAGGCGATCGAGGAAGGCGCAATGGCGCTCTTCGGCGAGAAATACGGCGAGGAGGTGCGCGTCGTCGCGATGGGCGCCGATACCGCCGCCGAAGATATGCGGCCGTACTCGGTCGAACTATGCGGCGGCACGCATGTCGCGCGCACCGGCGATATCGGCCTGTTCAAGGCGGTCGGCGAAAGTTCGGTGGCCTCGGGGGTGCGGCGGATCGAGGCGCTGACCGGCGCCGCCGCCGAAGCCTATCTGGCCAACGAAGAGGATTTGCTGCGCCAGGCGGCGGGCGCGCTCAAGACCAGCCCGGCCGATGTGCCGGCGCGGCTCGCCCGCCTGGTCGACGAGCACCGCCGGCTCGAGCGCGAGCTCGCCGAGGCGCGGCGCATGCTGGCGGCGGGTGGCGGCGCAGCGGCCGGAACGGCGGCGGCGAAAGCGGCGGCGAAGATCGGCGACGTGTCGTTCGACGGCCGCGTCGTCGACGACGTGCCCGGGCGCGAATTGCGCTCGCTGGCCGACGATTTGAAGCGGCGGATCGGCTCGGGCGTCGTTGCCGTCGTCTCGCGCGACGACGGCAAGGCGGCGATCGTCGTCGGCGTCACCAACGATTTGACGCCGCGCTTCGACGCGGTCGGGCTGGTGCGCGCCGGCGCCGAGATTCTTGGCGGCAAGGGCGGCGGCGGTCGCGCCGACATGGCGCAGGCCGGCGGTCCCGACGTGGCGCGTGCCGAAGAGGCGCTCGATGCGGTGCGCCGCGCCATCGCCGACCGGGCGGGCGCGCAGGCGTAAGCTGCCCGATTCGCCTATGGCGCGGCGCGAACCTCACGCCGTGTGTTCATAAACGCAGGCCAAGTCGTTGCGCTGGCGGCAGGTTTTCACCAGCCATCGACGTTACGAGCGGGCCGGCAGATAGTCCCACCGGGGACGTTCGCATGCTGCGAATGGGGCCGACGCGGGGGCGAGCAGGCCTGGGATGACGCGATTTTATGGCGCAGCCGCCCGGTCTCTCACGTTGCTGAGCGTGATCGGGCTGGCGGCGTGCCAGGATACGCCGTCGCTGCATCTCGATCCGCTGGCGACCGACGGGCGTACCGGCAGCGCCCCCGACCTCAGCTACGCGGCGGTGATGCATATCGCGAACGCGTCGCGTTCCGCCGGCGATTTTGCCAACGCCATCAATCTCTACCGCCATGCGGCGACGATGGATAAGGGCAATCCCGAGCCACTCGTCGCGCTCGGCGACACGCTGCTTGCGATGGGTAAGCCTGACGAGGCGATCGTCAATTACAATGCCGCGCTGAAGCTCGATGCGAAAAGCCAGGGCGCGTTGCGCGGCCTCGCCAAGGCGTATCTCAAGACCGGCCGCCCCGATCTCGCGGGCAGTCCGCTGGCGACCGCCTACCAGGCGATGCCCAACGATCCCAAGCTGTTGCTGCTGATCGGCGTCGCTGACGACTTCATCGGCCAGCATGGCTACGCCCAGACGCGCTACCAACAGGGGTTGCACTATGCGCCGGGCGACCGCTCGCTGCTCGTCGACCTCGCACTGTCGCTGGCGCTGAGCGAGAAATTCGATCAGGCGATCGCGACGCTGCGGCCAGTCGCCTACGCGCCCGCCGCGACGCCGCAAGAGCGGCAGACCCTGGCGCTGATCTATGGTCTCAAGGGCGACCAGAAATCGGCGCGCGAGATCGCGCGGCACGATCTCGATGCCGCCGCGGTCGATCACAATCTGGCGTTCTACGATACGCTGCGCCGCCTCGCGCCGGACGCGCGCAGCCGCGCGATTCTGTCGGCCAGCGCTGTGACGCGGCCGCAATCATAGGGCTGGGCCGGCTATTTCGCCGGCGGCGCGGCCGGATTGACCGCCGGCGTAATCATCATCGGCGTGCGTGCCGAGACCGCGTAGTCGTTCGTGAAATGCGGCACCGAATAGAGCCGCACCTCGCTCGGACCGGCGGTCGTGGCGGTCAACGTCACGTGCATTTGGGCGGCGACGATTTCCTTGGCGTTGGCAAAGAAGCTTTTCGGATCGGCGACACGGTCGGGGGCGTCCTTAGGCACCACGACGACGCGCAGATTGTAGTTTTCCGACAGGGCGCGGGCGTCGACATCGACGTCGATCGGCTCGCCGACCGCGGCGACCTGCTGCGCCGGCGCGACGCTCGCGGGCGGCGGCCCGGCCTCGGGCGCCGGCGGCGTGTTGCCGGCCGCTTTCTGCTGGTCTTCCTCGGCCCGCTTTTCGCTGATCTCGGTCTGCTGCGGGCTCGCGCCGGAACCGTTGCTCGCGTCGTTATGAGTAATGACGGTGGCGTGCTGTTGCCCGCCGCCGCCGCCTGTGTGATTGAACGTGTCGATAATGCCGAGCGCCGCCGGGCCCATCAGCACGATGAACAGCGTCGGCAGGATGAACAAGATCATCGGCACGGTCATCAGCGCCGGCAGCCGGGCGGCCTTTTCCTCGGCCTTGAACATGCGCGCGTCGCGATATTCGATCGCCAGCACGCGCAGCGAGTGGGCCAGCGGCGTGCCGAACTTCGCGGTCTGCATCAGCGTGTTGACGACCCCGCGGATCGCCGGCATGTCGGTGCGGTTGTTGAGGTTGTCGAAGGCCTGCCGCCGGTCGGGGAGGAAGGTGAGCTCGGCCGAGGTGATCGCCAGCTCCTCGGCGAGGTCCGGGGTGGCGGCGGCGAGTTCGCGCGACACGCGCACCAGCGTCGCGTCGAGGCTGAGACCGGCCTCGGCGCAGATGATCATCAGATCGAGCGCGTCGGGCAGGCCGAGCTGCATGCGCTTTTGGCGCTTCTTCGTCAGGTTCGAGATGTAGATGCCAGGCCCGAAGAAGCCGAATACGGCGGCGCCTGCGGCGGCGAGTAGCCGCAGATTGGACGGCACTGGCAGCAGATGCAGCGTGTAGCCGTCGATCATCGCCGCGACCGCGAAGACCAGCGGCAGGCTCAGTCGCGCGAACAGATAGCGGATCATTGCGTCGCGCGATCGCATCCCAGCGCGCGCCAGCATCATTCGCGCTTCGGTCGCGTGGTGCGAGCGCAGGAGGTTGAGCCGCGTCACCAGTTCGCGGATGAGGCTCGCCGGGGTCAGCTGCACGCGCTGCCGGCGCGTCGCCAGCGCCGCCAGCCGCATCGCCTCTTTCTTGTCGGCGATCTGCGCGAGGCGTCGCTCGAACGAGGTGTTGGCGCGCAGCGCCTGCCAGACGGTCAAGAACGTCGCCAGTACCGCCAACCCCGCCATCAAGGCGATGACGTCGTTGAGGCCGAGCCCGAACGGCAGGAAGCGGTCGAGGGCGGCGGCGGGGCTCATATCTCGAACTTCGCCATCTTGACCATGATGCCGATGCCGGTGCCCAGCATCGCCAGCGCCAGTGCGATCAGCATCATCCCGCGCGGGTCGGTGAACAGCGTCCGGATGTAGGTCGGCGAGGTCAGCAAGAGGATGGTGGTGACGACAAAGGGCAGCGAGCCGAGGATCATCGTACTGGCGCGCGCCTCGCTCGACATCGCGCGCACTTTCTGAGCCATCATCCGCCGGCGGCGCAGCAGGTCGGACAGGTTGGCGAGCGTCTCGGCGAGGTTGCCGCCGGTTTCGCGCTGTACGCTGAGCGCGATGATAAAAAACCTGAGCTCAGGCGCGTCGATGCGCTTGGCGATGTCCCACAAGAGGCTTTCGAGGTCGCGGCCCATGCGCATGCCGCTCTCGATCGTGCTGAACTCGGGGCCGACGGGGTTGCCGATCTCTTGTGCGGCACCGATGATCGCCTCGCTGATCGGCAGGCCAGAGCGCAGCGCGCGGACCATCAGGTCGATCGCGTCGGGGAACAGGTTGAGAAAGCTGCGCATCCGCCGCTTGCCCATCGAGCCGATCACGATATGCGGCAGCCCGACCCCGATCGCGATGCCGAGCAGCAGGCTCGGCATCAGCATCAAGCCGGAAAACAGATCTAGACCGACAATCGCGACGATCGTCGCGGCGCCGGTCGCGATCGTATAATGGCCGACCGTGATCGCGCGCCCGGTGCGCGCCAGCCGTGCGTCGAGCAGATCGCGCTTCGGCAGCCAGCGCTTGACCAGCCGGTCCATCATCGGCGTCGCGCTCTCGCGCCGCGCCAGCGAGCGCGCCTCCGGCGTACGCTGTGCATCCGCCGGTTTCTTGCCGCTGGCGACCATCGCCAACCGGCGCCGATAACGCCGGGCACCGGCGCCGCCGAGGATCCCCGCCACCAGCACGATGACGAGCGCGGCCATCAGGCCGAGCCCCAGCGCCATGATCGTGGCGGGATCGAGCGGCATGGATCAGATCGCCTCGAGCAGCGCGCGATCGAGCCCGAAATACTCGGCGCGCGGCAGGAAGGCCGGGCGGATGCCGGTCGGCTGGAAGGCGCCGCGCAGCCGGCCTTCGCCGGTCTCGCCCTGGAACTGATAGGTGAAGAGCTCCTGGGTGGTGATGATGTCGCCTTCCATGCCCACCACCTCGACGATGTGGGTGACCCGGCGGGCGCCGTCGCGCATGCGGCTGACCTGGCAGATCAAATGGATGGCGGAGGCGATCTGCGTGCGCATCGCCTTTGACGGCAGGTTGACGGCGCCCATGCTGATCATGTTTTCCAGGCGGGTCAGCGCCTCGCGCGGGTTGTTGGCGTGAATCGTCGACATCGAGCCGTCATGGCCGGTGTTCATGGCCTGCAGCATGTCGAGCGCTTCCTCGCCGCGGCACTCGCCGATGATGATGCGGTCGGGGCGCATACGCAGGGTGTTCTTGAGGAGATCGCGCATCGTGATCTCGCCGCTGCCTTCGAGATTGGCCGGCCGGGTTTCGAGGCGCACGACATGGGGCTGCTGCAGCTGCAGTTCGGCCGCGTCTTCGATCGTCACCGTGCGCTCGGCCGGATCGATCATGCGCGACATCGCGTTGAGCAGCGTCGTCTTGCCCGAGCCGGTGCCGCCCGAGATGAGGATGTTGAGGCGGCAGCGGGCGGCGATCTTCAAGACCGTCGCCATCGGCACGGAGATGCTGCCGCCCTGCGCCATGATGTCGAGCGTGATGGTCTTCTTGGCGAATTTGCGGATCGAGATCGACGGACCGTCAAGCGCCAGCGGCGGGATGATGATGTTGACGCGACTGCCGTCTTCGAGGCGAGCGTCGACCAGCGGCTTGGATTCGTCGATACGCCGGCCAATGCGCGAGACGATCTTGGTCGCGACGTTCATCACGTGCTGGTCGTCGCGGAACTGGACGTCGGCGAGTTCGAGCTTGCCGCGCCGTTCGACGTAAACCTGGCGCGGGCCATTGACCATGATGTCGGTGATCGTCTCATCCGCCATCAGCGGCTCGAGCGGGCCGAGGCCGAGCATGTCGGCGATCAGCGATTCGACCAGTTCGCGCTGCTCGGCGAAGTTGAGCTGGATCTTGGTCTCGGCCAGCAGCTCCTTGACCCAGCCAGTCAGCTGCGCCTCGAAAGCCGGGCGTGGCATTTCCGCCGCCGCGGCGATGTCCATGTGCTCGAGCACCAGCGGCTGGATCTGCGCTTTCGCCGCCTCGACCAGCGCGCGGTGCGGCGTGCGGCGATGCCCTAGCGCCTCGGGGTCCGGCCCGCCGGGATTGAGCAGCTCCTGCAGGATCGAGGTGACGAGGTCGCGCCGGGCCAGCGGGTCGGCGTTGATTGCGTTGCGCACGAAATGCGCCTGGACTGCGGCGTCGACCAGCTTGGCCAACTCGCCGCGGCTCAACAGACTGCGCCGCTCCGGGCGGATTTCGCTCGAAAGCCGCGTCGACAGCGCGATCTTGGCAGCGGCGAGCTTGTCGTCGAGCGAGCCGCTTTCGGCCGATGCCGGCGCGCGCGGCGGCGCCATTGCCGGATGCGGCACGACCGTCGGCGCGGGGCGTTGCTGCGGCGCACCGCCGGGGCCGGCCGCGAAGGGCGCGGCGGCTTCGATCGCCGACTCGGGCTGCGGGAAAAAGACCGCCGGTTCGGACTCGGACGCGGGTTCGTCGTGCGGGAGCAACTTCGGTGTGAAAGTCGGGGTCGGCGCCTGCCGGAACGCCGGCTCGGGCAGTGCCTCGGCGTGCGGTGCTTCGGCCGTCAGCGCCTCCAGGCGCGGCGACGGCTCAGTCTGCGGGTCGCTCGGCGTTGGTTGCGGCGCACCGCTGAGGTCGGCGAAGCGCCGCGACGGCGGTGCCGAGTCGTCCGGTCGCGGCTCGGCGGGCTCTGACGAAACGAGGCCTCGCCGGCGCGCCAGGCCGGCGATGCGGTTGTCGAGATCCGGTTCCGCCGGGGGCTTGCGAAACAGACTTACCATGGCAGGTTGATGCCTCCGAACCGGCGCTTCTTCGCTTCGGCGGCGGCGCCGGCGAAGTTGAGGACAAACTGGTGGATTTCCTTGGAGTAGGCGCTGCGCGGCGCGGCCATCGGCAGCGGCTGGCCGGCATTCGCCGCCGCGCCCGCGCCTTTCGGATCGTAGGACAGCGTCGCATCGAAGCTCTTGCCGACGGCCTTCTCGAACTCGCCCTTGCCGACCGTCGCGCGGTCGCCATGCGCGCCGCTTTCGACGAGGAATAGCCGGGTTTGCGGCGCCTGCTCGCGCAAGAGGGTCTGTAGCCGGATCGTGTCGCGCAAGCCGGCAAGGCTGCGCTCGCAGAGGAGAATCGCGCGGCTCGCCGTGCTCAGCACGACGCGATGTACCGGCGTCACGTAGCGCGGCAGGTCGACGATGACCCAGGCGAATTTGCGCCGCAACTCGTAAAGCAGCACGTCGATCGCGCCGGCGTCGACCACCTGCGGCTCGGCGAGCGCCGCCTCGGCGGCGAGGATGCGCAGGTTTTCACTCACCTTGATCATCGCGCGCTCGATGAACAGGCTGTCGATGCGTGAGGGCTGTTCGAGCGCCTCGCACAACCCGTTGCCGGGGTCGCTGTCGAGCTTCAACGCGACCGTGCCGTAATGCAGGTCGAGGTCGATGAGCGCGGCGCGCTCTTTGCGCTCCTCGGCGAATATCCAGGCGCACGACACCGCCGCGGTTGTCGTGCCGACGCCGCCGCGGCTGCCGATAAACGCGATCACCTGGCCGAGCCCGCCCGTGCCGCTGCCGCTCGCGTTCTTTTCGAGCACCGCGTTCAGCTGCTCGCGGCCCGGCGGCTTGACGAGATAGTCGGTCGCGCCGGCCGCGATCATGTCGCGGTAGAGCCCGACATCGTTGACCGTACCGAGCGCCAGGATCTTCAGCTCGTCGCCGCCGACTGCGCGCGCCGAGCTCAGCTCGGAGATCGGCGCCGGCGATTCGCTTAGATCGATGACCAGAACGCGCGGGTTGGCGCCCTCGTGGATGCGG
This sequence comes from Allostellaceae bacterium, assembly GCA_035552135.1. Lineage (GTDB taxonomy): Bacteria > Pseudomonadota > Alphaproteobacteria > ATCC43930 > CGMCC-115725 > DATARH01. The sequence goes on along the minus strand of DASZLY010000456.1, from coordinate 18,178 downwards.
CGCAGCGCGGCGTCGAGCGTCGCCTCGAAACTCAGCTCGTCGTCGAGCTGCAGCTCGCGGATGACACCCTGAATGCGATCGAGCGTTGCCTGGTCGTGGACGATCGCCACCACGCCGGCCCGGTTGGGTTTGCGCGCGGCGCCGGCCGATCGTTCGACGGCTGCAGCCATTATGGACTCCCTGCGCCATTGGAAGGTGCCGCCGCGGTTGGCGCACTGGCGGCTGCGGAGAACGGTGACGCGCCATTTATGCTTGGTAGAGGCGTGACCTTGTCGTTCACGTATCGGTTGACCGCAGCGGCGAGCGGCTGCGCCGGCATCGGCCCATTTGGCAACCCGCTCGCCAGATCACTCGGGTTAGCGATCATCATCCCGAGATTGGTCTCGGTGGCGCAGCCGAAATTGCTGCTCGGCTGGTTGGCGAAATCGGTGCCCGACGGTTTGCTCCAATTGGGGCAGGGGGGCAGCGTCACCAGCGTGCGGCCGACCGCGACGATCGCGTGGTTCGGCAAGACGCCGCCGGTCGGTGCGTCGACCGGCACGACGCCGTAATGCAGCAAGAGCGCCGATACCGAGGCGACCCGCTGGCGCGCCAACTCAGGTCCGCCCGCGGCGGCGACGGTGACACGGTCGCTGCCGGTGATTTCGCCTCGCGCGGCGAGCTCGCGCAGGCGCGCCGCGTCGACCGGCGAGAGCTGGGCGCTGCCCGGGGCGAAGCGCAAATCGACCTGGGTCGTCGCGCTGTCGAGCTTGATGTGTTTCGGCGCCTCGGCGTCGGTATAGCTCGTCACCGGCGCGCAGGCGCCGATGAGGATCGTGAGCGCCATCGCCACGGCCGAGGTCAAGAGTGCGCGGTTGGTGTTCATGTCCTGCCCCCCGTCAATCGAGCCGGAACCCGACAGGGCCGATCAGGCCCATCTGCCCGCCCGCCGGTTGGGGGCCTCGCTCCGGTCCGGGCAGGGTTTGCTTGTAGGTGTCACTGGTCGCATAGCGCTCGGCGTCATGCGGCAGGACGAAGCCGTCGGTCGGCGTGGCGAGCACAGTCTGCGACGGTTTCACCAGATAGGGCGTGACGATGATGACCAGCTCGGTCTCGTTGTGCTGGAACAGGTTCGAGCGGAACAGTTGGCCGAGGATCGGCACATCGCCGAGCCAGGGAATTTTCGACACGTCCTGCTCAGTAGTGTTTTGCAGGAGTCCGGCGAGCGCGAAGCTTTCACCGCTGGCGAGGTCGACCGTCGTTTCGGCCCGCCGCACCGTCAGTGCCGGAATCGTCACCGTGTTACTCCCGCCGAGCGGCACCGATACGGCGCCGGTGGTGGAGAGCTGGCTGACTTCGGGTCGCACCTTGAGGCTCAGATGCGTCGCGTCGATGATCGTAGGGGTGAAGTCGAGTGCGACGCCGAACTGCTTGAATTCAACGGTGATTGCCGCGGCGCCTCCAGTAGTCGCGGGAGTGCCGGCGACCGGTACTGGAAACTCGCCACCCGCGAGGAAGCTCGCGGTCTGACCCGAGGTCGCGGTCAAATTGGGCTCGGCCAACGTTGTGATCAGGTTTTCTTGCGCCAGCGCGTCGAGTTCCGTCTGCAACGAACCGTGCCCAGGGATGCTTAGTGTGTGCTGAAACAGGTTTTGCGTGCTAATTGCCTGGTTGGTGAAAGGGTTCGCGGTCGAGACGCCTAGTGTCGAGTGGCCACTACTCAACGAGCCGTTCCAATTGAACCCGAGCGCCTTCAGCGCGGTACGGTTCACTTCGGCGATCTTGACGCGCAGATTGACCTGGTTCGGGGTGTTCACCGCGAGCTGGTTGACGACGACCGCATTCTTGACGTCCGTCGCCTGGGCGACCGAGGCGGCGAGCGCGCGCGCCTTCTCGGCGCGGCCGGCGGTCGAGACATTGCCGCTCAGCACCAGCGAGTTGTCGACCGAGTGTACCGAGATGTCCTCACCCGGCATCAACTCGCGCATCGAGTTGCGCACGCGCGACAGGTCGTGCTCGACATGCACCGGCGAGTGCAGCAGCACGTTGTCGGAGGCGTCGACCGCATAGATCACGGTCTCGCCCGGCTGCTTGGCGCTGACGTAGATCAGCGATGGCGACTTGACTTGCACATCGGCGATGTCGGGATTGGCGATAAAGACCGTCGCTGCCGGGCCGTTGAGGCGGATGAGCGTGCCCTTGCCGGATTCGAGCATGATCGGCGGCCCGCTCGGCGGCACCTGCGACAAGCCGGCGGAAAGCGCGGTCGCCGCCGCCGGCTTCGGCGCCACGGCAGGCGCGGCGCCGGGTGCGGGCGTTGACGGCCCCGGCGCCTGGGCGGCACTCGTCGCGGCGAACTGCATCAGAACCGATGCGGCAATCAGGCCGGCATACCAGCGGGACATCGCAAACCCCCGGATCTACTGCTGTTGGGTGCTCGAACTCGCCGTGCTCTGGCCGCCACGCAGGATCGTGACGTCGCCCGAATTGATGCTGCCCTGCTTAGCCCCGGGGCTGCGCAGGAACGGGCTGACATCGCTGTCTAACGTGAAGGTTTCAGAGGGGGGATCGCGCGGCGTTTCGGCGGTCGTTGTGGGCGTGGTGGTCGCATCGCTTACATCGTGCTTGAGCGTGTCGGCTTCCGGTTCTTGCTGAAGCTCGTTCGGCGCGGAGACGAGACTGCGCAGGCTCAGCGACAATTTGCCCATCTCGTTGGCCAGAGCGATGATTTCGCTCTGCTTGGGCGTGACCTCGAAGGTCGTGGTCTTGGCGACGATGACGTCGCCGGGCTTGCTGTCGAGCTTCTGATCGATGGCGATGACGCGGACGTCGCGCAGGATCGTCTCAGAGATCTTGTGCTCCGCCAGCGGCCCCGAGGTGGTCTGACCGGGCGTCGGCCGATCCTGCACCGAATAGTTGACGATCAGGTCGACATGGTCGCCGGGAAAGATAAACCCGGAAATACCCGACGTTATGTTCACCGCTACGGAGACGGCGCGCATCCCCGGACGCAGCACCGCGGCCAGGAAGCCGCGATTGCCAGGTGCGATGATCTTTTGCTCGCTGAGCGGCTCGCCGGCGGCGATCGGGTTGCGCACGACCCAGCCCGCATAGGATTCAGGCGTGCGCGTGCCGAGCAGGATGTAATTGCGGCCGATCCCGCCTTCCGGCCACTGCTCCCATTGCATATCCTCGGCGCGCAGGATCTGGCCGCGGGAAATCGAGTTCCGCGCGATCAGCACCGATTTGGTCGGGGTCGGCACCGCGATCGGCGTCGCCTCGGCCTTTTGCGCACGCTGTGAGGCCAGCCAGACGCGGGCCGTCATCGTCGTGCCGCCCGCCAGAATGAGGGCGATGATCAGCAGGATTACAGTACGCGCGCGCATTGCACTCTCAACCGAAATGCGGGAGGAAGACGACGATCAGCGCGGCCGCCGCGATGGCGATGCCATAGGGCACCGGCGTTGCATTGCCGCTTTCGACCGGGGTGTCTGCCGGGCCGAGCTTTGCGCGCGCCAATTCGGCGATATGCGCGCCCGGCGGCATCAGCAGCGCCAGCGCCAGGAGCCCGCCGAGAATGCCGGTCAGCAACAGCAGCGGCGGCGTGCCGATCGGGCCCGCCCACAGCGTTGCGACCGCGAGAAGCTTGACGTCGCCGCCGCCGAGATAGCCGCGCGAGAAGCATAGCGCTCCGCCGAGGAACACCGCGAGCGCGCAGGCGAGCGCACCCAACGTGCCGACAAGGCTCGGCGCGGTCGCGGCGTAAAGCGGCCAGAGCACGCAAAGTGACAGGGTCAATACATTGGGGATCATCAGCCGGCGCAGATCTTCCAGCGCGGCCAACAGCATCAGCGCGGCAAACGCGACGAGCGCGGCGAATTGCAGTTGCAGCGCCATACATCCTCTCCAGCGCCCACTACTTGCGGAGCGCGACCACCGTTCGCTTCGTGCGCATCGTCGCTAACAATGGTTAACGAAGGCATAATTGCCGGCGATTCCCGCGATCCGCCGGAATGTCCCCGTAACGTTTTCTTAAATGCGCCAGAGGTAGCGTCGCTGATTGCCGCCCGAAGGTCGGCGCGCACGGATGTCTCGGGAAGAATAGCCCGGAAGGATATTTGGTGAGGCTCCTCGCTCGGATCAGGAAGTGGCTCGCCGCGCTCGATACGCGCGGCGTCGCGGCGCTTGAGTTCGCGATCGTCGGCTCCTGCTTCATGATGATGCTGCTGGCCTCGTTCGAGTTCGGCTTCATGCTGTTCGTGCAGTCGGTGCTCGACAACGCCTCGCGCGATGCCGCCCGGCTCATCCGCACCGGCCAGGCGCAGACGTCGGGCAGCCCGGAAACCACGTTTAAGACCCTGCTATGCAACGAAGTCGGCACGCTGATCGGCTGCGGCAAGATTGTCTACCAGGCTCAGGTGTTTAATGACTGGGGCTCGGCCCAGACCGCCGTCAATACCCCCGCGAACCGTGATGCCAATGGCAATTTAATCGGTAAGGGGTTCAGCGCGGGCACCCTAAGCCAGATCATGGTCGTGACCGTCACCTATAACTATCCGTTCTTCACGCCATGGATCGGCGGCCTGCTCGGCGGCGGCACCAAGTCGGGGCTGCTGATGTCGACCGTCGTATTCCGGAACGAGCCCTATTGATGCCGGAACGCGACGCCAATTCCCCGGCCTTCGTCCGCCGCGTCGCCAAAAGTGCACGCCGCGGCTTGGGCCGACTGCTCCGCGATTGCCGCGCAATGGTGGCGATCGAGTTCGCCTTCGCGCTGCCGCTGACCTGCATGATGACGTTCGGCCTTTACGAAGTGACCCAGGGCGTCATCTGCTACATGAAGGTGGTCGACGTCGCGCATACGGTCGCCGACCTGATTGCCCAGGCGCCGCCGACCGGGATCGGCAATACCCAACTTGACGATTACTACATCGCCGGCCAGTTGGTGATGACGCCGAGCACCGGCAGCAATCTCGGCTTTGCGGTGGCGAATGTCTATTACGACGCCACGGGCGCCAACCCAAAAGTGGCGTGGTCGATACAGCGCGGCGGCGCCGCGGCGATCAAAAATGCGACGACCTTCGTCTCCGGGCTCGGCTCGACCAATGGCAGCACGATCGTGGTGCAGGCAACATACACCTACACCTCGCTGCTCAACTACTTCATCACCTCGCCGATCGTGATTACCTCCGAGGTGTCGGAGCAGCCACGTTACGCGCTGCCGCCCGCCAGCACCACCGGCATTCCCTGTCCCTCCTGCAGCTGATATGCGGCTCACGCGGCCGCGCTTTAACATTTTTTAAGGCGCCGGGTTTTGAATATCCGGGGATCCACGGAAGCCTCAGGTGCATGCGGTGATCAAACTATTGAAATCGCGATGGCATCGCCCGGCCTCTCAGCCCAGTCCTGGCTCCTCCTCGCGGTGTCGCCGCGGCTTGCGGCGTCCGATCGACGATCTGCGGCGCGACGAACGCGGCTCGATGTTCGTGTTCATGGCGGTCAGCATGCTCGCGCTCGCGGCGGCGACCGGTGTCGGCGTCGACTTCGCGCGCGGCCTCAATTTCAAATCCGATCTGCAGGGCGCGGTCGACGCGGCGGCGATCTCGGGTGCCAGCGTCTATCTCAACGCCGGCTACGCGACCCAAGCGACGACTGCCGCAACCAACTACATGACAAACGCCACCGCCAACCTACCGACCAATAACGGGGTCTCGTCGAGCATCATGCTGAGCCAGAGCGCACCGTGGACGGTTACGGTGAACGCCAACACGACGATCAAGTCGACCTTCGGTGCGCTGCTGGAGAAGACGATCCCGATTTCGGTGACGGCGACCGCGAACGGTCCGAGTAATCCGAACATCAACTTTTACCTGCTGCTAGACTCCTCGCCATCCATGGCAATCGCCGCGACCCAGACGGGGATCAATACGTTGGTCAGCAACACGCAAGGCCAATGCGATTCTGTTCAGAACGCTAATCCATACGGCACTTCAAGCTGCGGCTGTGCATTCGCATGCCACGAAACTAACCCCGCGAACGAAAGCCACTACATCAAAACCGGCAGCGGTTCTCCGCGCTGCACGTCCACAGGCACTAACTGCAATGTCTCGGGAACTGGCAATCCGAACGGGGAAGACAATTACCAACTGGCGAGAAATCTCGGGGTGACGCTACGCATCGACAACCTGACGACCGCGACGCAGAACCTGATGTCCACCGCTTCGACGACTGAGCAGTCGAATAGCGCTACATACGGCGTGGCGATCTATACGTTTGACGTCAATTTCAATTCGATCCAGACACTTACGACAAGCATGACCAACGCAAAAAAGAGCGCCGCCAATATCGCGCAGCTTGAGGTCTATTCAAACAACTACCTAACGGCGAGCAACGATAACAGCGATGCTGATACTAACTACGACAACGCGATGAGCAGCATCAACTCGATTATGCCGACGCCCGGGAATGGCACTAACGCCACGAACGACACGCCGCAAGAAGTGCTGTTCTTCGTCACCGATGGGGTCGAGGACGAATTGGTGAGCGGCGCGCGCGTCCAGTCGTTGATGAGTACGTCCTGGTGCAACACGATCAAGAACCGCGGCATTCGGGTCGCGGTGCTCTATACTACGTACTACCCGCTGCCGACCAATGGCTGGTACAATACCTACATCTCGCCGTTCCAAAGCAGCATCGCCTCGAACATGCAGACCTGTGCCTCACCAGGCTTGTTCTTCCAGGTCGATACCGGCGGCGATATCTCCGCGGCGATGAATGCGCTGTTCGATATCGCGGTGAAGTCGGCCTACATCTCGCACTGACGCGGCGTCTCGTCACGCAAAAGGCGCCGGTCTTAATCGGCGCCTTTTTTTGAGTGGGTTTATTGGATGGGCGGTGCGGAAACGATGCACCGCCCGGAAACGACAAACGCCCGACGGCACCGTGGTGCCGCCGGGCGTTTTTGGGGGTCGCCGAAGCTTACAGGCTGGTGGCGACCGTATTGAACGTCTTCGAGAGGTTCGTGCCGACAGTGCCCATCACGGTCACGGCGGCGACGGCGATCAACGCGGCGATCAGACCATACTCGATCGCGGTTGCTCCGTCTTCGTTCCTCAGGAGCTTCAGGATGCTCGTGAACATATAGGTTCTCCTTGGGGGCTGACCCGTGGAGAATGCAACCCAACTACTTTCCAAACCGTTAAGCTGTTTGGCCGGAAAGATTGGATTGTTTCAAAATGTAAACGGCTGCGCTGGGCAGTATCGAAGCGCGTCTCCGCGCCGGCACGCCGCGCTCGCGACGCACCCGCGCGGAGCCCGCCAGCGCCTAGGATTGCCCGGCGTCGACAACCTCGTCGTCGGTCGGAAAGCGCCCGGTCTGCTTCTTCGAATATCTCAGAACACCGTCGACGGTGATGTCGAACACGCCGGCGACACCCGGCACCAACTCAACCTCGGCGCCGTATTTCTGCTCCAACAATGCCCTCGCACGGAGGGCGCGCGGCTCATAGTTTCAGGGCTTGCACCAATCGATCCTGATCTTCACGGCGGAGCCTCCTTATAGGCACATGCGTGCCATCACGGATTATATCACAAGGCAACGCCCAAGCGGGCGACGGGGTTGCCTTTGTTTGATATTAGCGCGACGGTGCGCGGGCTTGGGATGGAGGGTGGAGCATGGCGGCCGCCGGCGGCGAGCGATGGCAGGATCAGCTTTATGACCTGCTGCGCCGCAACAACGTAACGCAGTTTGCCTATGTCCCGGATGCGGGACACCGCATCCTGATCGACCGCTCCCTCGCCGACCATGGAGTGCATTCGATCCCGCTCACTACCGAGGAGGAGGGCGTGGCGCTGCTCGCCGGCGCCGATCTCGGCGGCGCGCGCGGCGTCTTGTTGATGCAGTCGAGCGGGGTAGGCAACTGCATCAACATGCTCTCGCTGGTCAAGGGCGGGCGCTTCCCGATGCTGATGGTGGTCAGCATGCGCGGCGATTTCGGCGAGGGGAACCCGTGGCAATTCCCGATGGGCCAGGCGGTCGAGCCGGTGCTGCAGGCGATGGGGGTGATCGTGGTGCGGATCGAAACGCCGGAGGAGGTGATCCCGACCGCCGAGGCGGCGCTCACCATGGTTTTCCAGAGCGGCAACGCGGTCGCCGTGCTGCTGACCCAGAAACTGCTGGGCGCCAAGGCGTTCTAGGGAGAAGAAGAAGATGGCCATGCGTTATCCGGCCGGGGTCGATGTCGCAGCGGCGATTGCCGCCGGTTTTGTCCTCGACCGCTGCGAGGCGGTGCCGGCCCTTGTCGGCCGCGCAGAGGATTTCCTCATCGTCACCGGGCTCGCCGGCACGGCGCGCGACATCGCCGCGCTGACCCATGACAGCGCGCAGATCTACACGATGGCAGGCGCGATGGGCGGAGCGGTGATGATCGGGCTCGGCGTGGCGCTGGCGCGGCCCGACAAGCGGGTGCTCGTCGCCACTGGCGACGGCGAGATACTGATGAATGTCGGCGCGCTGGCGACCGTGGCGGTGATGAACCCGGCCAACCTGTCGATCCTCGTCGTCGACAATGGGCATTACGGCGAGACCGGCTGGCAGAAGAGCCATACCAGCCTCGGCGTCGATCTTGAAAAGATCGCGGTTGGCTCCGGGATTCAGCGTACCCGGACGATCGCCGCCGAATCGGAGATCGCCCACGGCGCACGGCTGCTGCGCGAAGGCAACGGCTCCTCGTTTGTCGTGCTGCGCGTCGCACCGGCCGAACCGCCGGCTTTCAAGCGCAATTTCGACCCCGCCGCCTGCCGTCATCGCTTTCGCGGCGCGCTGCTCGGCGGTTGAGAACGAGCCACACGCAAAACATGCATGTTGTGCGGCCGGGGCGTACTAAATTCAGCCTCTGGTAATAAACACCGCGCGATTCTGAGCCTGTTGCGCGGAGGAGCCGAACAATGGCCGATCGCGTGGTGGTGGCCGAAATCGGATCGCGGGACGGCGAGGCCATCGTCGTGCCGGCGCAGCTTCCCGGCGTCGAAGAGGCGATCAACCGGCGGATTTTCGAGACTTCGGTCGATCTGATCCTGGTCGTCGACCGGCATGGCACGTTTATCCGCATCAGCCCCAGTGCGCGCACGATCCTTGGTTACGACCCGGACGAACTGATCGGCCGCAGCGCCCGGGAAATCCTCTACCCGCCCGATCTCGACAATACCCGCGAGGAAATGCGCCGCTCGCGGCGTCACGGCGAGACGCGCTATTTCGAGTGCCGCTATGTGCATCGCGACGGCCGGCAAGTGCCGCTCGCCTGGACCGGCGTCTGGTCGGATGCCGAGCAACAGCATTTCTTTATCGGCCGCGACATCACCGAGCGCCGCGAAGCCGAGGCGCGGCTGCGTCAGGTGCAGAAGATGGAGGCGATCGGCAATTTGACCGGTGGCCTGGCGCATGATTTCAACAATCTGCTGGGCGTCATCATCGGCAATCTCGACATGGTACGCGCCGGCGGCGCGCTGCCACCAGAGGATGGCGAACTCGTCGCCGATGCGCTCGATGCCGCGTTGCGCGGCGCCGAGCTGACGCGGCGGTTGCTCGCTTTTGCCCGTCGCCAGCCGCTGGCGCCGGCCGACATCGCGATCAACGCGCTGGTCGGTGACATTGTCGGGCTGATGCGGCGCACGCTCGGCGAGGACATCTCGATCGAGGTCGATCTGGCCGGCGATCTCTGGCCGGTTCATGCCGACCCGGCGCAGCTCGAAGCGGCGATCCTCAATCTCGCCAACAATGCGCGCGATGCGATGCCGAGTGGCGGGCGGCTGATGATCACCACCGGCAACCGGCACCTCGACAGCGATTACGCGGCGCTGCACCCGGAACTGGCGCCGGGCGACTATGCAATGGTCGAGGTCACCGATAGCGGAACCGGCATTCCGCTCGAGACGATCGACCATATTTTCGAGCCGTTCTTCACCACCAAAGAGCAAGGCAAAGGCACCGGGCTCGGGCTCAGCATGGTGTTCGGCTTCATCAAGCAGTCGAGCGGGCACATCAACGTCTATAGCGAGGCGGGCAGCGGCACGACGTTCCGGCTCTACCTGCCGCGGCGCGTCGAGCAGCCCGCCCCGGCGCTCGCACCGCTGGCGGCGGCGCAATCCGCGGGCGGCAACGAGGCGGTGCTTCTGGTCGAAGACAACGACGCGATGCGCCGCGTGGCGCGTCGCCAGCTCGAAGCGCTGGGCTATCGCGTTCTGGAAGCCGAGCAGGCATCCGCCGCGCTCGACATCCTCGCGGCGGAGCCGGTCGACCTCCTGTTCAGCGACATCCTGATGCCCGGCGGGATCAGCGGGTTCGAGCTGGCGCGCACGGCGATCGCGCGCTGGCCGGGTCTCAAGGTGCTGCTGGCTTCGGGTTTTCCGGAAGCGAAGATGCAAGGCAACGGCGAGAGCATCTCCGGGGTGCGTCTGCTGTCGAAGCCCTACCGCCGTGAAGAGCTTGCCCGGGCGCTGCGCGAGAGCCTGGAAGCGCCGCCGCGCGTCTAGATGAGCCGCGGCGGGGCGCGGCCCAGCACCGGCAGCCGGTTGGCGATCAGCACCACCGCGAAGGTGATCGCCAACAGGGTGATCCCCAACACCGAAATCGCGCCGAGATCACCGCTTTCGTTGAGGTCGTAGATGATGACCGAGACAACCTTGGTGTTCGCCGTCGTCAGCATGATCGTCGCCGACAATTCACGAATCACCCCGATAAACACGAAGCACCAGGTAGCGATGACGCTCGACCGCAACAGCGGCGCGGTGATCTGCCACAGCGAGCGCAGCCGGTTGGCGCCGAAGATGCGGCTGGCTTCCTCGAGCTCGGGATGCAGCCCGCGGAACGCCGCCGAGAGCTGCTGATAACCGGCCGGCAGCTCGATCGTCACGAACGCGACGAAGAGAATCCACAACGTCCCATACAGGACCACCGGTGGACGCGTATAGGCGAGGAAGAGGCCGACGCCGAGCACGATGCCGGGGATCGCCACGGGGGCGGTGGCGAGAAAGCCGAGCAGACGGTGCCCGGCGCCGAGCCGGCGCGTCGTCGCATAACTGACGATGAGCGCCAGCGCGGTCCCCGCGGTGGCGCTGACGATTCCGAGCAGCACCGTGTTCCACAGCGCTTGCCGAGTCTGCGAGAAATCGACGAAGACGAAGCGCAGATTGCGCCAGCTGAGGGTCGAGAGGGTGAGCGGGTCGGACGGCGTCTTGACCAGCGCGGTCTTGATCAGCGCCGCGTAGGGCAGAAAGATCGGCAGAGCCAACAGGCCGAGCGCGAACAGCAGCGCCGGCCAGCGCCATGCCCCCAGCCCCACTTGCCGCGGCGCGCTCGACCGGCCGCCAATCGCCGTATAGCCGCGCCGTCCGAGCAGCGCCTGCTGCACGCGCAGCAGCACGATCGTCAGCAGCAGGAGCGGCATCGACGCCGCGGCCGCGAGATGCGTGTGCGGCGGGTACTGAAAAAGGCTCCATATCTTCGTGGTGATGACATGAAACCCGGCAGGCAGCGCAAGGATCGCCGGCGTCCCGAACTGGGTCAGCGCCTGCACGAACGACAGCAGCGCTCCGGCCAGAAGCGCCGGCATCACCATCGGCAGCGTTACCCGGCGCAGCGTCGCCGCGCGGCCGCCGCCGAGGATCGCCGACGCGTCCTCCAGCTCGCCCGGGATGTTGTCGAGCGCATTGGCAAGCAGCACGAAAACCAGCGGAAATGCATAGCAGGCGATGCAGAACACCACCCCGCCGGCGCTATAGATGTTGAAGAGGTGCTCGTACTGGCCGAGCCCGAACACCGCGCGCGCCGCGTTGTTGAGCATGCCGCTGTTCGGCGCGGCGAGCAGCTCCCAGGCGATCGCGCCGAGAAAGGGCGGGGTGACGAAGGACGCCGTCACCAGGTTGCGAATCGCGCGGCGTCCCGGCATGTCGCTGCGGGCGACGAGCCAGGCAAGCGGCAGCGCGGCGCCGCAGGTCGCCGCCGCTACCCCGGCGGCGATGCCGAGCGCGGTGAGGTAAGGCAGCGCAAAGCCGCGGTCGCTCGCCAACCGAATGAAATTACCGAGGGTCAGCCCGCCGGCATCGTCGGTGATGCTGTACCAGACGAGCCAGCCGAGCGGCAGCACGACGAGGCCGCACAGCACCAGCCCGACCGCGCTCAACACGACGCCCATCGAATCGAAGCGCCTGACGCGGCGCGACGAGGGGGAGGACCAGGCGGCTGGGGCGGGCGCGGCAGGCTGCGGGGTAGTCATAATGCGGTGTGTTCTAGCCGCCAAATCGCGGCAGCAACACCGCCAATTGCGCGCGCAGGCCACTAGCGCGATAGTTGTATGCGGTTCCGCCGCGACGGGAATGAGGGGACGGGCGATGCGAGCGATCTATCGCGGGCGATGCGCCGCCGGCGGACTGCTGCTGACCGCGGTATTGTTGCTCGCGGTCGCGGGGCCGGCAATGGCATCCGAAATCACCCAGCCGATCGAGCAGCTCGACGCGCGGCTGCTCGAAATCATGAAGGCGGGGAAGGATACCCCGTTCGAACAGCGCTACACGTTGCTCGCGCCGGCGGTGATTGGCGCGATCGACCTCGACGCGATCCTGCAAGGCGGGGTTGGTTCGACTTGGGACACGCTGAAGCCCGACGAGAAGGCGGCGCTCAAGACCGCGTTCCAGCGCTACTCGACCGCGACCTATGTGGCGAACTTCGACGAATATGGCGGCGAGAAGTTCGAGCTCACCCCGCCGGCCGATGCCGCCAACCCGGTGGTGCGGGTCAAGATCGTTCCTGGCAAGCCGGGCGACGACATGCACACGCTGGGCTACACGATGCGGCAGACCGGCGGCAAGTGGAAGGCGATCAATATCACGGTCGACGGCTATATCAGCCAGAGCGTCGTGCAGCAGGCGCAGATCAAAGCGCTCCTGATCGTCGGCGGGATCGATGGGCTTTATGCGCGGCTGCAGCAAAAGACCGCCGACCTCTCCGGCGGGACGATGAAGTAGCGGTCTACAGCCCGAAATACTCGGCGTATTTCTGCTTGATCTCCTCAGTCATCTTTGTCTGCGCGGCGGGGTCGGCCTTCATCACCTTGATCTCGGACAACGGCTTTGCGCCTTCCGGCACCGGCGCGTCCGGGTGGAACGAGCGCAGCCGCGCCAGTTGCACGAGCAGCGTCTGGCCGTCCTTCGAGAACAGATAGAGGTCGAAGAGCCGGGCCGCATTCGGGTGCGGGGCGTCGACCATGATTCCGGCGCCGCCGGGGATCGACGGGGCCCCTTCAGCCGGATAGACGATCGCCAGCGGCGCGCCCTGGCTGATCATCTGCAGCGGCACGTATTCGCCGCCATCGGCGGCGACCGGGCGTTCGCCCTGCGCGACCTTCTTCGGCGGGTCAGCCGCCGACTGCACCTGCAGAATGTGCTGCTGCCCGAGCTTCTTGAAGAAATCCCAGCCGATATCGCGCTGCATCTCGAACGTCACGGTCATGATCGTACCGCTATAGCCGGGATGCGCCTTGACGATCTTGCCCTCCCATTTCGGGTCGAGCAGGTCGGCAAAGCTTTTCGGCGCGTCCTCCGGCTTGACCAGCTTGGTGTTGTAGAGGATGGGCGACAGCGTGAACCGCTCGGTGGCGAAGGTGCCGTCGGGATCGCGCTGGTCGGCGGGCCATTTGGTGACGTCGGCGGGGAGGAACGGCGCCAGCCAGCCCTGCTTCTTCCAGTCGTAGAGCGCGGTCATGTCGGAGCATTCGACGACGTCGGCGGCATGGATGCCGGCGCCGCGCTCCTGCATCAGGCGCTGAAAGATGCGCTCGGCGCCGTTGCGCTCGACCTGGACATGGATGCCGGGATAGGCCTTCTCGAACGCCTCGCCGACCTTCTCGGCGGTCTGCAGTTCGATCGAGGTGTAGAAGACGACGGTGCCCTCTTTTTTAGCCGCGGCGATCAGCTCCGGCGTGATCGAACTCGGCGGCGGCGCGGCGGCGAATGCCGGCGCCGCGAGAAGCAATCCGGCCAGCAGAAGAGGGAGAAAGCGGCAGCTTCTTATTAATTGTCCCGCAAGCGGAAGAGCGTGGCTCCGGGCGATGCCCGGAGACAGGTGAGGGTGAGCCGGCCTCGAAGCCGAACCCTCACCTTCCCGCAAGCGGGCGAAGTGTATCTCATGCGACGGCCGAGCCAACATTCCTGCTTCCTCCCAAGGCGTTATTCACCGCGGCAGCGCGCGGCAGTGTTCCGGCGGAAACGTCAGCCTGACCCGGCCGCCGACCGGGATGTCGACTGCAAGCGGCGCGACCACACGCACCGACTGCCCGTCGGCGAGCGCCACGAGGTAATCGCGATGCGCGCCGAGATAGGTCTGCCGCTCGACCCTGCCCTCGGCCGCGCCGAACTCGCCCGCGCCTTCGGCGCCATTGACGGCTGACAGCGCGATTTCGTGCGGCCGCACCGAGATCGCCGTATCGCCCGACGCGGCGAATTCGCCCGCGCCGCAGCGCAGCACCACCGCGCCGCAATCGGCGAGATCGGCGCCGATCTTGGCGCCACGCAGGATGTTGGTGCCGCCGATAAAGCGCGCGACGAATTCCGACGACGGCCGCTGGTAGATGTCCTCAGGCGCGCCGACCTGCTCGCAGCTTCCCTTGTTCATCACCATGATCGTGTCGGCGGTGGTCATCGCCTCGGCCTGGTCGTGGGTGACGTAGACCGTGGTGTATTTGAACGCATCGTGCAGCCGGCGGATTTCGAACCGCATCTCCTCGCGCAGATTGGCGTCGAGATTGGAGAGCGGCTCATCGAGCAGCAGCGTCTCGGGCTCGACGACAAGCGCGCGCGCCAGCGCCACGCGCTGCTGCTGGCCCCCCGACAGCTCGTGCGGGTAGCGCCGCGCCAGCTCCGACAGGCGCGCCACCTCGAGCATCGCCGCGACGCGCCGCTCGCGCTCGGCACCCTCGATCTTGCGGATGCGCAACCCGTAGCCGACATTCTCGGCGATCGTCATGTGCGGCCACAGCGCGTAGCTCTGGAAGATCATCGACATCTTGCGCCGCTCGGGCGGCACGCTGCGCCCCGGCTCCGAGACGACGCGATCGCCAACCGTGATCGTACCGGAATCGAGGTCGGCAAATCCGGCGATGAGCCGCAGCGTCGTCGTCTTGCCGCAGCCCGAGGGCCCGAGCAGGCAAATGAGCGAGCCATGCGCGATCGTCGCGCTCAGCCCGTCGACCGCCGCGACGTTGCCGTAGCGCTTGGTCAGCGACGAAAGTTCGACAGTCGCCATGATCCTCCCCGAGATGGAGCAGCATAGCTGCCGGCCAAATCGACGCAATGCGGCCAATCCGCTTTTCGCCTCAGCCGGGCTTGACCCGGCCACCCACGAATAGTTTCTCTCTGCTCCTAGACCCCCGAGACAGAGCCCGGGGGAGGCGGTTAGGTTAGGCACGCAACGCAGGGGGAGAGCGCGATGCCCGATGGCGGTTTTGATCCGGTACGTCTCGCGCCCACCGTGCAGCGGACCGACTACACGGTGAAAAAGGGCGATGTGTCGCTCGCGGTCTATCGCAAGCGGAGCGGCGAGGAGACGCGGCCGGTGCTGTTCCTCGTGCATGGCTCGTCCAATTCGGGGCTGTCGTCGTTCGACCTCGGGGCGCCCGGCGGCGAGTATTCGACGATGAACGTCTTCGCCGCGCTGGGCTACGACGTGTGGACGATGGACCACGAGAATTACGGCCGTTCGTCGCGCACCGAGGGCAATTCCGACATCGCCAGCGGCGTCGCGGACCTGATCGCCGCCAGCGCGCTCGTGGTGCGCGAGACCGGCGCAGCGAAGATGCACATGCTCGGCGAGAGTTCGGGCGCACTGCGCGCCGCCGCCTTCGCGATGGAGCGGCCGGCCATGGTCGACCGGCTGATCCTCAACGCCTTCACCTATACCGGCCGCAACTCGCCGACGCTGGCGAAGCGGTCGGAGCAGCTGCCGTATTTTCGTGCCCACACCCGCCGGCTGCGCGACCGCGACATGATCCGCAGCATCTTCACCCGCGACCATCCCGGCACCAGCGATCTGCGCGTCGCCGATGCGCTCGCCGATGCCGAGCTGGAATTCGGCGACCAGGTGCCGACCGGCACCTATCTCGACATGTGCGCCAACCTGCCGGTGGTCGACCCGGCGCGCGTCGCCTGCCCGGTGATGCTGATCCGTGGTGAGCATGACGGTATCGCCAGCGAGGAAGACCTGCTCGATTTCTACGCCAGGCTGCCCAATGCCGACCGCCAGTTCGTCGTGCTGCCGGGCGCGGCGCACGCGCTCGTGTTCGGCCACAACCGGCACCAGTTCTGGCATGTCGCGCACGGCTTCCTGGCGATGCCGCCGCGCCGGGACGAGCATAGCGCGTAGCGTCTCGGCGACGCGGGGAGGGGCTTTAAGACGTAGCGCGGCTATCGACCTGCATCTCGCGCGTCGCGTCAGCAGTGCCCGGGCGAACTCTCCCTGCGTCCATAATTTCGCCGTCTTCCGGTGGTTTTCTGTCATCGAGCCGCATTGCCGGGCGGCGCAGCGAGGAAGCATCCGATGGCAGTCATGGCCCTGACCCGCGGACCGGGCGCCACGATCGAGGCGAAGCTGCCTTTCATCATCGGCACCGTGTCGCTCGGCACCTTGGTCGCCTGGTACGATTTCTATCTCTACGGCGTGCTCGCCGGGGTCTTTGCCGCGCAATTCTTCCCCGGCGATGCTGCGCAGGGCCTCATCTATAGCCTCGGCATTTTCTGGACGGGGTTCCTCGTCCGGCCCATCGGCGCGGCGGTGTTCGGCCATCTCGGCGATCTGGTCGGCCGCAAATTGACGCTGGTGCTGACCCTCGCGGCGATGGGCGCGGCGAGCTTCATCATCGGCTGCCTGCCCGGCACGGCCGAGCTCGGCTGGCTCGCGCCGCTGCTGCTGGTGCTGTTCCGAGTGGTCCAGGGGCTGGCGATGGGGGGCGAGTACGGCGTCGCCGCGACCTATGTCGCCGAGCTGAGCCCCGACGGCAAGCGCGGGCTCTATACCTCATGGCTGCAGACCACCGCGACCCTGGGCATCGTGCTGGCGCTGCTCGTCATCCTCGCTTGCCGCTACGGCTTTGGCGACGCGCCGTTCGGCGCGTGGGCGTGGCGAGTGCCGTTCTGGCTGTCCGCCCTTCTGGTGCTGCTGGCGGCGTATCTCCGGCTCAAGCTCGACGAGACGCCGCTCTTCACCCTCCTCAAGGAACAGGGCAAGGCCGCGCCCAACCCGGCGCTGGAGAGCGTATCGCAGAAGAAGAACCAGCGGCTGCTGCTGATGGTGCTGTTCGGCGCCGCCGCGCCCGAGGGCGTCATCTGGTACACCAGCCAGTTCTACGCACTCTACTATTTGTCGAGCGTGCTCGGCGTGCCGTCGGGCACGGTCTACGGGCTGATGATGATCGTGCTGCTCCTCGCTTCGCCGCTCTTTGTCGTGTTCGGCGCGTTGAGCGAACGGTTCGGCCGGCGCAACCTGATGCTCGCCGGCTTCCTCTTGGCGGCGGCGAGCTACTGGCCGGTTTTCGCCGTGATGAGCGCGGTCAAGACGAGCCCAGTGCTGCTCGGCGTGCTGGTGTTCTATCTGACCGCGCTGGCGGCAATGGTGTACGGCCCGCTCGCCGCCTTGCTCGTCGAGCTGTTCCCGGGACGGGTGCGCTGCATTTCGGTGTCGCTGCCCTACCAGATCGGCAACGGCGTGTTCGGCGGGCTGGTGCCGCTCGCCGGCCCGTGGCTCGCGACCGTGCTCGGCGGCCCGCTCTACGGGCTGGTCTATCCGATCGCCATCGCGCTTGTCGGCGCCGCGGTCGGGGTCGCCTGGCTGCCCGAGCGCAGCGAGGGCGTGTCGATCTGGAAGGAGGTTGGCGGCGGCCCGCCGCGCGTCCCCGCCCAGCCCTAGAGAGGTGCGTCCCGGCCGCTATCCGGGCGGCCGCCACAGCATCGGCCCGACATCGCGGCCGCCGAGGATGTGCATGTGAAAATGCGGCACTTCCTGGCGGCCATGCTCGCCGGTATTGGCGATGAGGCGAAAGCCGTCCTCGGCGACGCCCTCCGCGGCGGCGATCCGGTGCACCGCGCGCATGAACGCGGCGAGCTCTGCATCGCTCGCCGCAGCCGAGAAATCGTCGGCCGAGACGTACTCGCCCTT
>DASZLY010000455.1:0-3089 GCA_035552135.1 Allostellaceae bacterium | reverse complement strand
ATCCGCGCGCATCAGGCGCTGCGCTTCTACCCCGACGAGGAGTTCGGCTACGCCTATCCCGACAATTACCGGCAGTATTTCGGCGCGGACTACCAGCCGGAACCGCACATCGAGCGGGCCTACAAGGCGGCGCGCGCCCATAAATGGTATGGCACGGCGCGTATGATCTGCGTGCACGACCTCTATTCCTTCGACCCCGACGTGACTGTCGATCTCGAGGAATTCACCGACATTGTCGGCCGCCATTTCCGCCAGCCCGAGGAAGGGCTCGGCTTCGACGACAGCCCGTCGGCGCATATGTGGCGCACGCTCAGGCAGCCGACCAAGTATCTGTAGTCCGTCGCTAATGCGAACGGGGCGGCCCGATGGACCGCCCCGTTTTCTTTTCTCAGCCCTGCCTCTCTAGCAGGGGTAGTAGCGGCCGTAATACGGGCTCCAGCAGCTACGCGCCGGGCCGGGGCCGTAGCCGCCGTAATAGGCCGGGCCGTAATAGGCGGGAGCGGGCGGCGCGTAGTAGCCGGGGTAGCCGTAATAATACGGGTTCGAGGCGGCGCCGAGCGCGCTGCCGACCGCCAGCGCGCCGAGCCCGATGCCGACCGCCGCGCCGGTGCCGAGAGCGTGCGCCGGCTTGGGCGTCACGGTGAGGCCGACGGCACCGATGATCGCGGCCGAAATAGCGAGCGTGCGACCCGTCCGGCCAAGGAGATTGCTCATGGTCATAACAGTTCCTCCAATGTGACGGGTGCGACCGACATGGTCTATCGCGCCCCCTTGTCGGTGGAGTAACGCTCCACCATCGTTGCAATTCCATACGCGCGGTTTCGCAAACGGGTTCGGTTGCCGGACCCTTGCGAAAACGAATGGCTCGCATGCGTATTTATCGGATTGTGCGGGCGGCGGCTTTTCGCGCGTTGCGAAAGGCCACGCAGCGCCGGCCGCTTAAGTCTTCATAAAGACAAGCGCGGCAAATTTGGCCTAGCGGCGGGGTGGTCCGCCACAGGGGATTTGCGCGTGAACACCCTTTCCGTCGTCGCGACGGCGCAGTCGACCGAGGTCGAGGTGGTCGAGGCTCGCGAGACCTGGAGCGAGTACCGCCTTGCCGACGGCACGGTGCTGCGCGTCAAGCCGATCATGATCGCAATCGCGCGCGTCGAGGATGCGGAAAGCGCGAACGGCGAGCCGGTCTACACGATGAAATCGACGCTCATCACCGATGTGAGGGGCGCCAAGACACCGCCCCATCTCGGTTAGAGCGGCGCGGCATGCCGCGGACGCGGACGAATAGCTGGCATAGCTCGGCGGTGGCGGTGTCGACGACAGTGTCGTCGCTCAGCACCGACGACCCGCTGTCGAAGGTGATGACCGTGCCGATGCCGGTCATCCACCTGGTGTTCGGCGGCAAGGCGCACGGCAGCCTCTCGTTGTCGGGCGCGGCGGTGCCCACCCGGCGCGCCGCGGAACCGGCGCGCGCGATCCCCGACTCGGCCGGCCCCTATTGCTGGGTCGACAAGGAGCCATCCGCCCCCGCGCACCCGTACCGCATCGAGCTCAGCATCGACTCGCTGCCGAACCATTTGCTGGTCGAGCCGATCCCGGTCGCGATCGACCCGGTGGGCGATACCGCCTATACCGCCTGGGTTCCGAACCTCGACACCAACGCCACCGGCAGCAGCGTGTTCGAGGCGCTTCTCCTGCTGAAAGAACGCATCGAGGCGGTCTACGACGACCTCAACAAGCGCGCCCATCTCGACAACGACCAGAAGACGACGCTCCAGATGCTGCACACCTATATCGCGCCAAGCACGACCAGGCCGTTATGGGTGTAGGCAGAAGCGGCGTCCGTGCGTCCTTCGAGGCTCCGCGTACGCGGAGCCTCGAAGGACGCGTGATAGCGCTGCAGCTCAGGGTTGGCCGGCTTCCTTCTTCTCCCTGATGCGGGTGTGCAGGTTGTTGACGATCATGCCCGTGAGCCGCTCGTCATGCGGGAAGAGGCGCTGGCCGATCGGGTACGGATCCTGAGAGGTGACGGCAACCTTCTCACGCAAGATCTCGTCGGGGCTGACGCCCTTATCGACAAAGCGCTCGATATAGCCGACCCAGTTCTCGACGATCTGCGCCTGGTCCTTGAGATAGCCCTTGCCGCATTGCTCGCCATGGCCGGGGACGATGATCTCGGCGTCGAGCGCGTCGATGCTCTTCAGCGCGGCAAGCCACTCCCACGGGTCGCATTCCTGCAGCCACGAGCGGCATTTGTGGAACACGTTGTCGCCGGTGAAGACGACGCCCTCCTCGGGCACGTAGACCGAGGTCTGCGGCGCGGTGTGGCCGGGGTGGTGGATGATCTGGAAGGTGTGATTGCCGACATTGAGCGTCATGCCGTCGGTAAAGGTGACGGTCGGCCCGTGCGGGTCGGTATAGTCGGGGTGGCCGAGCAGGAAGACGCTGTCGGGGTCGAGCTGCTTCAGCCGCTCGCGTTTCTCGTCCATCGTGCCGAACTGCGCGAGATAGCGATCGAAGCATTCCTGCAGCTTGACCTGGCCGACCACCGGCACGTTGGGGAAATAGGCGTTGCCCGAGATGTGGTCGCCATGCGGCTCGGTGTTGATGAGGTAGCGGATCGGCGCCTTCTCCTCGAGCATTTCGCGCCAGCGCACCGCGTCGATCGGCTGTTGCGGCGTATCGATCATCACATAGCCGTCGCTGGTCTCGACAAAGCCGGGATTGCAGCCGGCGTAGTAGATTTCGGTAAAGCTGTGCGGTCCGACGCGGCGCATGGCGGCCTCCCTGGTTTACCGCTCGATTTTCCGCCATCCACCAGCGGCCGGCAAGGTCGCACGGAGAGCCCGGGACTCATTGGGGCGGGCGGTGGCTTCGTCGCCGGCGCTCCGTTAATATCGGGTAATATCGGGCCGGCGGGTCGCCAAACGGGCCCGAAGGAACCCCGCATGCTCAAGATCGAAATCGAGCGAGAGGACGACGGCCGCTGGATCGCCGAGGTCCCGGAACTGCCCGGCGCCTTGGCCTATGGTTCGAGCGAAGCCGAGGCGCGGATCAAGGTCACTGCCTTGGCTTTGCACATCATCGCCGAC
>DASZLY010000454.1:0-2216 GCA_035552135.1 Allostellaceae bacterium | reverse complement strand
GGCGGCCCGCAGGGTCGAACCCGGAACCCAGCGCTCGCCACTGAGCGTTTCTGTTCGAAGGATGCTTTAATCCCGCATCCTGACCGTCGGCACCTCGGTCGGTACGATGAGGTCGCAGCCGGTCGCGGCCTTGACCTCGTCGAGCGAGACGCCGGGCGCGATCTCCTTCAGCGCCATGCCTTCCGGGGTGATCGCGAAGAGCCCGTAATTGGTGACGACGAGATCGACGACGCCGCGCGCCGTCACGGGAATGGCGCAGCGCTCGACAAGACGCGGCGCGCCGCGGCGGGTGGTCTGCTCCATCGCGACAAAGACATGCTTGGCGCAGGCCGCGAGATCCATCGCGCCGCCAATGCCGCCGCCCTTCTGCCCGGCCATCTTCCAGTTGGCGAAGTCGCCGTTCGCGGCGACCTCATAGGCGCCGAGGACGGTCACGTCGATGCGCCCCGAACGGATCATCCCGAAGGCGTCGGCGTGGTGCACGATCGCCGAGCCCGGGTTCATCGTCACGTGCTGGCCGCCGGCATTGACGAGGTGCAGGTCCTCCTTGCCGGGCGCGGCGAGCGGCCCGTAGCCGACGACGCCGTTCTCGGAATGGAAGATGATCTGCCGGTCGCCGAAATCGCAGTTCGAGCACAGCGTCGGGATGCCGATGCCGAGATTGACGACCCAGCCATCCTCGAACTCCATCGCCAGCCGGTCGCACATCTGCTGCCGGGTGAGGCCCTTGGTGTCGCTCATCGCTGCACTCCTTGCAGGGCCGCGTTGCGGGCAGCGATTTCGACCGGGCGCATTGGCCACCAGCCTTCGGGCGGCGGCGGCACTTTGACCAGCCGGTGCACGAAAATGCCCGAGAGGTGCACGTCGTCCGGGTCGATCGCGCCGGGCGGCAGGATGTCTTCTTCGACCTCGACGATCGTCACCTTCGCGGCCATCGCCATGACGGGATTGAAGTTGCGCTGCGCGCGGGCGAAGCGGAGATTGCCGAAACTGTCCGCCTGATAGGCGCGGATAAAGGCGTAATCGAGCGGCAGCGCCTCTTCCAAGAGGTATTCGCGGCCGTTGAACACCCGCGTCTCGCGCCCCTCGGCGAGTTCGGTGCCGACCGCGGTGGGGGTGTAGAACGCCGGGATGCCGGCGCCGGCGGCGCGCATGCGCTCGGCCAGCGTCCCTTGCGGCACCAGCTCGGCCTCGATGCGGCCGCTTTCGTAATACTCGCTGAACACCAGCCGCTGCGACGCCCGGGTCGGCGCGGTAAAGGCGCAGACGACTTTCGTCACCTGGTCGTTCTTGATCAGCCACTCCATGGTCGGCGCGTCCTCGGGGAGGGTCGAGCCGCCACGCGTGCCGTTGGAGACGCAGGTGAGGCCCTTGGCGCCTTGCTTCGCCAGTGCCCCGTAAAGGTTGACCGGCTGGCCGACCACCGCGAACCCGCCAAAGCCGACCGTCACATTGTCGGGAATATCGGCGACCGCCGCGTCGAAGCTCGGGTAAATTTTGGATTTCGGCACGAACTCCTCCCGCTCTCTTCCGCTCCCCGGCGAAAGCCCGGGGCCTACTTTACTGTTGTCCTCGGGCACCGAAGCGTGGGTCCCGGCTTTCGCCGGGAAGCGGTCGTTCTATCGAAGCTGCACGCCCTGTTTGTCCTCGGTGAGGAAGATGTTGGGCTTCAGGAACATCGAGAGCACCAGCGCGCCGTTGGGCGAGCGCGCGCTGTGCCGGTTGCCCTTGGGCCGCCAGACGTAGTTGCCGGCGGTGACCTCGCCTTCCTCGTCTTCGAGGCTGCCTTCGAGGACAAAGGTCTGCTCGATCTCGACATGCTCGTGCAGCGTCAATTCGGCCCCCGGCTGCCAGCGGAACAAAGCGGTCATCAGCCCGGTCGCGGTGTCCTCGACCAGCACCTTCATCTCGATCCCGGCGCAGGGCGTCGGCTTCCACGGCAGATCGCCGACATCGACATAGCGCGAGGCGAGCGCGGTGAGCTTGTCCTGGCCCTTCATGCCCGGCGTGCTCGCGGTTGGCTGGGCGGGCTTCACATTGGTCATCACGTCGTTCATCGGAACCTCCTTCTCGCGTCATTGCGAGGAGCGTCGCGACGAAGCAATCTTGCTCGAGGTGCGCACTCGGCGCGAGAGTTGCTTCGCTTCGGTCGCAATGATGCCTGAAATTACATCAGAAACACGCCCTTGCCGGTGGTTTGCGTGTCGAACAATTTG
>DASZLY010000453.1:0-9729 GCA_035552135.1 Allostellaceae bacterium | reverse complement strand
GGCGCCGCTCTTTCCGATCCCGATCGAGGTGTTCGGGGCCAAGCTCGAATTCCACGATTTCAATGCCGGCGAGACGCTCGACCCGCAGCCCGGCATCCGGCTGGTGACGGCGCCGCTCAACCACCCCGACGGCGCCACCGGCTATCGCGTCGAGTTCGCCGGCAAGGCGGTCGCGTACATCACCGACACCGAGCACAGAGAAGGCCAAAGCGACGATGCCGTGCTCAAGCTGATGCAGGGCGCCGACGTTGCGATCTACGACAGCATGTATACCGACGCGGAATACGCCAAGCACCGCGGCTGGGGGCATTCGACCTGGCAGGAAGGCGTGCGGCTCGCCACGGAGGCGGGGACGAAGCAGCTGGTGATCTTCCACCACGAGCCGAGCCACACCGACGCGACGATGGACCGCATCGCCGAAGAAGCAGCCAAGCTCAAACCCGGCACGATCGTCGCGCGCGAAGGGCTGGTGCTGGCGGTTTAGGGCTTTGCGCGGGTCGCGGCTTCTTCTCGAACTCGAACCGCGTCGGCGTGAGGCCCGAAAGATCGTATGCGCTCAAATCCGCGGTATCGACAAAGCGCTCTGCCGCAGCGTCGGCCTTAAAGACCGGGATTTTCGTTTTCATGGCTCCTGAGCCCAGGCTCAATGATACGGGTCGGCGGCGTCGCGCAGGCCGTCGCCGAAGAAGTTGAAGGCGAGCACGGTGATGATCACCGGCACCACCGGCAGCATCAGCCAGGGATAGAGCGCGACGACGCTGATATTCTGCGATTCGTTGAGGAGCACGCCCCAGCTGGTGATCGGCGGGCGCAGGCCGAGGCCGAGGAAGGATAGCGCGGTCTCGCCGAGGATCATGCTGGGGATGACGAGCGTCGCCGAGGCGATGAGGTGGCTCATAAAGCTCGGCAGCAAATGGCGGCCGATGATGCGCGCCGGGGTCGCGCCCATCAGCACCGCGGCGGTGCAGAAATCCTCCTCACGCAGCGACAACAGCTTCGAGCGCACGGCGCGCGCGAGGTGAGTCCACTCGATCATGCCCAAGATGATGGTGATGCCGAAATAGACGAGGAGCGGGCTCCACGTCACTGGCAGGATCGCGCCCAGCGCCATCCACAGCGGCAGATGCGGGAAGGACTGCACCACCTCGATGCCGCGCTGGATCAGGATGTCGGTCCAGCCGCCGTAATAGCCGGCGATGCCGCCGATGAGGATGCCGAGCGTAAAGCTGACCGAGACGCCGAGGAGGCCGACGGTCAGCGAAATCCGCGCGCCGTAGACGATGCGCGAGAGGAGGTCGCGGCCCAGCCGGTCGGTGCCGAGCAGGAAGAGCTGGCCGCCTTCGGCCGGGCAGATCAGGTGGACGCGCATCGGCATGTAGCCCCAGAAGAGGTACGGGTCGCCGCGGCAGAAAAACCGCAGCGTCTCGTGCTTCGCGGGGTTCGGCGTATAGACGCGCTTCAGGATGTTCATGTCGAGCCGGTAGTCGTAGCCCTCGACATAGGGGGCGACGAGCCGGCCGTCGTCGAAGATGCGCACCTGCTGCGGCGGCGCATAGATGAAGTCGGTGTTGCGCGTGTCGAGCGCGTAGGGCGCGAGGATTTCGCTGACGAGGGTCGTCGCGTAGAGCGCCAAGAGCAGGAAGCCGCAGAACACCGCGACCCGGTGGCGCAACAGCCGCCACCACATCAGCCGCCACTGCGAGGCGCGGTTGTAGCGCTCCTGCGCCGTGGTCATCGCGTCGACCGACATCGGGTCGAACGGCGCGCGCGAGACGTAATGCGGCAGCTTGTCGAGGCTGACGTCGCCGCGCCGGTCGTTCGGGTCGATCGTGAGGTCGGTCATGCCCGGCGTCCCGATTGCAGGCGGATGCGGGGGTCGAGCGTCGCCAGCGCCAGATCGGAGATGAAGACGCCGATCACCGTCAGGAACGACATGAACATCAGGAACGAGCCGGCAAGGTACATGTCCTGGCTGCGCAGCGCGTCGAGCAGCATCGGCCCGGTGGTCGGCAGCGACATCACCACCGAGACGATCACCGCGCCCGAGATGACCTGCGGCAGGAGCGAGCCGATATCGCTGATGAACGGGTTCAGCGCCATGCGCAGCGGGTATTTCAGCAGCACCTTGAGCGGGTGCAGCCCCTTGGCGCGAGCGGTAACGACGTACTGCTTTTGCAGCTCGTCCAAGAGGTTGGCGCGGAGCCGCCGGATCATGCTGGCGGTGCCGGCGGTGCCGATGACGATCACCGGAATCCAGATATGGGCCAGGATGGACATCGCCTTGCCGCCGGTCCACGGCTGGTTGAGATAGCTCGGATCCATCAGCCCGCCCACCGAGATGCCAAACCAGACATGCGCGAGATAAACCAATACCAGCGCCAGCAGGAAGCTCGGTGTCGCGAGGCCGAGAAAGCCGAGAAAGGTCAGCGCATAATCGCCGAGGCTGTACTGGTGCGTCGCCGAATAGACGCCGATCGGGAAGGCGACGAGATAGGTGAAGATGATCGTCGCCACCGAGACGATGAAGGTGAGCGTCAGCCGGTCGCCCACCACCTTGTTGACCGGCATGTCGTAGAGGAACGAGTATCCCATGTCGCCGCGCAAGAGATTGCCGACCCAGACGAGGTACTGGTGCCAGAGCGGCTGGTCGAAGCCGTATTCGGCCTTGAGGTAGGCGATCTTCGCCATGTTGGCGTGCTCGCCCGAGCTTTGCAGCTCGGCGATGTAGGTCGAGAAATAATCGCCCGGCGGCAGATGGATGATGGTGAAGATCGCGAGGCTGATGACGATCAGCGTCGGGATCATGATGAGGATGCGGTGGACGATGTAGCCGAGCATCCCTTCCTACCAGCGCTGCCCGTGGTTTTTACTCTCCCCTTGGCCGGACTTGACCCGGCCGTCCACGAATAAGTGGAAGCTATTCGTAGACCCCCGGGTCAAGCCCGGGGGAGGAAAAAATTGAAAGCGGCGGGCCACCGTCATTTCCCGCCGCCCGAGAGCGAGGCGGTCGAGCCGGCATTGGGCTCGGCGAACCAGAAGCCGTCGGGCTTGTAGATGCCGAAATGCGCGCCGGGGTCCCAGTTGTAGATGCCGTCATCGGGGACGTTGCGCAGCCGGTCGTTGACCACCACGGGCTGCAGCACGCCGGCGATGAGGCCGATCGAGAATACTCGATCGGCCCAGATGGCGAGCATCTCGTGCCAGATCTTGGCCTGGTCCTGCTCGTCGGTGGCGGCGAGCCAGTCATGGTAGAGCTGGTAGAGCTTTTGTGCCTCGGGCAGGTCGGGAGCCTCGCCCGATTTGCCCTTGGTCTCGGCGTATTCGCCCCATTTGGGCCATTCGAGCTGTTCCTGGCTGGTCGGCGCGAATTCGGAGGGCGACATCGTCGCGGTGGCGAGCCCGTTCTCGATGCCCTTGTCGAGCGACATCACCGCGTCGCCGGAAAACACGCGGCGGCGGAACAGCGTCAGCTGCGCCGGCTTCGAATAAAGCTGCACGCCGATATGCCGCCAGGAATCGCGCACCAGCTCGAGCACGTCGGACTTCTCGCTCGATTCCCCCGAATCCTCGACGATGATCGCGCAGGGCTGGCCGTCGGGCAGCAGGCGGATGCCGTCGGCGTTCTTCTTGGTCAGGCCGATCTCGTCGAGCAGCTTGTTGGCCTGGTCGAGATCGTAGTCCGACCAGTCGCGATACTCGGCACGGAACAGCGGGCTTTGCGGCAGCACCGTGTTCTGGCCCTCGATCGCCAGCCCGAAATAGAGCGCCTGATTGATCTCGTGGCGGTTGACCGCGAGCGACAGCGCGCGGCGGAAGCGCACGTCGCGCACCAGCTTGCGCCAGGCCTCGTCAGCGACGTTGAGGTTGGGGTAGAGCGCCAGCTGGCTGCCCGGCCCGGTGCGCCACAGCCGTACGTGATAGCCGCCCGCCGCCTCGCCCGCCTTCAAGAAGGTGTAGTCGTCAAAGCGCAGATAGCGCGCCTGCAAATCGCTTTCGCCGGCGCCCGTCTTGGCCGGGATGATCTGGCTGTCGGCGATGGTGAAGACGACGCGGTCGAGATAGGGCAGCTGATGCCCGGCGCCGTCGACCCGGTAGTAATAGGGGTTGCGCTCGAACACGATGCGGTCGGCCGGCAGCTTGGTCTTGAGCACCCACGGGTCGAGCGTCGGCAGCTTGGGATTGTCGTTGTGGTACTGACCGTCGCGCTTGGTATGGAGGGCGCCCCAGTTGCGCATTCCGGCATCCTTGACGAGCTGGGCGAGCTTGGCCGGATCGGCGTATTTCTGGTGGAACTGCTTCAAGTAATGCGCGGGCGCGTCGATGAAGATCGGGTCGGGGCCGGCGAGCGCGGGCAGGAAGAGCGGGTTGGGCTTGTCCCAGCTATAGCGCACCGTGGTGTCGTCGATGACCTCGAACTTGGGCGGCTGGCCATCGACCAGCATCGCCAGCGGCAGACCGGTCGGCGACAGATCGGTGTTCTCCGCGATGTCCTCGAACCAGTAGCGGAAATCCTCGGCGGTGAAAGGCTGCCCGTCGGACCATTTGTGGCCCGGCCGCAAATGCAGCGTGAAAATGCGGCCCTCCTGCTCGTCGACGCCGAGCAGGATGTCGGGGACGATCGCCAGCGCCGGCGTGTAGGCGACCAGCCGCGCATAGCCGTAGACGACCATCATGCGCGAATCCTTGGCGCTCGCCATCAGCATGCGCAAATCGCCGCCGGGCTTGCCGAGCTGCTCCAGCTCGGCGAGCGCCGGCTCGCTCGGGATGCGCTTGGCGACCGGCGGCAGCTTGCCGCTGGCGACTTCCTTGGCGAAGAACGGCGTCTCCTGCAGCGCCGCCTCGGCGCCCCCGGCGGCGAAGAGCAAGAGCATGGCGGCGAGGATGGCGAGAAGCCAGTGCCGGCCCCCTCCCCAACCCTCCCCCGTGGACAGGGCGGAGGGAGATTTGCAGCGCCGGCTGCAAATGGGTGGGGGCTGGGACTGGCCCATGCCGCTCATTTCCCCGCCGCCAGCTTCATCTCGCCATGCGCGAGATCGGGCATTGCCGTCGCCTCGACGTAATGCGCGGGCGCGACCTCGATGAGCCGCGGCGGGTTGCCGGGATGGCGACGGAACGGCTCGGGCCATTCGCCGGGGTTGGACGCCTTGTCCTCCATCAGCCGGGCAAAATCGAGCGGGTGCGCGAGGTCGGGTGCCGGCACCGCGGCGAGCAGCGCCTGGGTATAGGGATGCACCGGCTCGCGGAACAGGACGCCGCGCCCGGCGACCTCGACGATCCGCCCGGCGCACATCACCGCGACCCGGTCGGCGATGTAATCGACGACCGCGAGGTTGTGCGAGATGAAGAGATAGGTGAGGCCGAGCTTCTCCTTGAGGTCGATCAGCAGGTTCAGGACCTGCGCCTGGATCGACACGTCGAGGGCCGAGACCGGCTCGTCGCAGATCACCAAATCGGGGCGCAGCGCCAGCGACCGGGCGATGCCGATGCGCTGGCGCTGACCGCCCGAGAAACTGTGCGGGTAGCGCCGCAGATGGCGCGGGTCGAGGCCGACCAAGGTCGCCAGCTCGGCGACGATCTCGCGGCGCTCGGCGGCATCGCCGATGCCGTGGATGACGAGCGGCTCGCCGATGATGTCGGCCACGGTCATGCGCGGATTGAGCGAGCCGAACGGGTCTTGGAAGATGAACTGCACCCGGCGGCGGAACTGCTTCAGCGCATCGCCCTCGAGCGCCAGCACGTCGAGCGGCGCGCCGCGATTGTTGAACGTGACGCTGCCGCTGTCGGGCGTCACCGCGCGCAGCAGCATCTTCGACAGCGTGGTCTTGCCGCAGCCGCTCTCGCCGACGAGCCCGAGGCATTCGCCGCGCGCGATGGTCAGGCTGACGCCGTCGACCGCGACGACGCGCCCGGCGGTCGCGCTGCCGAAAATCGCCGAGCGGCGCAGCCCGAAGCTCTTCTTCAGGTCGACGCATTCGAGCAGCGGCGCGGCCGAGCTGACCTTGCCGCCCTGGCGCTCGGCCATCAGATAGGGCGCCTCGCCGGTCGCAATCTCGCGGATCGGCACCAGCCGCTCGCCCGGCTTCATATCGAAGCGCGGCACCGCGCGCAGCAGCGCTTGGAGATAGGGATGCGCGGCGCGGCGAAAGATGTCCTCCAGCGTGCCCGCTTCCATGACCTCGCCGTGATACATCACGACGATCTCCTCGGCGATGTTGGCGACGACGCCGAGATCGTGGGTGATGAGCAGCACCGCCATGCCGAGCTCGCGCTGCAACTCGACGACGAGCTTCAAGATCTGTGCCTGGATCGTCACGTCGAGCGCGGTGGTCGGCTCGTCGAGGATCAGCAGCGCCGGGCGGCAGACCAGCGCCATCGCGATCATCGCCCGCTGGCGCAAGCCGCCCGACAGCTCGAACGGATAGCTGCGCCAGGCGCGCGCCGGGTCGGGGAAACCGACGAGGCGCAGCATGTCGATGCCGAGCTCGAGCACCTCCGGGCCGGCGCATTGCCGGTGGAGGCTCAGCGCCTCGCCGACCTGGTTGCCGACCGTGTGCAGCGGCGACAGCGAGCTCATCGGCTCCTGGAAGACGATCGAGATGCTGCCGCCGCGCAGCGCGCGCATCTCCGGCCCGTCGGCCGGCAGCCTGGCCAGATCGACCGGCCCGATGCCGTTGCGCGGGTCGGCGAAGACAATCTCGCCGCCGGCGATCTCGCCGTTGCGCGGCAGGATGCGCAGGATCGCCTGGCTGACCGCCGACTTCCCCGAGCCCGATTCGCCGACCAGCGCCACGGTCGAAGCCGGGCGCAGGCGGAACGAGACGTTCTTCACCGCATCGATATGGCCGCCCGGCGTCGCAAAGCGCACCGACAGGTCACGCACCTGCAGCAGGTCGGTCATGGCGCCGCCACCCTGATGCCGAGCGCCTGGAGATTGGCGGCGGTGGCTTCGCTCAGCGCGAGGCCGCGCCGGGTGGCGATCTCGGCGGCGTGGCGCACCAGCCGGTCGAACCCGTCGAGCCGGCTGTCGAGGCTCAGCCGCGCCCGGCCGGCGCCCAATTCGAGCTGCATCCAGCCGCTCTTCCGGTCGCGCCGGGTCGAATAGAAGGCGAGCTTCATGCGGTCGAGCTGGTCCCAGCGGATCACCACATGGCGCAGCCCGACGGCGCGCAGCTCGCCGTCGCTGACTTCGAGGCTGGTGCCGTGGCGCAGCGCGGTGCGGATCCCAAAGGCGCCGAAAATCGCCGCAAAGCCGCCGAGCACGACGCCCGCGACGGTGCCGACCGACACGGCCGCGAAGATCGCCGCGACCGGCAGCAGGCCCGCCGCGGCGCGCAGGTAATCGCCGAGCATCGCCGAGGCCGGATAGCTGAACCGGCCCGAATCGGCCGCGGCGGTGTCGCGTGTCGCGTCGAGCTGGGTCATGCGATGAGCTCGCGGATATCGGCCCAGCAGGCGGCCGGGTGGGTCGCCACGACACGCGCGAGCCGGTCGACAAAACGCTCGGTCGGCTCGTCGATGACGAGATGATGGGTCAGGAGGCCGACCGGGCCGCGCCCGCCGGCGCGCTCGGTCCGCAGCGCCGCGACGAGCCGGGCGAGCACCGCGCCCTCGCCGGCAAAGCCGCGCCCGTGATGCCAGGCGACGACATCGACATGCGTATCGCACAGTTTGATGCCGCGTGGCGGCTCCCCCCGGCGTGGCGCCATCTGCGACAGCGCGGTGAACCCGGCTTCCACAAGAAGCGGTACGAAACGCTCGGCGAAGCGGTTCCACGGCGGCACGAAGACCGGCGCGGCGCGGCCGCCGAACAGCGCGCGCAGCCGCTTGCGCCCCTCGTCGAGCTCGTCGGCGACATCGACCGGGTGGCGTTCGGCCGGATACTCGCTCTTCCTGGCGCCGGCAGCGGCATGGTTGGCGTGGCACCAGCCGTGATGCAGCACCGCGACACCGGGAAAGAAATCGAGCGCCGCTTCCAGTTCGTCCTCGACATCGCCCGGGATCACCGCCAGCGCCAGCGGCAGGCCGGCGGCGAGCGCCAGGAGCCGGTCGAGCGCCGGGGTCGGAGCCACGGCGTCATCGTCGCGCCACCAGAACTGCGCGACCAACCCGGCCTCCTCCCAGCGATCCAGCTCATCGACCAGATCGGGCCATTCGGCGCTAATCGCCGCTGCGACGCGCGGCAGATACGTCATCGGCGGATGATACCATGATTTCGCGGATGAGCACGGCCGAGCGGCGCGCGCCGTCCACATCGAGTGCGAGCGGCGCCGGATCGCGCGCCGCGGCGGTCTCGATCGCCGCCGCGAGGCTCGCCGGCGCGAGCTCGCTCTCGCGCAGCAGCACGGCCGCGCCGCGCGACGCGAGATGCTCGGCGCGGATCGTCTGCTCGGTCTCGCGTTCGGCGGCAAACGGCACCAGCACGGCGGGAACCCTCGCGGCAAGAAGGTCGAGGACGGTGTTGTAGCCGGCCTGGCTGACGGAGACGTGACAGTCGCGCAGCAGCGCCGCGAAATCCGTGCGGAAGCGCTCGAGGGCGACACCCGGCGGCGCGGCGGCGCGCAGCGCGGCGAGTTCGCCGTCGCCGACACTCGCGCCGGCGAGGATGCGCCAGCCGCGTTCGGCGAAGCAGCCTTGCCGGCGCGCCGCCAGCGCCGCCAGCACCAGCGCCCGCCCGGCGGCGCCGCCGCCGACCGAGACCAAAACCTCTCCTTCCCGGACCGCTGCCGTCTCGGCCGCCAATTCGGCGTCGTTGGGCGGGCGGGACGCCCGCGGTCCATCGGAGGCGACATAGCCCGTGTAGTGCAGCCGGCCGGCGATCTCGGGCGCTGCCGGAAAGGCGGCGTCGAACGGGATGAAGCCGGGATCGCCATGCACCAGCACGCCGGCGAAATCGTTGCGCACGCGGGCGACGATCTCGGCGAGACGGGCCGGATCGGCACGCACCGTCGGAATGTCGCGCACCGACGAGACGACCGGCACTCCCGCCGCTTTCGCCGCGGCGATCAGCGGGTCGAGCTCGAAGCGGAAGGCGCGGCGGGCGAACGGAAAGCCCTCGACCACGACCGCACCCGGCTTCGCATCGGCGAAAGCGGCGAGCAGCCGGTCGCGCCGCGCCGCGCGCAGCGCGTCGCCGAGCGGCTCGCCCGCCGCGTCGACCAGCGCGAAGGTCGCGTCGCGCGCGCGGATCGGCGGCAGCTGCACGATTTCGATGCCGCGCGCCCGCGCTAGCTCGGGCACCGGCGGGCCGCCCTGCACCAGCGTCACCGCGACCCCGGCCTCGACCAGCGCCTCGGCGATGCGCAGCGAGCGCTGCAGATGGCCGATGCCGAGCAGGTACTGGACGTGGAAGAGGACCCGCATCAGCCCTCCAGCGGGAGGTTGAGGCGTTCGACCGAGAGGCGGCCGGCTGGATCGAGGCTGAAGAGATGCGCCGCGGCCCATGAGAGGCGGTGCGGCGGCTTGTCCCGCATGTCCCAGCCCGTCGCCAGCGCCAGCGCGGCGCGGATGACGCCCTTGTGGGTGATCGCGATGGCCGGGGCGCCGGCGGCGGCGAGCTCGGCGAAGAGGGGGACAAGGCGCGCCTGCACATCGCGCGGGCTTTCGCCGCCGGGCGGGCGAAAGTCGAGGCCGCGCGCCTCCATGTCCGCCATCTCCGGCCCGAGCTCGACGCGCAGTTCGGCCAGCGTGCGGCCCTCCCAGGCGCCCCACGCCATCTCGCCGAGCCGCGCA
>DASZLY010000452.1:0-1593 GCA_035552135.1 Allostellaceae bacterium | reverse complement strand
TCGGCGTCTCGGTGCTGTGCCCCGGCCCGATCGCCACCAACATCGCGCGCGGCGCGCGCAACCGGCCCGAGCATATGGGCGGCCCGCAGATCCGCGACAGCAACGAGCGCGTGCTCGCCGAGCGCCTCGCGGCGACCGGGCTCGACCCGATGAAGGTCGGCGAGCGCGTCGTCGACGCGATCCGCACCAAGACCTTCTACGCCTTTGTCAGCGCCGTCCCCGCCGAAATCATCAAGGCGCGCCACCGCCGCATCGAGGCGGCCCTCGACAGCCCCTGGGTCACGCATTACTGAGCGAAAATCACGGACGGGGAGGAACGCCATGCCCGATACCATCGATCAACGCCCGCCGGTCGCCGTCGGTCATGTGCGGCTGCCCGTCAACGATGTCGGTGACGCGGCGCGCTGGCTCGAGACCGCGGGTCTGCGCCCGATCGTGACGATGGACCACCTCGCCGTGCTCGAGCTGCGCGGCGGCACGCATGTCGTCGTGCGCCAGGCCGAGAAGCCGGTCGAGGCCGGCACGACTGCGCCCTTCGACCTGATGGTCGACGACATCGACGCAGCGCACCGCGACTACGCCGAGAAGGGCCTGTCGCCGTCGGCGATCAGCCGCGGCCGCATCCACGATTCGTTCACCCTCCCCGGCCCCAGCGGGCTGGCATTTACGGTCAATTCCTCGCACGCCAGCGGCCAGCCGATCTGAGCGGGCCGCACATCAAGGGAGCCCAGCCAATGCCCGAAGCCAAACTCGCCGCGAACCTGCCCGACTGGATGGTCGAGCACGCCAAGCGCTACATCGCGACCGGCGGCACCGAGGGGCACATGTACACGGTGACCCCGCCCGGCCGGCCGCAGATCACCGTGCCCTCGCTGCTGCTGACGACGACCGGCCGCAAATCGGGCGAGAAGATCGTCTTCCCGCTGTTCTACGGCGACACCGGCGACGGCGGCTACATCATCGTCGCCTCGAAGGGCGGCGCGCCGAAGCACCCGCAATGGTACCTCAACCTGCAAGCCGACCCCGAGGTCGAGGTACAGGTCGGTCCCAAGAAGCTCAAGGCGCGGGCGCGCACCGTCACCGGCGCCGAGCGCGCCCGGCTGTGGCAGGAAGCGCTCAAGTTCTGGCCGCCCTACGCCGATTACGCGCAGAAGACCGAGCGCGAAATCCCGGTGGTGGTGCTGGAGCCGGTGCAGTAAGCAAGCTCGCTGTCATTGCGAGGAGCCGGGGGCGACGCGGCAATCTCGCTCCGAATACGCGACCGGCGCGAGGTTGCTTCGCTGCGCTCGCAATGACAGCTGCGATGCTCACCTCACCCGGACGAATTTGTCGACGCCGCGGTTCTGCGTGAGCCCGGCGTAGATGTCGCCGTGCGAGTCGACGCCGATGCCGTGGACGTGGCGGCTTTCCATCTTGGCCAGCACCTCGCCCGTGGGGCTGCGCACGGTGCAGTAGGCCGGGTTGCCGTCGGCCTCCTGCTCGGCGATGTAATAGTTGCCGTCCTTGCCGCGGCTAATGTCGTTGGGCCCGCCCATGCCGGTCCACTCGCTGAGGTATTTGCCCTCGGGCGTGAAGAACTGGATGCGCCGGTTC
>DASZLY010000451.1:0-4171 GCA_035552135.1 Allostellaceae bacterium | reverse complement strand
GCCAAGAGCTCGCGCAGATGAAACGGCTTCGACAGATAGTCGTCGGCGCCCATTTCGAGGCCGATGATGCGATCGACCGTTTCGCCGCGCCCGGTCAGCATGACGATGCCGATATCGGACTGACTGCGCAGCTCGCGCGCCAGCTGCAAGCCATCTTCGCCGCGCAGCACCAGGTCGAGGATCACCAGATCGACCGGTTCGCGCCCCATCGCCTGCCGCATGCCCGCGCCATCATTCGCGGTCGAAACGCGGAATCCCTCATCCGACAGGTATTCGCGAACGAGGTCGCAAATCTCCTGCTGGTCATCGACGACCAGGATATGCCCCGTTTCACTCATCGAGCGGCTCGACTTCCCACTCTGTACGGTCGCGAACAAACATTCGGCACACGTCACAATCGGTTACAATTACTTACAAAAAGAAGCGCACTTGTCATCATCGGGTTGCTGGTCATCGCTAGATTTTGCCGTGCATGGGATTGGTTTCCCCCCAATCGCTGAAACGGGAGCGCCGTATGGCCGACCTCCGAGAACGGATTGAAGCCGAAATTCCGCGTCTACGTCGATACGCTCGCGCGCTTACACGCGATATCGTAGCGGCCGACGACCTTGTCCAGGACTGCCTGGTGCGCGGCCTTGCTAAGCTGCATTTGTGGAAGGAAGGCACCGATTTGCGGGCCTGGCTGTTTACCATCCTGCATAACCAATACGTCAACCAGGTGCGCCGCGCGGTGCGCGAGGGAGCGGCGGTGTCGGTCAGCGAGACCGAGCCGTCCTTGACCCGCGCCGCCGACCAGGGCAAGCGCCTCGAGTTGCGCGACCTCGACCGCGCGCTCGCCCGCTTACCCGAGGAGCAGCGCACGGTGATTCTCCTGGTCGGGCTCGAAGGCATGCGCTACGAGGCGGTTGCCGAGGTGATCGGCGTGCCGGTCGGCACGGTGCGCTCGCGCCTGTCGCGCGGCCGCGAATCGCTGCGCCGGCTGATGGGCATTATTGCCGACCGCCAGGCCGAGGTGGTGATGGCGCGCCCGACGCCCCGCCGCACCCCGGCGGAAGTCGCGGTGCGCAGCGGTTTCCACCCAAAGGGGATCGAGGATCTCCGGTCGCGCGTCGCCTGACGGCCAAACTGCACAGAAGAAACGGGGGCCGGCATCCGGCCGGCTTTTCCAGACGCAAATGGCGGGAACCGGGCATCCGGTTCCCGCTTTTTGCTGCTAGCATGGCATCCGAGCCCCAGCCATGACCGCAAACCCGCATCCGCGCATCCGCCTTGACAGCGGCGACATCACCCGCCTCGCGGTCGATGCGATCGTCAACGCCGCGAACTCCTCGCTGCTCGGCGGCGGTGGGGTCGACGGCGCGATCCATCGCGCCGCCGGGCCGGAGCTGCTCGCCGAATGCCGCAAGCTGGGCGGCTGCGCGCCGGGCGACGCAAAGCTGACAGGCGGCTATCGGCTGCCCGCCGGCCATGTGATCCACACCGTCGGCCCGATCTGGCATGGCGGCGGGGCCGGTGAGCGCGAGACGCTGGCCTCGTGCTATCGCCGCTGCCTGGCGATCGCGCGCGAGCACGGCTTCGCGATGATCGCCTTTCCGGCGATCTCGACCGGGATTTACGGCTTTCCGCGCGAGCCCGCGGCCGAGATCGCGGTCGCTACCGTGGCGGCGCATCTCGCTGCCGACACAGTGCCGGAGAGCGTCACGTTCGTCTGCTTCGACGCCGCGACCCGCGCGGCTTATGAGGCGGCGCTGAAACAGGGTTGACGCCGGATCGCGGCCGTCTCGGCCGCTGCGGGCGGGACGCCCGCGGTCCTATGGCGGGTCGAGCTTCTTACCCTCGAGCAGGTCCTCGCGGCGCTTGCGGTCGGCGGCTTCCTTCGCGCGCTCCGCTTTTGTGCGGCCGTGCAACGCGCGGTT
This sequence comes from Allostellaceae bacterium, assembly GCA_035552135.1. Classification (GTDB taxonomy): domain Bacteria; phylum Pseudomonadota; class Alphaproteobacteria; order ATCC43930; family CGMCC-115725; genus DATARH01. Next base: position 2,255 of record DASZLY010000451.1, on the reverse strand, counting down.
CTCGGCGGCGTCGCTCCGCTCGTCGGCGCGTTGCTTGTCCTTGCGGAACCGGTTGAGGTTGACGACCGAGCCCACGCGATCCTCCTAGAACGAGGCATCGACTCTAGCATTCGGCGCGCCGCCCGTCAGCTCGCCGCGGCGTGCGCCGTCGAGTACGAAAAGGCGGATCGCGCTCGACAGGTTGCCGCTGCGCCCGGCATCGATAGCCGCGACCAGCGCCGGCACCGGCACCTGGCGAAATGCTGCGATCTCGCGCAGCGCGTCCCAGAACGCCGCCTCCAGCGAGATGCTGGTGGCGTGCCCGGCGATGCGCACCGAGCGCTTGACGATGGCGCTGCCTTGCATCGCGTCACGATCGGCGTCGGGCGGGGAATTTTCAAGGCTTCGCGATGCACGGGTCGGTTGAACGGGACGGCGGCTAAGACGACTTGCCGTGCGCCCGCCGATCCGCAAGGATCGGCCACGACAGGGGAATTTTGCCGGCAGTTGTTCCGCCAGCAACAATCGTAATGATTGTTGCCCGTGGCGGATAATAATGTCATTGATCGGCAAGAGTTTTCTGCGCCCCCTGCCGGACTGGTTAAGACCGGCGAGGCGATAGCAACTATAGGTTTGCGGTGGCAATGATTGGAAGGATGTTCGGCCTGTTGTCGGCGGACATGGCGATCGACCTCGGCACGGCGAACACGCTTGTCTACGTCAGGGGCCGCGGCATCGTCCTGAACGAGCCGTCGGTGGTGGCGATTGCCATGGTTAAGGGCCGCAAACAGGTGCTCGCGGTCGGCGAGGAAGCAAAGCAGATGCTGGGCCGTACCCCCGGCAACATCCAGGCGATCCGGCCGCTGCGCGACGGCGTCATCGCGGACTTCGAAGGCGCCGAGGAGATGATCAAGCACTTCATCCGCAAGGTTCACAACCGGCGGAGCTTCGCCTCGCCCCAGGTGATCATCTGCGTCCCCTCGGGCTCGACCGCGGTCGAGCGCCGCGCCATCAAGGAAGCGGCCGAGAGCGCCGGCGCCCGCCGCGTCTTCCTGATCGAGGAGCCGATGGCAGCCGCGATCGGTGCCGGCCTGCCGGTGACCGAGCCGACCGGGTCGATGGTCGTGGATATCGGCGGCGGCACGACCGAGGTCGCGGTCATCTCTCTGGGCGGCATCGTCTATTCCCGCTCGGTACGCGTCGGCGGCGACAAGCTGGACGAGGCGATCATCGCCTATATCCGCCGCCACCATAACCTGCTGGTCGGCGAAAGCTCGGCCGAGCGGATCAAGAAGTCGATCGGCTCCGCCTGCCCGCCGGACGACGGTGACGGACGCATGATGGAGATCAAGGGCCGCGATTTGATGAACGGCGTGCCCAAGGAGCTGATCATCAGCGAGCGCCAGATCGCCGAGAGCCTGGCCGAGCCGGTCGCGGCGATCGTCGAGGCGGTGAAGGTGGCGCTGGAGCATACCGCGCCGGAGCTGGCCGCCGACATTGTCGATAAAGGGATCGTGCTGACCGGCGGCGGCGCGCTGCTGTCCAATCTCGATTTCGTGCTGCGCTACGCGACCGGCCTGCCGGTTTCGATCGCCGACGATCCCCTATCCTGCGTGGCGTTGGGCTCGGGCCGTGCGCTCGAAGAGATGCGGATGCTCCGCAATGTGGTCATTAACGCATTTTAACCCGATAGGCTGTATGCTGGGCCCAGTGCTTCCAGCGAATGGTGTGAGTCTCCTTGGCGCAGCGCACCGCCTTTAGTCCGAACTCCGCGGTACAGCCGCGCGCCTTCGGGGATCGTTTTGCCTCGATCATCCTGACTCTGGCCGCTGTCGCGCTGATCGTCATGGGGCGCATCGACCCGACGATGGTCGACCGGGCGCGGGCCGAGACGGCGGACTTCTTCGCCCCGATCCTGGCCGTGGTCCAGCAGCCGCTGTCGGCCGTGCGCGACAGCATGGCCGTCACCCGCGGCCTGCTCGATCTGGCCCACGACAATGAGCGGCTGCGCGAGGAGAATGCGCGGCTGAGGAAATGGCAGGCGACGGCGCTCGAGCTCGAGGCGCACGACCAGGTTCTGCGCAGCCTGCTGAACGTTCCGAAGACCGCACCGCCGATCCTGCGCACCGAGCCGGTGATCGCCGAGCCCGGTGGCCTCTATGTACGCAGCGTGCTGGTCGGAGGCGGAGCGCATGACGGACTGGCCAAGGGCCAGGCGGCGATGGCTGGCCCCGGCCTCGTCGGCCGAATCACCGAGATCGGCGCCTGGTCGGCCC
>DASZLY010000450.1:0-9330 GCA_035552135.1 Allostellaceae bacterium | reverse complement strand
GTGGCGGCGTTGCTGGCCGTCGCGCCGGTTACCGCGGCGCTGGCGCAGCACCCGGCCAATCCCCCGGCAAAGGCCGCAATAAAACCGGCAAAGCCGGTCAAGGCGGCGACGAAGAAGCCGGAGGCGCATCCGCAAACAAAGCTCGCGACCGCCAAGCATAAAGCGCCCGAGAGAAAGCTTGCCGCGGCGAAGAAGCCGGAGCTGAAAAAACTCGCCGCGGCGAAGAAGCCCGAAGTGCGGAAGCTTGCCGCCGCGAAGCAGCCGGCGAAGCTTGCCGAAGCGGCAATGCCGGCGGCCGCCCCCGCGGCTAAGGCGACGGAAGCGTCCTACACGATCACCTCGACGCATGGCGGCGTCACCACGACGGCAACGCGGGTCGTGCCGTTTGGCGCGGTCGCGGCGATGAGCCTTGCCGCAGCGGCCAGCCCCCCTCCGGCGGAGAGCGACAAGCCAAGGATCGTCCCGGTGAGCCTGATGCAGCCCGCCGCCGAGCACCCGGCGGCCGCAGCGAAGGCGGCGGTCGTCCCGGTGAGCCTGACGCAGCCTGCCGCCGAGCATCCGGCGGCCGCGGCGAAGCCGGTCGAGCTCGCTTCGGCGGAGGCACTGCCGGCGGTCGCGGAAACCGCGCCGGCGGCAATCGCCACGGCCGCGCCGGGCGACAAGAAGGCGGCGGTCGGCTTCGTCTCGAAATTCCTCACCGAGTCGTTCCGCATCGCCAAGGCCAGCGGCGCGAACTCGCTGCAACGGCGCGCCGCGCTCGCCGATCTCTTCGCGCACAACATGGATGTGAAGCGCATCGCCGGCTACACCACGGCCGACCAACTGACCGGCGCCTCGAGCGACATCCAGAACCGCTTCCGCACGATCCTCGTCAGCTATCTGGTCGAGACCTACTACCCGCAGCTCGAGCTGGCGTCCGACCCGACGGTGCGGGTCGAGACTGCTGCCGCCACGCCGCTGAAAGACGGCACCGCGGTGGTGTGGACGACCTTCACCAAGGACGGCTGGGGGTCGCAATCGGTGCAATGGCACCTCGAGCCCGAGGGCGACGGGTACAAGATCGTCGACATTTTCAGCGCCGGCGCCAGCCTGGTGCAGATGGAACGCGACACGTTCAAGTCGGTGATGCGCAATGGCGGGCTCAACGAGCTGATGGCCAAGCTGGACCAGCGCACCAAGGAGCTGGCCAGCGCGGCCACCGAATAGAGGGTATGCCCCCTCCCCCGTTCACGGGGAGAGAGGGCAGAGAAAAGCGCCGCTTAGGGCTCGATGCCCAGCAGCTTGTGCAGGGTGCCGCCGAGGATGGCGATCTTGTCGGCGTCGGTGATGTCGGGGATCGACAGGATGTGGTCGACGGGCTCGGTGTTCCACGGGAACGGGTAGTCGGTGCCCATCACCACATTCTCGACGCCCATGTCGTTGATGAGGTGCTTTACCGCCTCGCCGGTGAACATGATGGTGTCGGCGAGGATCTGGCCGTTGCGCAGATACTCGGTCGGCTTCAGCTTGGGCGGCGTGCCGACCCGGTTGGGGAACACCTTGAGCACCGCGTTCGAGCGATGCGCATAGCTGGCGAGGAAGCCGGCGCCGTGCGCGGCGCAGATCTTGAGGCCCGGAAAGCGGTCGAGCGTGCCCTCGAAGATGAGGTGCGACAGCGCGATCGTCGTCTCGAGCGGGTTGCCGATGGTGTTGGTGAGGAGCCCGTTACCGGCGAGGCGGCCGCTCGGCTCCAGCTCGCGGGTGCCGAGCGGGTGCATGAAGACGAGCACCCCGAGCTCCTCGCATTTCTGCCAGAACGGGTGGAATTTCGGGTCGGCGAGGTCTTGGCCCGCGCACGAACCGCCGACGCTGACGCCCCTGAAGCCCATGCGCTTCACGGCATGCTCGATCTGCTGCGCCGCGAGATCGGGGAATTGCAGCGCCGCGGTCGCGAAGCCGACAAAGCGGTCGGGATGGCTGGCGGAGAACCCGGCGAGCTGCTCGTTCTGGATCTTGACGAGCTGCTCGGCGGCGTCGCGCTCGGCGCGATACCAGAAGGGATTGATGCTGAGCGCCTCGACATCGACGCCCGAGCGGTCCATCTGCGCGAGGCGCGTGTCGACGTCCGACCACAACAGCGCCGGCGCCTCGAGCGGATGGTTGATGACCTTGGCCGCGTCGGGAACGACGCAATGCGCGTGGACATCGACGGTCTTGATGCGCTTGCCGGCGATCACGACCTCCCAGCGCTTGCCGTGGGCATGCGCGTGGCCCGAGCCGCCGCCCGAGCTGGCGCTGGCGCCGGCACTGATCTCGCAGCCGGTGAAGACGAGGCCTGAATTGTCGGTGGCTGTCGGCATGAAACTCCCTCCCTGATTGAAGCGCGCGTTGGCCGGGACCCTACTCGGGCTTGACGTTGTCCGCCAAACCGAATCTGCTCTGCGCGCGATATCGGTGAGGAGGGAACCATGGCTTTCGAGATCGGACACGTGCACCTGAAATGCGCCGACCCGGCGAAGACGGCGGATTATTACGTGAAGAATTTCGGCGGCAAGCTGCTGGCGGAAATCCCGGGGCGCGGCTTCCGCGTCGATTTGCACGGGCTGCAGCTCAACATCACGGTCAAGATCGGCACCCAGGACCACCCGCAATTTCTCGGCATCGAGCACCTCGCGGTGCAGACCGACGACTATGCCGGGACCATGGCGACGGCGCGCAAGAACGGCGTCAAGGTGCTCGAGGAGATCAACAATAACGGCCGCCACGTCGCCTTTCTCGAAGCCCCCGACGGCGCCCAGATGGAAGTGATCGAGAAGGTCTAACCCCAAAACTTCACGCCCGCCCGCCCGCGGGTCGAGGAGCGGGGTGAGGGGCAGCCATCCGCTGCGAACCCTGCCGCTCACCCTCCCATCGCTGCGCGACGGGCCCCCTCTCCCCGCCTTCGCGCGGCGAGGGGGTTTCACGGCGAACCGGCGCACCTCATTGACGCGCGTTGCGCGCTCCCCACATCTTGCGCGACGCGCCGCGAGCCGCGGACGGACTTTGGCGCGCCGACGGGCTTTGCAAGAAAGCCCTTGAAGGAACGGGCAGGACCCCATGGAACCCCAAGAACGCGACCTGATCACCACCTTGCTGACGCGCCTGCAGAGCGCTACGACCTCGGGCCAGCCAAAGGATGCCGAGGCGGACGCGATGATTCGCCAGGCGATGACCCAGATGCCGGATGCGCCCTACTATCTGGTGCAAACCGTGCTGATCCAGGATCTGTCGCTGCATAACGCGGAGAGCCGCATCGCCGATCTGCAGAAACAGCTTGCCAGCCTCGCGCCGCCGCAACCGCAGCAATCGACGAGCTTCCTCGGCGGCCTGTTTGGGCGCAGCCAGTCCTCGACCGGCAGCGTGCCGCCGAGCGGGCCGGGTCCGTGGACCCGTGCCCCGCAAGCGCCGCCTCCGCCCCCGCCGCAATACGCCCAGCAAGGCTACGCGCCGCAGCAGGGCTATGCGCCGCAACAGGGTTACGGCCCGGCGGCAGGCGTCTTCGGCGGTGGCGGCGGCGGGAGCAGCTTCCTGCGCTCGGCCGCGACGACCGCGGCCGGCGTCGCCGGCGGCGCCTTGCTGTTTGAGGGCATCTCCTCGCTGTTCGGGCATGGTTTCGCCGGCGGCCTTGGCGGCATGGGCATGGGCGGCATGGGCATGGGCGGCATGCAGGGCGGGCTCGGCGAGACCGTCATCAATAACTACTACGGCGACGACCAGAGCGGCGGCGGCTACGCCGGTGGCGGCGACCAGGGCGGCTACGCCAGCGGGGATGGTGGCTATGCCGGCGGCGATCAGGGTGGTGGTTATGCCGGTGGCGATTCCGGCGGCGGTGACTATGGCGGCGACTATGACGGCGGCGGCGATAGCAGCGGCGGGGATTTCGGCGGGGGAGGCGACAGCTCCTCCTGCTGAGGCGCCATCCGCTGCGAAGCCTCCCCTCCCTCGCCTCGCGGGCGCGAGCCACCCTCTCCCCGTGAACGGGGAGAGGGAATAAGGGGTCAGCGCCGCAAAAACCCGAGCAGCAGCTCGGTCGCTTTCTCGGGCTGTTCCTGCTGCACCCAATGACCGGCGCCGTCGAGGAGGTGAACGCCGGTCATCGCCGTGCAGGCGGTGCCGTTCATCTTGTCGACCGCGCCGGGGCGCTGGTAGACGCCCCAGTCGGACGTGCCGGAGATGAAGAGCGACGGCACGTCGATCGTCCGCCCGGAAAACAGCTGCAGCTCGCTTTCGAACGCACCGCCGCTGCGCGAACGGTACCAGTTGAGCCCGCCCTGAAAGCCGTTGCGGGTGTATTCGCCGGCATAGACCGCGAGCTCACCGTCGGGCAGCCATTTATTGGCGGCGATCTCGACGGCGGACGGCATCTCCTTGGCGACGGCGGCGGGCATGTCGTCGGCCAGATCCATGATGTAGTAGGTCGGCATCTTGGCGAGCTCCGCGGCGGTCCAGCCGGCGAGCTTGTGCGGTTGGTTGGCTTTCCAGTCGGCGCTCTTATGGTGGTAGTAGGCGCGCAGAAAGGCGTGGACGCCCTCCCTGCAATGCCACATCGCGGCGTTGGCGGGCCGCGTCGAATACCACCATTGATAATGCTTGCGCGGGCGGGGCAAGGCGGCGAGCGACTCGTGGATGGTCGGGCTCTCGGGGATTTGCGGCCTCTTGCCGTCGGTCGCGAAGGGCACGTCCGGCGGCCCGTCGAACGGCGCGCTCATCAGCGCCAGCGAGCGGAACACGTCGGGCCGCACCAGCGCGCACCACGCCGCGACCCCGGCGCCGAAATCGTGGCCGACAACCCCCGCTGTCTCGCGACAGCCGAGCGCGGCGACGAGGCCGAGCGCGTCGCGCACTGCGTTCAGCAGCCGGAACGGGCGCAGATCATCGTCGTAATTGGCGCTCCACCCGGTAGTACGGCCATAGCCGCGCAGGTCGGGCGCGACGACGTGGAACCCGGCGGCGGCGAGCGGGCCCATGATCTTGCGCCAGGAATAGGCGAGCTCGGGAAAGCCGTGCAGCAGCAACAGGCACGGGCGGCCGGGCTCGCCGGCCTCGAGGATGTGGACGCGCAACCCGTTGACGCGCTCGACAAAACGCGAGCTTACGCCCGGCGGCAGGAAGGCGGGATCGAGCGGCGGCAATGCGGTCATCGTGTCCCTCCGGGGGAGCCTTGGCGGCGGCGATACCAGAGATTATAGGCCGCGGGGTGCCGATCAAGCCCGCCCGGCCCTATCAACCTTCAGCCGCGAATTACTTTGCCCCGGCAATCTGCGGGCGCAATCAAGTCTTCAATCAACAATAGATTTCGACTACACAGCAAACCAAGAAGTCACACAACCTGCAATTTCCCGAGACGAAGCAGGAACCATTTGTTGGTAATTCCGTTCCCGTCCGTACAACTACTTTAGGAGGCAAGAATGAAGATCAAGATCCTGCTGGCGAGCGCGGCGCTGGTCGCCGTCGCGATGCCCGCCCTGGCGGATAGCGATTGGTACATCGTGCAAGGCGCCGACCGGCACTGCCAGGTCGTCGACCAGAAGCCGATGACCAAGACCGAGACGGTCGTCGGCCCCGACGGCGTCACCTACAGGTCGCGCACCGAAGCGATGACCGCGATGAAGACCGTCAAGGTCTGCGAGTAACCGGCCGGCAAGAGCCGCCGCGCCGGCTTAGCCGGCCGCGCATGAAAAAGCCCTCCGCCCGGCGAACCGGACGGAGGGTTTGTCATGTCTGCCCGGAAGTTTAGGCGATGACGAGATCGGGCACCATCTCGGTGCCCCGGGTCTCGGGTCCGAGCAACAGTGCAGCGATGAAATTCACCAGCCCAAACATCGCGCCGATCAGCATCGGGATGGCGAAGCCCAGGTTCCAACCCGGGGAGGTCGCAAAGTAGGTCAGGATCGGCGGCACCAGCCCGCCGGCGATTGCGCCGACATGGTAGCTGAACGCCGACGCCGTAGCCCGCACCTCGGTCGGATAGCGCTCGTTCAGATAGGCCGGTATCTGGCCGTACATCGCGCCCCCGGCGAACAGCCCGATCGCGACAAAGCCACCGATGATCACCAGCGTGTTCGTGGACAGCAGGTAGACCGGCAAGATGAACATCGAGATCACCGCGGGGATGATCATCGCCCAGCGCCGGCCAAAGCGGTCCGAGAAGACCCCCCAGCCCGAGCTGGCAAGGAAGACGAGGACATTCGCCAGCATGATCGGCGTCGCGATCAGCGCGGTCGAGAGGCCCAAATCCTTTTGCAGATGGGTCGCGAACAGCGCGTTGATCGAGTAGTAAGCGACAAAGCCGGCGCACTGGAACCAGCACGCATTGAACACGTTGCCGACGATCCCGCGGCGGAAGATCGCGGCGAGCGGCGCCTTGACCACACGGTTTTGCGCCTTTTGCAGGCGGTTGTTCTCGACCCAGACCTCCGGCTCCTTGACAAAGAAGCGGACATAGACAATCGCAATCGCCGGCGCGATGCCGATCCACAGCATGCCGCGCCAGCCCCAGCGGTCGAACAGCAGCCAATAGCACGCACTCGACAGCAGGAAACCGAGGCCCCACGAGCCCTGCAGCACGCCGCTCATAAAGCCGCGCGAGCGGATCGGCCACTGCTCCATCGCCAGCGCAGCGCCGCACGGCCATTCGGCGCCCATGCCGATGCCCAAGAGGGCACGAAACAGCAGCAGGAACCAGAAGGTCGGCGAGAACCCGGCGATGAAATTGCACACCGAGAACCAGGCGATCGAGATCATCAGCGGCTTCTTGCGGCCCAGCCGGTCGGCCATCCAGCCCGCCGCCGTCGCGCCGACGAGGCGCATCCACAAGGTGATCGTGAAGACGATCGCCACGTCCGTCAGCGGGACGTTAAATTCCTTGGCGATCGGCACCATGATCAAGAGGAAGATGGTGAAGTCGAAGGCATCGAGCGTCCAGCCCAGCCACGCCGCGACATAGGCATACCACTGATCCTTGGTGGGTTCCTTCCACCACGGCACATGAACATCACTGGCCGGAATCGCCATTGCCGAGCACTCCCTCTGTTCCGTCGGGCCCTTCTAGGCGAGGGCCGCTGCCGCGACCTTAAGGCCGCGGCAGAGGGAGTGTCTTTGTCCGATAATATTGCTTTTTGATATTATTTGTTTCTGCTCAACTTTTAATCGCTTTTAGTTGCCCGCCAAGGTATCCCGCGCTTCGTCATTCGCCCGACATCACGTGCCGAAGGCGCGGCCCTCGCCGCCGGTCGCGGCGTGTTTGCGGACGAAATCCCAGTCGATCTCGAGCCCGAAACCGGGCTTGTCGGAAATCACCAGCTCGCCGTCGTGCAGATGCGGGTGCTCCTTGAAGAGACCGTAATGCAGCGGGTCGCTGTCGCGCCCGCCATGCGACTCGACGCCGAACGAGGCGCGCGGCATCGCCAGCACGAGATGGCCGTGCAGCTCGGGGGCGGTGTGCGGCGCGAGGACCGCGCCGTGCTGCTCGGCAAGATGGGCGATGCGCAATGCCTCGGTAAAACCGCCGGCGCGGGTCGCGTCGAATTGCACATAGCGGATGCCGCCGACGGTGATGAAGTCGCGCACCGTAAAGCGGGTCAGCTCGCGCTCGCCATGCGCCAGGGGGATCGGCGTCGCCGCCGCGAGCCGCGCAAAATCGGCCGGCTGCAGATACCAATGCAGCGGCTCTTCGAGCCAGTAGATATTCGACGCCTCGACCCGCCGCGCGAAGTCGATGCAGTCGGGGAGGTCGTAGGGCGCGTTCATGTCGAGCATGAGATCAGGGCCGTCGCCGATCACCTTGCGCACGGTGGCGACGCGCGCCGCCTCCTCCTTGACCGAGCCGGCGCCGCATTTGAGCTTTACCGCGCGGTAGCCCATCTGCACGAAGCGAGCGAGCTCGGCGCCGTATTCGCGGTCACTGGCGCCGCGGTAATAGCCGCCGGTCGCGTAAGTGTGGAGCGGCCGGTTCTCGCCGCCGAGCAGCCGATAGACCGGCATGTTCGCGGAGATGCCCTTCAGGTCCCACAGCGCGATGTCGATGCCGCCGAGCGCCGCCATCGCCACGGTGCGGTCGGGGCGCGGGATCGGCGCCGGGATCTCGGTCTTGCCCCCAGGGGCCATTGGGATCGCACCGGGGCGCGGCGAGGTCAGCGCGAAGAGCTTCTCCCAGATCGCGGTGGTGGCGAGCGCGTCCATCCCGGCGACGAACTCGCCGAACTTGGCGACATACTCGCAGACACGCGGCGCCGGGCCCGCATGAATGATGCCGTGCCCGGCAAGCCCGTCATCGGTGCGCACCTGCACGAGGATCGCGTTCCACGCGGTCGAGCGCTCATGCGCGGTCCATACCGGCTGCTTGCGCGGGACGGAAACCGGATAGGCGGCGACGGATGCGATCTTGGTCATGCATTCTCTCCCCCGGTGTTATGGCGAGCGTAATGCAACAATCTCGCCCAATCCTTAATGCCTTCGAGATTGCCACGACGCGGTCCGCGCTTTGCGCGGCATGGGATAGCCGCCCTCGCGCCCTTCGAGGCTATGCTACGCCCCGCACCTCACGGCTATCTTCATGCCATCTGCAACCGGCCTCACCTGAGCAGCGCCGTCAGGCACCATCTCGAAGGACGTACGAAGCCCATGCAGCGATACCCCGACGACATCGATCCCGAATCAGGGTGCAGGCTTCCGCTGCCGCGCCGCGACGGGCTGAGCACCGAGGACCAGGCCATCTATGACAGCGTCGTCGCGCCGGGCGCCGGCAACCTCCGCGGGTTGCGCGGGCCCGGCGGGATCCAGCTGCACAGCCCGGAACTCACGCGGCGCTCGCGCCCGGTAAACCGCTATCTGCGGTTCGAGGCCGGGCTCGGCGGGAGGGTGCGCGAGCTGGCGATCCTCGTTGCCGCGCGCGAGCTCGACAGCCAGTTCGAATGGGCCGCCCACGAGGCCGAGGCGCGACACGAAGGCATCGCGACCGGGCTGATCGACATCGTGCGCCATCGCCGCGCACTCGACGGCGTCGCCGAGGCCGACGCTGCAATCATCGCGCTCGGCCGCGAGATTTTCGGCGCGCGCAAAGTGTCGCCGGCGACCTATGCCCGCGCGCTCGCGCAGTTCGGGCGCCGGGCGCTGGTCGATCTCGTCGCGCTGATGGGCAATTACGCGGCGACCGCGGCGCTGCTCACAGCTTTCGACATGCAGCTCGATCCCGGCGTCGAGCCGGGGCTGCCAAAGCTGTGAATCGTCGGCCCGGCGCAAATCGGGACGGCAAATGAAAACGGCCGGGACTGGCCCGGCCGTTTCACGAACGCCTGCGCGATCGTCAGTTCA
>DASZLY010000449.1:0-7097 GCA_035552135.1 Allostellaceae bacterium | reverse complement strand
GCCGATCGCGCGCCGGGCGAAGCGGCCGAGCGCGACGATGTCGCCGAATTCGGTCTGGCCGGTGAGGTCCCGCGCCTGCGGCACCGCCGCCGCGATCGCCGCGCCGAGGTCGCGCTCGCCGGGGCCGCCGATCACCACCGGCATTGATCCTGCCGCGGCGATGCGCTCGGCCAGCGCGATGAACTGCGCGAGCGGCCAGCGCTTTTCGGGCCGGTGCGGCGCGCCGCCGGGAATCAGCAGCACATAGTCCGCCGGCAGCGCGAAGCGCGACACATCGGTCGCCGCCCAGGACAAATCGGGCCCCGGCACCGGACCGGGAATGCCCGCCCAGCGCAGCTGGTCGGCCTCGCGGTCGAGCGTGTGCATACGCCGCCGCTCCGGCGTGTCGGGCTGGCGGTGCGACGCGAAGCGCACGATGCCCGACCATTCCGGGCCGCCACCGGCCAGCCATCTCGACCGGCGCATCAGCCAGAAATAGAGCGCGCTGCGCTGGCGGGTCGAGAGGTCGTAGACGCGGTCGAAACACGCCTCGCGCAGCCGTCGTGCGAGCCGCCACAGCCCGGCGGGGTCGCGCGGCCGCCCGTCGATCCACACCGCGTCGAAATAGGGTGCGCGGCGCAACAACCCGGCATAGGACTCGGTCGTCAGCACGACGATCTCGGCGTCGCGATGATACGCGCGGATCGCCTGCGCCGCGCCCATCGCCTGCACGACATCGCCCAGCGCGCCCAGCTTGATGACGAGGATTTTCGTTGCCGAAGACGCTTCCGCCATTCAAGACCGCGGCAGCCCGTCCTCATCGTAGAGGATCGCGTCGTGATCAATCGCCCGATATTCAGGGCCCAATCGTTCGGCGCAATCCCGCCCAATGGCCAATAATCGTTCGGCCAGCGTTTCGGGCTGCTTCTTCTGTCGCTTCCGCAAAGATTGCCGGATGACCTTTTGACGCGGCTCGTTCATGTCAAGCTTACGCCGAGATGGCGAGCGGCTCGTCGGCGAGGGGCATCGCCTGCGGCTCGGGGAACAGCAGCTCCTCGTAGATCGCAATCGTGCGCGCGCACATCGCCTCGCGCGTGAAGCCCTGGGCGATGTGCAGCCGGGCGCGGCGGGCGAGCTCGTCGCGCGCCAGCGGCTCAAGCCGCAGCGCATGATCGATCGCCGTCGCCAGCGCCACCGTATCGCCCGGCGGCACCAGCCAGCCGGTGCTGCCGGGAATCACCGTCTCGCGCGCGCCGCCGTGGTCGGTTGCGATCACCGGGCGGCCCATCGCCTGCGCCTCGACGATGGTGCGGCCGAACCCTTCTGGGTCGGTCGAGGCGGAGACCACCACGTCGGCGAGGACGTAGGCGGCGGTGATGTCGCGGCAATCCTCGACGATGCGGAACTGGCCGACGAGACCGTGGCGGCCGATCGCCGCTTCGAGCTCGCGGCGAAAGCCGGGACGCTGCTCGGCGCCGACCAAGAGGCAGCAGACATCGCGGCGGCGCAGCCGGGCGATCGCCTCGATAAAGTCAAGCCCGCCCTTCCACCGGGTCAACCGCCCGGGCAGCATCACCACCGCATGCCCGTCGGGAACGCGCCATCGCGCGGCGAGGTCGGCGACGCGGTGGCCGGTGACGTGGTGGGCGTCGAACAGCTTCATGTCGACGCCGCGCGGGATCGTGCGCAGGCGGTCGGCACCGACGCCGTACACTTCGGCGGCGTGCTCGGCGACGAACTGCGAGATTGCGATCACCCGCTCGCCGCGCCCCATCACCGAATTGTACCAGTGCTTGAACGGCGCCTTGTCGTCATAGGCGTTGTGGAAGGTCGTGATGAAATGCCGCCGCGTCTTTCGCGCCGCGAGCCAGGCGCTCCAGGCCGGAGCGCGGCTGCGCGCGTGGACGATGTCGATCTTGTTGCGACGAATGACGTCGACGAGCGCCCCCGTGTTGCGGCGGATCGCCAGCGGGTTCTTCGAGGCGAGCGGCAGGCGGATATGGGTCGCGCCGACCCGCGCCAGCTCGCGTTCCATCGGGCCGCCGGACGAGGCGACATAAGCGATCCAGCCGGCGGCGACGAGAGCCGCGGCGACCTCGATCGTGCCGCGCTCGACGCCGCCCGAGACGAGGCTCGGAATCACCTGCAGCACGGCGGGCGGGCGGCCCTCTTCGGGTCCCCTTGGGAGCGTGTCCAAACCGATGTTATCCTCGCGTGTCATTCCGCATGCCGCTGCAGCGTTCTACATGCAAACGCCCGAAAGCGCGACGCCGCCTCTTGACGCGACCGCGAGTCTAGCACGCCCGGGAGGCGCGACAATCGCCTACCGCCGGCTCGCCGGCACGGCGCCGGGGATCATTTTCCTCGGCGGCTTCCGCTCCGACATGACCGGCGCCAAGGCCTTGTTTTTGGAAGAATATTGCCGCCAGCGCGGGCGCGCTTACGTGCGCTTCGACTATTTCGCGCATGGACAATCGAGCGGCGACTTCGCCGCGGGGACGATCTCGCGCTGGCGCGACGACGCGGTCGCGGTCATCGATTCGCTGAGCGCGGGGCCGCAAGTGCTGGTCGGGTCGAGCATGGGCGGCTGGATCATGGTGCTGGCGGCGCTCGCCCGGCCCGAGCGGGTCGCGGCGCTGGTCGGCATCGCCGCCGCGCCCGATTTCACCACCGATCTGCTGCCGCGGCGGCTCAGCGAGGCACAGCTTCGCGTGCTGCGCGAAGAAGCGCAGATCGCGCTGCCCTCGCCCTATGACGAGGCGGGCTATCTCTATACGCGCGCCCTGGTCGAGGACGGCGACTGCAACCTAGTGCTGCGCGCGCCGATCCCGCTCGCCTGCCCGGTGCGGCTGCTGCACGGCATGGCGGACGTGTCGGTGCCGTGGCAGCAAAGCCTGACGCTCGCCGAGCGGCTGCAGGGCGCGGACGTGACGCTGACCCTGGTGAAGGACGGCGACCATCGCCTGTCGCGCGAGGAAGACCTGGCGCGGCTGGCGCGCGTGCTCGACGCGCTGGACTAGCCGCGGCAACCTGTTCTGCTAGCCTGGCCGCGCCGCCGAAGGCATGCTGCGCGGCAGAAGAGGTGAGGTGCAGGATGGCGTATTCCCTGATCGACGACGACGCAGACGCGGTGCCGCTGACGCCGCTCGGCAAGGGCGGGCTGGCGGCGTGGCGCGACAGCGCGCCGGCACGCGAGCGCGACTGGGCGGCGGCGATCGACTTCAAGGCCGAGGCGGGCAAGACCGCGCTCGTCCCCGACAAGCACGGCAAGCTCGGCCGCGTGCTGGTCGGCACCGGCGATGACGAGGCGGCGCTATGGACGGTCGCCGGGCTGTCGGAAACCCTGCCCGAAGGCAGCTACCGCATCGACCCGTCGCCGGAGAGCGGCGACGCCACTCGCATGGCGCTCGGCTGGGCGCTCGGCACCTATCGCTTCACGCGCTATCGCGCCAAGCCTGCGGGCACGGCGCGGCTGGTATGGCCGGAGCGCGCCGATCGCGGCCATGTCGAGCGGCTCGCCGGGGCGGTGTTCCTGGCGCGCGACCTGGCGACGACGCCGGCCTCCGACATGGGACCGGAGGAGCTCGCCGACGCGGCGCAGCAGGTCGCGAAGGATGCCGGCGCGCAATACCGGGTCGTGGTCGGCGACCGGCTGCTCGCCGAGAACTACCCGACGATCCATGCCGTCGGCCGCGCCAGCACCAGGCCGCCGCGGCTCGCCGACATCATTTGGGGCGAGCCCGATGCGCCCAAGGTGACGCTGGTCGGCAAGGGCGTGTGCTTCGACACCGGCGGGCTCGACCTCAAGCCGGCCTCGGGCATGCTCAACATGAAGAAAGACATGGCCGGCGCGGCGATCATGCTCGGCCTCGGCCAGGCGATCATGCAGGCCGGGCTGCCGGTGCGGCTGCGCGTGCTGCTGCCCTGCGTCGAGAACTCGGTCTCGGGCAATGCGATGCGGCCGCGCGACATCATCAAGACGCGCAAGGGGCTGACGGTCGAGATCGGCAATACCGACGCCGAGGGCCGGCTCATCCTGTGCGACGCGCTGAGCGAAGCGTCCGACGAGAAGCCGGCGATGATCGTCGACGCGGCGACCTTGACCGGCGCGGCGCGGGTCGCACTCGGCCCCGAGCTGCCGGCGCTGTTCTGCAACGACGACACGCTCGCCGCCGCGCTGCTCGCCGCCGGCGCGGCCGAGGACGACCCGATGTGGCGGATGCCGCTCTACAAGCCCTATCGCCGCATGATCGACAGCAAGATCGCCGACCTCAACAATGTCTCGGACGGGCCGCAGGGCGGCGCCATCACCGCGGCGCTCTATCTCAACGAGTTCGTCGATCCGGCCGTGCCGTGGGCGCATCTCGACGTGCTGGCGTGGAACAACCGCTCGCGTCCCGGCCGCCCCGAAGGCGCCGAGGCGCAGACGCTGCGCGCGGTCTACGCGCATATCGCCGGCCGCTTCGGATGAGCTACCAGAGGCGCGCGACGCCGTAACGGTCGAACAGCCGCTCGTTCGAGATTAGCGTCAGCGACCCGGCGAGAGCCTGGGCGATCAGCAGGCGGTCGAAGGGGTCCTTGTGGTGTAAGGGCAGACTTCCGGCGTGCTGCCCATCGAGGATCGTTACCGATAATCCCAAGAACCCGTGCCGGTCCATCGTTCCTTCGATATCGCGAACCAGCCCGCCTGCCGTCGGCAGCTTTCCCTGCTTGAATTTTATCGCGATCTCCCACGCCGACGCGGCGCTGACGAGTGTAGCATTATCGTCATCTGCAATCGCCGCACGCGCTGGCACGGACAGCGCTCGATTCCCGGACAGCCACCAGAGCAGCACGTGAGTGTCGAGTAACAGGCGCATCTATTCATACCAAAGGGCAAGTTCCTCTTCGGACATTGGCTCGAAGAATTCCGGGCCGACGGTGAATTGCCCTTTCATCGAGCCGAACACGCGCTTAGGTTTTGGCTTCTCGATCGGCACCAGCTTGACCACCGGCTTTTTCCCGCGCGCGATAACGATCTCCTCGCCCGCCTCGGCGCGGGCGATCAGTCGTGATAGATGCGTTTTGGCCGCGTGAACTGAGATAGGCTCGTCCATTTCGGCACTCCTAACTTAGTTCAGAGACTTAGCTAAGCACTGCACGATGTCAACCCGGAAGCTGCCACCATGAAGATCGAGACACAACTCCCGCTCGGCAATCTCGACCCCGGGTTGCGCGCTGCCGCGGGCGGGCTCGACCTGGCGCGCGCCGGCGACGAGGCGCGGCTGGCCGAGGCGCTCGGCTATGACGGCATCGTCAGCGAGGAAACTAAGGACGACCCGTTCGTCGTCCTGGCGCTGGCGGCGCAGGCGACCGAGCGGGTCGGGTTGGCGACCGGCGTCGCGATCGCCTTTCCACGCGCGCCGGCGGTCACCGCGCTCGCCGCCTGGACCCTGCAGCGCCTGTCGAAAGGCCGCTTCACGCTGGGGCTCGGCAGCCAGGTCAAGGGGCATATCGAGCGCCGCTACGGCATGGGATGGACGCCGCCCGGCCCGTGGATGCGCGACTATGTCGGCGCGCTGCGGGCGATCTGGCGCTGCTGGCAGGAGGGCGGCACCAAGCTGCAATACGACAGCGCGCACTACAAACTGAGCCTCATGGTGCCGCTTTTCGCGCCGCCGCCGATCGAGCATCCCGACATCCCGATCCAGCTCGCGGCGGTCAATCCATTCATGTGCCAGGTCGCCGGCGAGGTCGCCGATGGCATTCGCGCCCACCCGGTATGCACGCCACGCTACATCGCCGAGGTGATGCGGCCGGCGGCGAAGAAGGGCGCGGCCAAGACCGGGCGCGATTTCTCGCGCTTCGAGATCGCCGCGATGCCGCTGGTCGCGACGGCGCCTGACAAAAAAGGGCTCGAAGCCAGAGTGCGCGACGTGCGCGCGCGGATCGCGTTCTACGCCTCGACCCCGACCTATCTCGTCGCGTTCGAGACCCAGGGCTATGGCGAGGTCGCGCGCACCTTGCATGGCCATTCGCGGGCGCAGCGCTGGCACGAGATGCCGGGCTTCATCCCCGACGAGATGCTCGACCATTACGCGGTGATCGGCACGCATGACGAGATCGCCGGCAAGCTCACCGAGCGCTTCGCCGCGGTCGCCAGCCACCTCGAATTCGCCATCCCGATCGCTGGCGACGCCGACAAGGCAACCCTCACCGGCCTGCTCAAGAGCCTGAATTAAAAGCCCAGGTCAGGCGCTCGTGCGGCTCTTTTGCTGCACCCGCTGGATGATCGCGCCGGCCAGCCCGGCGAGGCCACAAACCACCAGCACCCCGCTGAGGATCACGATGCTTTGCGGCGGCGTCTCGCTTTGCGGGCCGAAAATCTCGTAGAGATTCCAGCCTGTGACGGCCAGCAGGATGATGATCCACAGGCCCGGGTTCTTGTTCATGCTCATGCGGCCCCCCCTTCTCGCGATGGCCGGCTGTCAGTAGCCGCGCGCCGGGTCAATCAGGTTGGCAAGCGGCAACCCGGCCTCGAAATCGCCAATCGCCCGGGCGATGATCGCCGCAGCGGTCGGCGGATGCGTCTCGGCCGCGACATGCGGCGTCACGACGATCCGCGGGTGACGCCAAAACGGATGCGCCGCCGGCAGCGGTTCGTCGCGGAATACGTCGAGCACCGCGGCGGAAAGCTGGCCCGAATCGAGCGCCGCCAGCAGGTCGGCCTCGACCAGATGCCGGCCGCGCCCGGCATTGACGAGCCCCGCACCGCGCGGCAGCCGGGCAAACAGGCGCGCGTCGAGAATGGCCTCGGTCTCCGGAGTCATCGGCAGCAGCGAGACGAGGATTTCGCTCTGCGCCAGCAGCGCATCGAGCCCGGCCGGGCCGCCATAGGTGACGAAACCCGGCACCGCGCGGCCGGAACGGCTCCAGCCGGCGACCGGGAAACCCAGCGCCGCGAGCTTGCCCGCCGCATCCTGGCCGAGTTGGCCAAAGCCGAGGAGGCCGACGGTGCGCTCGGCGGCGTTCTTCTGGTCGTGCTCGCGCCATTCGGCGGCGGCCTGCTGGGCGCGGTAGGCGAAATCCTGGCGGTGCAGGCGCAGCACCTGAAGCACGACGTATTCGCTCATCGCCTG
>DASZLY010000448.1:0-3115 GCA_035552135.1 Allostellaceae bacterium | reverse complement strand
ATCGGTTTGGCCGGCCGCTCGTCCGGATGACGATGGATTTCCCCGACAACGAGCTGAAGATGAACGCGTTCCTGACCGACCGCTACGCCGAGATCATCAAGGCGATGGGCGCGAACCGGGTCGACAAGCGGCCGCGCAAGGCCCCCTACGACATCACCCAGTACCAGACCTCGCATCTCTGCGGCGGCGCGATCATGGGGGCGAACCCCAAGGATAGCGCGCTCAACAAATACCTGCAGAGCTGGGACGTGCCGAACCTCTTCGTCCAGGGGGCGACGGCGTTTCCGCAGAATGCCGGCTACAATCCGACCGGGACGGTCGGCGCGCTGGCCTACTGGTCGGCCAAGGCCATTCGCGAGCGCTACCTCAAGAACCCCGGGCCGCTGGTCGATGCGTAGGGTTTTCGCCCTGCTGGCGGCCGCGGCCGTCGCCGCCAGCGCCGGCATCGCGCTCGCCGGCAATACCGGGCAGGATTTCTCGCAGATCGAGCGCGGGCGCTATCTGGCGACGGCCGGTGACTGCGCCGGCTGCCACACAAAGCCCGGCGGGCAGGCTTTCGCCGGCGGGCTGGCGGTCGAAACCCCGTTCGGCAACGTCATCGCGCCGAACATCACGCCCGACAAGACGGCCGGCATCGGGCTGTGGAGCGACGGCGATTTCGCCCGCGCGATGACCGAAGGCATCCGCCGCGACGGCAAACACCTCTTCCCGGCGATGCCGTACCCTTATCTCACCAAGCTCGATCGCGACGATGTGCTGGCGATCCGCGCCTATCTGGCGACGGTGCCCGCGGTCGAGAACAGCGTGAAGGCCGACCAGTTGCCGTTCCCGCTCAGCGTGCGCGCCGACATGGCGGCGTGGAACAAGCTTAACTTCACGCCCGGCGCGTTCCAGCGCAACCTCGACAAGGGCGACGCCTGGAACCGCGGCGCCTATCTCGTCGAGGGGCTGATGCATTGCGGCGCCTGCCACACGCCGAAGAACGTGGCCGGCGGCGACAAGAGCGGCGAGCGGCTGCAGGGCTACGCGCTGCAAGGCTGGTTCGCGCCTGACCTCACCACCCACCCGAAGCGCGGGATCGGCTCGTGGTCGGCGGACGATCTGGTCGCCTACCTCAAGACCGGGCACAACCGCTTTTCGGCCGCGACCGGCCCGATGGCCGATGTCGTGACGCATTCGAGCAGCAAGCTGACCGACGCCGACCTGCACGCGGTCGCCACGTACCTGAAAGACCAGCCCGCGCCGAATGAGGAATCGCCGCAGCCGGTCGCTTCATCCGACCCCGCGATGAAGGCCGGCGCCGCGATCTACGCCGACGAATGCTCCGCCTGCCACGCGCCGCACGGGGCGGGCATCGCCAATTTGTTCCCGCGTCTCGCGGGCTCGCCGTCGGTGCAGTCGACCGATCCGACCTCGCTGATCCGCGTCGTGCTCGCCGGAACGCAGAGCGTCGCGACGGATCATGCACCGACCGCGCCCTCGATGCCGGCCTTCGGCGAGACGCTCGACGACCGCGAGGCGGCCGCCGTGCTGACCTATATCCGCAATGCCTGGGGCAACGCGGCGACAGCGGTCAGCGCCGGCGAGGTCGCCAAGCACCGCGACAGCCTCGCCAAGCGCGGCGAGTGAGGCGCGCGGCCGCCGCGGCCGGTGCGTCCTTCGAGGCTCCCGCTGTGCAGCGTTAATATATTCGTCATTCCGGGTTCATCGCTGCGCGGTGCCCCGGAATGACGACTGCAATCAGCCTTTCAGCAGCGCATCCATCACCCGCTCGCGGGAGAGCGGCAGGTCGCGCAGCCGCGCGCCGAGCGCCTGCGCCACCGCGTTGCCGATCGCCGCAACGGTCGGGCCGCCGCTCGCCTCGCCGATGCCGAGCGGCGGCAGATCGGCGGTCGCATCGACCAGCTCGCAGAATACCTCGGGCACTTCGGTGAAGCGCAGCACCGGATAGCTCTCCCAGTCGCGCGAGCTGATCCCCGCGCTGTCGAGCCGCACCCCTTCCTTCAACGCCCAGCTGGCGCCCTGGATGACTCCGCCCTCAAGCTGGTTGAGCGCGCCGTCCGGGCTGATGACGAGCCCGGCATCGGCGGCGCACCACACCTTGGTGAGCCGCACCGCTTCGTCGACCTCGACATCGGCGACGACCGCGCAGTAGGCGGCGCGGTTCTTGTACATCGCAAAGCCGATGCCGCGCCCCTTGCCGGTGCCGATCGGCAGTCCCGGCCGCCAATCGGCCATCTTTGCGACGCGCTCGACGACGGCCCTGGCGCGCGGATCGGCGAGCACCGCGAGGCGATAGGCGACCGGGTCGATCCCGGCGCGCTCGGCCAGCTCGTCCATCGCCGATTCGATCGCGAAGACGTTGATCGTCGCGCCCAGTCCGCGCAGCGACGAAGTGCGCACCGGCGTCTCGGCGACGAGGTGATGGACGATGCGTTTCGCCGGAAAGGCGTAGAGCGGCTCGCCGTTGCGGGTGCCGCCGCCGCCATTGGCTTCGGGCGGATCGGCCGGCGGCGGTGCCGCCGGCGGGTCGGGCAGCGCTTCGGCGGCGAGCAGATTGCCGCCGCCGCCCGGCCGGCTCGAATGCCGGCCGCTCCAGATTTCGGTCGTCCAGTCGACCGGCCGTCCCTCGTCGTCGAGGATCGCGCGCACCGTGGTGACCATCGCCGGACTGACCGGCTCGAAGCCGAACTCCTCCTCGCGCCGCCAGCGCACCCGCACCGGCACGCCGGGCCGGCGCAGCGCTATCACCGCGGCGTCGGCCGCCGCGTCGTCGGCGCCGTTATGGCCGTAGCAGCCCGGCCCCTGCGCGTGCCGCACCGAGATCTGCGCGGGGTCGAGCTTCAGGGTGCGGGCGAGCGCGGCCTTGAGCGGATAGACGCCCTGGGTGTGCGACCACACCGTCAGGTGCCCGTCCTTGAACAGCGCCAGCGCGCTCGACGGCCCGATCGAGGCGTGCGCGATATGCATGCGGGTAAAGCTCGCCTCGTAGCGCGCCTGCCCCGGCACGGGGTCAACCGGCTCGGGCCCGAGATTGCGGTCGATCGACGGCCGTTGCAGCAGCCAGCGCGCCTCTTCCTGGCCGGGATTGATGGGGTCGAGCCCGTCCCATGCG
>DASZLY010000447.1:0-3515 GCA_035552135.1 Allostellaceae bacterium | reverse complement strand
CTCGATCGAGGAGTCCGGCCTGCCCGGTCTCGAAGAGGAGCGCCGCCTCGCCTATGTCGGCCTCACCCGGGCGCGGCATCGCGCGCTGGTCTCGTTCGCCGCCAACCGGCGCATTCATGGGCAGTGGCAGGCTTCGGCGCGTTCGCGCTTTGTCGACGAGCTGCCCAAGGAGCAGATCGAGATCGAGACCGAGATGGGGCTCGGCCCCGGCGCCGGCTGGGCCGCCTCGCCCGCCGCCAATGCCGCCTGGGGCACCGGCTGGAGCGAGGGCTACCACAGCACCTACAAGAAAACCCCGCCGCGTCCGCCGCTGGTCATCGAGGGCACGCGCCCGCCGTCGCGCGGCCAGGAGGTCAAGAAGATCGGCGGCTTCGCGGTCGGCGACCGGGTGTTCCACCAGAAATTCGGCTATGGCGTGATCCGCGTCGTCGAGGACAACAAACTCGAAATCGATTTCGAGCACGCCGGCGACAAGAAGGTGATGGACGCCTTCGTCGAGCGCGCGTGAGTTGGCGCGTCCTTCGAGGCTCCGTGCGCGTCGCACCTCGGGATGAGGAATTTTCTTAATGCCATCCGCCAACCGCCCTCATCCTGAGGTGCCTCGCGCAGCGAAGCCTCGAGGGACGCACGGCGCCGGTGCAATGGCGAGCGGGAAGCGCTGATGCCCCTCTACCACCTCGCGCTGCGCGTCGAGGGCGCCGAGGCGGCGGCCGCCGCCGCGGAAATCCTCGACCGCCGGGCCGGCGCGGTCTCGGCCTTCGAGACGCGCGAGGCCGTGAGCGGTCGCCCGGGCGAATGGCTGGTCGAGGCCTATTCCCCCGCGATCCTCGTCAATCCTGAGCTCGATCTGCGGCTGACCCTTGTAGCGACCGCGGCAGGCGGGAAGATCCTCGACCTGATCGAAATGCCGATCCCGGAGCGCGATTGGCTCGCGGAAAACCGCCGTGCCTTTCCGCCGCAGCGCGTCGGGCGCTTTTTCATCTACGGCTCGCATTGGCGCGACCGGCCGCCGGCCGGCGCGATCGCGGTCGAGATCGATGCCGCGACCGCCTTCGGCACCGGCGAGCATCCGACGACGCGCAGCTGCCTCCAGGCGTTCGACCGGCTTGCACGGCGCCGGCGCTTTCGCCGCCCGCGCGACATCGGCTCGGGCAGCGGCATTCTGTCGATCGCCGCGGCCAAGACGCTGCACCGCCGCGTGGTCGCGAGTGACATCGATGCCGGCTCGGTGACGGTCGCTCGGCACCACGCGCGCCGCAACGGCGTCGCAGCACTGGTGTCGGTTAGCCGCGGTGCCGGCGTCGGGCGCAGCCGCGGCCACGATCTCGTCTTCGCCAATATTCTCGCCCGGCCGCTGGTGCTGATGGCGCGCGACCTGTCGCGCGCGGTCGCGCCGGGCGGTATGGCGATCCTTTCCGGGCTGCTGCGCCGCCAGGAGGCCGCGGTGCTCGCCGCCTATCGCGCGCGGCGCCTTCGCCTCGCCTTCCGCCTCGTCTTCGACGACTGGTCGACGCTGATTGTGCGCAAATAAACGGCCCGCCCCTGAGACGGGGACGGGCCGTTGGTCTTGTCCGTGCCGTTAGCGTTTAGAGCGGCGGAAACCAGGGAAACCAGGTATGGCCGCCAGCCAGCCGCTGCGAGCTGAAGGCCGGAATGAAGTCGCGATCGCGCTGCTCGCGATCGGTGACGCGATAGCCCTCGACGATCCCGGGGATCTGCGAGCGGTGGATGCCGATATCGGCGAGCGACCGGTCGTCAAGCGCCATCAGCTCGGCATAGGCCTGCTGCCGGCGCCGCCATTCGGCGAAGGCGTTCCGTGCCGCGGCAAAGAGACTGACGATGAACATGGTGCGTACCTCTCACCTGCATGGTGCAGTGCACAAATGGCAATCTGATAAATGCTTATCAAGCGTGCAGCCGCAAAGCAGCCATGCATAAGTCAATGGACCTGACATAGTGCCGAGATAGCTCCTGCACCGCAGCACGCGCAATCGATGGGTTGCCGCGCCGATACGTCGAGCGGAAAATGCTTTAGACTGGGCGGGTGACAGCAAGGAGTGGCTAATGGATGGGGTGACGGCCGAGGCTGGCCGGCTGGCGGCGGAATTGCGGGCAGCGGGGACGCCGCTCGATGTCGCTTCGGTCGATGCGCTGATCGCCGGGGTGCTCGCGGCGCCGCCCGAGATCGGCGCGAGCTGGCACGTGCTGGTCGCCGCGCCGACCCCGCCGTCGCTCGCCGCCGCGCTCGACGCGCGCCGCGCCGAGCTTGCGGCGCGGCATAGCGACGGCGTCCAGCGCGAGGATTTTGCGCGCCTGCCGCGTGCCGAGCGCTTGCGGCTGCTGCGCGAGCGCCTCGCCGCCGACGGGCTCGCCGGCTTTGTCGTGCCGCGCGCCGACGAGCATCAGGGCGAATACGTCCCGCTCTGCGGTCAGCGGCTCGCCTGGCTGACCGGCTTTACCGGCTCGGCCGGGATGGCGGTGGTGCTGAAGGATCGCGCGGCGGTCTTTGTCGATGGCCGCTACACGCTGCAGGCCGGCGCGCAGGTCGATGCCAAGGCCTATGAAATCCGCCATCTGATCGACGAGCCGCCGGCAACGTGGCTCGCCGCCGCGGCAAAGAAGGGCGACGCGATCGGCTACGACCCGTGGCTGCACACCCCGCAGGAGGTCGATCGGCTGCGCGCCGGGGCAGAGCGCGCCGGCGCGACGCTGCGCGCGGTCGAGAAGAACCCGCTGGACGCGGTGTGGACCGGACGGCCGGCGGCGCCGCTGGCTCCGGTCTTCGCGCAGCCCGACGGCTTTGCCGGCGAGAGCGCCGCCGGCAAACGCGCGCGCATCGGCCGGGCGCTCGCCGATAACGGCGCCACGGCGACCGTGCTGACCATGCCGGAATCGATCGCCTGGCTGTTGAACGTCCGCGGCGGCGATGTGCCGCACACGCCGCTGCCGCTGTCCTTCGCGATCGTCAAGGCGGACGGCGCGGTGACACTGTTCATCGACCGCCGCAAGCTCAGCCCCGGGCTCGACCGCCATCTCGGCAATGCGGTGACGGTCGAGATGCCCGACCGGCTCGGCGCCGCGCTCGACGCGCTCGCCAAGGAAGGCCGCGTCCAGCTCGACCCGGCGACCGGCGCCTCCTGGGTGTTCGACCGGCTTTCGGCGGCGGGCGCGCGCATCCTGCGCGCTCCCGATCCGTGCATGCTGCCCAAGGCCTGCAAGAACGCGGTCGAGCTCGACGGCACCCGCGCGGCGCACCGCCGCGACGGCGCGGCGGTGACGCGCTTTCTCGCCTGGCTGGCACGGGAGGCGCCGATGGGCGGGCTCAAGGAGATCGCCGCCAGCGACCGCCTCGAAGCCTTCCGCCGGGAGGGCCAGTATTTCCGCGACCTCAGCTTTCCGACGATCTCGGGCGCCGGCTCGAACGGCGCGATCGTGCATTACCGCGCCAGCCCCGAGACCGAAAAGCTGCTCGAGCCGGGCACGCTCTATCTGCTCGATTCCGGTGCGCAATATCT
>DASZLY010000446.1:0-2239 GCA_035552135.1 Allostellaceae bacterium | reverse complement strand
AGATCGAGCGGTTCGAGGATGTGCGCGTCCGCATCGACGACATTGTACTGGCGTGGCATTTTGCGTCCCTTCACGTTTCCCTCACCCTTCCCACGCCTTGCGCGGGCCCCTTCCCTCTCCCGCATGCGGGAGAGGGTGGATCGCGGCGGCTCTGCCGACACGAGATGGGTGAGGGTCAGTTCAGCCCGTAAAACGCCATCGCGCCGCCGGCCATGACGCCGTGCTTGGTGGCGGCGGAAACCCCGGCCGCGTCGAGCTGCTTCTCGATCATGTCGGGCGCGCCGGGGAAGAACCCGTCGCGATGCGGGTAATCGGTCGCCCACAATATCTTGTCGGCGCCGACATAATCGGCGAGATGCGCGAGGCTGCCCTCGACCGGCTCGAACGAGATCCAGCACTGCTTCTTGAAGATTTCGCTGGGCCGCGTCTTCAACCCGCTGTCGTTAAAGCCCTGGTCGTCGAAGTGGCGGTCCATCCGGTCGAGCCACGGCGCGATCCAGCCGCCGCCCGACTCGAGGAAGCCGACGCGCAGCTTGGGGTGCCGCTCGCACACCCCACCCCAGATCATGCTCAGCGCGGCGAGCATCATCTCCATCGTGTGGCTGATGATGTGCTGCGCGGCGCGGCCCTCGAAGCGGTCGATGCCGACCGTCGGCATACCCGACGAGCCGCCTTCGTGGAAGCCGACGACAAAGTCGTATTCCTCGCACGCGGTCCAGAACGGTTCATAGGCCGGGTCGTGGATCAGCCGGTCGTTGTACGGGTTGGGCCGCATGAAGCCGCCCTTCATGCCCAGCTCCTTGCGGGCGAATTTCATCTCGCTGATCGCGGTGTCGACGTCCTGCATCGGCAACATGGCGATGCCGAACAGGCGATCCGGGTACGGCTTGCAGTAATCCGCGAGCCAGCGGTTGTAGGCCCGGCACAGCGCCCCGGCGAGCGCCGGGTCGTGCACCGCGCCCGAGAACAGGCCCATGCTCGGATAGAGGAAGGCGGCGTCGATCCCGTCGAGGTCCATGTCGGGGATGCGCTTGTGCGGGTCGAACCCGCCCGGCCGCCCATCCTCGTATTTCATCATCTCGGCCTTGATCTCGCCCTGCCGGGCGCCGACCCCGCCGATGCCGCCCATGCCCTGCTTCGAGCCGAGCACCTGGTTTTCGAGGAACAGCTTTTCCCGTCCGTCATTGTCGATGATCAGCTTGGGTGCGCGCTCGCGGAAATTGGGGTCCATGTAGTCGCTCCACAGCGACACCGGCTCCAGGATGTGACCGTCCGAATCGATCCGCTTATAGACGCGCGCCATGTCTCGCTTCCTCCATCTGACAACTGCCCGGCGAGGGGCTCGCCTCGGAGAGGCATGCGGCATGCTGGCGCAGCCTCGCGCGAAAGGCAAGGTCGTAAGCCTGCCTTATGATGCGGGCGCGATATGCGAGTCTTGCAAGTACGCTCACGCCTCCGCGCGAGCTCACGGCGGTACCGAAGCCGGGGCGGATGCCCCGGCGCACTCGCTACCCGGCGCACTCGCTACCCAGCGCACTCGCTACCCAGCGCACTCGCTACATAGTCGTCGCGGCGAACTTGATGATCGCCTCGGTCTCGGAAGCGGCCTTGGTCACCGCCTGGCCGATCAGGTCCATCTTGCGGAGCTGCTCGATCCGCGGCGAGGCAACATCGAGCTCGGCGGCGCTCAGCACGAAGCCGGCGAGCGCGCAGGCGTCGATGAGGCAGACCAGCACCACGTCGCGCGGGTCGGGAATGTCGTTGCTGAGGAGCAGCTGGCGCAACCGCGCGCGCACTTCCTGCTGCTCGCTGTTGTCGATGACCGGATAGCGCCGCGTGCGGAAGACCCAGAGGTGCCGGCCGTTCACCTCATTGAGGATGCCGCGCGCGATCAGCCGCCGCAAAGCCAGCGAGCGGTACTCCTCGGCGCTCACCGCCACGTCGTAGAGCGCGTCGGCGATCGACAGCTCGCTCTTGCCCTTGCCGAGCCCTTTCAGCGCGTCGTCGAGAATGTCGTCGCCGACCGGCGTGCGGTCGACCACAATCATCTTTTCGAGGTCGGTGTCGATGCGGTTGTGCAGCGCCAGATCCATCAGCGCGGCGCCGCCCATGACGATCGCGAACACCGATTCCGGCAGGGGCACGAAATCGCCGTCGGTCTCGTCGAGCAGCAGGAGCACGATCTCTTCGGGAAAGCTCAACATCGCGGCCTCACTTGACCGCGGCGATTGCCGCCGCC
>DASZLY010000445.1:0-4007 GCA_035552135.1 Allostellaceae bacterium | reverse complement strand
CCGACCGCGGCGACCCCGCTCGCTCTGGCCTTGGCGATCGCGATCTCGGCGCCGCGATAGACCGCGACATAGCCGACATTGTTGCCGCCGTCGACCAGCGCCGTCGTCGCCGTCTCGTGGACGACGGCGACCGGGGCGCGGGCGCTCTGCGTCTTAGCCTCGCGGGCGATCGCCAGGATGCGCGGCAGCCCGGCGAAGCGATAGCCGCACAGCGAATTATCGATGAGCTGATCGACGACGATGCGTGCGTCGTCGCCATCATAGCCGATGCGGGCGAGGGCGGCCTCGCCCATTTCGCGCGCCTCGCCGACCGCGAGACGCAGCGCACCCGGCCGGTCGGGATCGAGGTAATTTGTGCTTCTAGCCATCTGCCAATCCGTAGGATGGGTTGAGCCCCGCGAAACCCATCACCGCTCGCCAAACCCGGTTTCCGCCGCGGCCGCATCGCTGCTCCAAGCGGCGGGATACCATCCTGACCGAACCGCCTGGCGGAACGACGAATACGGCCAATCCTTCGGCGCCGACACATAGCCGTGCTTGACGGGATTGAAGTGAACGTAATCGAGGTGCCGATTGAAATCGACGCTGTCACGCACGGCGTGTTCCCAATAGCGGCGCCGCCAGATTCCCCGCTCGGCACGACGCGCGCGGCTTTTCGAAACTATTTCGCCCGCCGGTAAAGCGCGCGAGAACATCGCCTTGATGAGGCGCCAGCGCAGCGGGAAGTCCGCGTCGCCTTCCGGCAATGTCCAGATCGCGTGCAGGTGGTCCGGCAGCACGACGACCGCTTCCAGCGCGAAAGGGTGCCTTTCGCGGGTGTACCGAAACGCGTTGCGCAGCGCGCCGATGTGCTCGACGAGCAGCGGCTTTCGCCGGTCTGCGAGATTGACCGTGAAAAAGTAGGTGCCGCCTGAGATGAAGGCGCGGCGATAGTCGGTCATGCCGGTGATGGGTTTCGCTGTGCTCAACCCATCCTACGATGATCGGACCGCCGGAATCTCTAGTCCGCCGCTTCGGCCTCTTCGATCGCGGCCGGTTCTTCGTGGAACATGCCGAGCCGGTTGATCCCGTCGAATGCCGCGACCTTGTAGCATTCGGCGAGCGTGGGATAATTGAACACGGTGTTGACGAAGTAATCGACCGTGCCGCCGAACGACAGCACCGCCTGGCCGATATGGATGAGCTCGCTGGCGCCCTCGCCGATGATGTGGACCCCCAAAAGCTGGCGGGTCTCGCTATGGAAGATGAGCTTTAGGAGGCCGGTCACGTCGCCGATGATCTGGCCGCGGGCGATCTCCTTGTAGCGCGCCTTGCCGATCTCGTATGCGACGCCGGCCTTGGTCAGCTCTTCCTCGTTCTTGCCGACCATCGAGATTTCCGGCACCGAATAGATGCCGTAAGGAAACAGCTCGGGGACGCTCTTCGCCTTGACGCCGAAGGCGTGGCAGGCGGCGAGGCGGCCCTGCTCCATTGAGGTCGAGGCCAGCGCCGGGAAGCCGATCACATCGCCGACCGCGTAGATATGCGGCGCCTTGGTACGGAAATGCGCGTCGACCACCATGCGGCCGCGCTCGTCGGGCTCGATCCCGGCGGCGGCGAGGTTGAGCTTGCTGGTGGCGCCGGTGCGGCCGACCGAATAGAGCGCCTTCTCGGTGATGATCGTCTTGCCGCTGTCGAGAATGAGCCGGACGCGCTCGCCGGTGTCGGTCTGCACGGTTTCGAGCCGCTTGACGGTCTCGCCCAGGCGCAGCGTGACGCGCGCCTCGCGCAGATGATGGCAGAGCTCGGCGGCGATCTCGTCGTCGACAAAGGACAGCAGCCGGTGGCGCGCGTCGATCAGCGTCACGCGGACGCCGAGCGCGGCCATGATGCTGGCGTATTCGCAGCCGACGACGCCGGCGCCGACCACCGCCAGCGAGCGCGGCAGCTCGTCGAGGTGCAGGATGTCGTCGCTGGTGAAGATGCGCTTGCCGTCGAACGGCACATGCGCGTCGCGCGTGGTCTCGGTGCCGGTGGCGATGACGATCGCCCCCGCGCTGATGAAGCGCGAGGTGGTGCCCTCGATCAGGTCGAGCTGCAGCATGTGGTCGTCGACAAAAGAGGCGGCGGCGGAGATCAGCTCGATATGGTTGCGCATCAGCTGGTTGCGGGCGATGTCGATGCCGTGCGCGATCACCTGGTTGGTGCGCACCAGCAGGTCCTGGATGGTGATGTTCTCCTTGACCCGGTACGACGACCCGTAGAACTCGCGCGAGCGGAAGCCGGACAGGTCGAGCACCGCCTCGCGCAGCGTTTTCGACGGAATCGTGCCGAGATTGACGCTGACCCCGCCGACGACGGTGGTCTTCTCGATGATGGCGACCCTCTTGTCGAGCTTCGCGCCCTGGATCGCCGCACGCTGCCCGCCGGGACCGGAGCCGATGACGACGAGATCGTAATCGTACGGTGGTGACGCTGCCATGGCCGAACCCCCTGCGGCCCACCCGAGCAAAAGGCAGGCCAGCCGCCGACCCTATGCGGCGAAGGTGACGATCTCGTTAACCAAACCGCTCGGGCGCGCGAGAGCGGCTCGGCCTTCGCCGGGATGGAATGGTAATTGGTTTGCTTCGGGAAGCCAAGAATCTGGCTTCGCCGCGCATCGCCCGATAGTCTCGCGACAACGACGCATCGAGGACATGGTGGAACAGCGCAATCTCGGCCGCTCGGGCCTGCAAGTCTCGCTGGTCGGGCTCGGCTGCAACAATTTCGCCGGCCGCATCGATTTCGACGCGACGAAGGCGGTCGTGCACAAGGCGCTCGACCTCGGCATCACCCTCTTCGACAACGCCGACACCTACGGCGACCCGAAGGGCGGCGCCGAGGACTATCTCGGCCGCATCCTCGGCGACCGCCGCCGCGACATCGTGCTGGCGACCAAGTTCGGCCGGCCGATGGACGGTTCCGGCGCAAAGCAGGGCGCGTCGCGGCGCTACATAATCGACGCCTGCGAGGCGAGCCTCAAACGCCTGCGCACCGACTATATCGATCTCTACTGGCAGCACATCGAAGACCCCCTGACCCCGATCGAGGAAACCCTGCGGGCAATGGACGACCTCGTGCGCCAGGGCAAGGTGCGCTACGTCGCGTGCTCGACGCTCACCGCTTGGCAGGTCGTCGAGGCGCGCTGGACTGCGAAGAGCCAGAACCTCGAACCCTATATCGCCTGCCAGGAGCGCTACAGCCTCTTGGAACGCGAGTACGAGGCGAACATGGCCGCGATGGTCGAGGCCTACGGGCTGGGGCTCATCCCGTTCTCGCCGCTCGGCAACGGCCTCCTCACCGGCAAATACCGTCGCAACCAGGCGCTGCCGCCAGGGGCGCGGCTGACGACGACGCAGCGCATGGCCGACCGCTATCTCACCGACCGCAACTGGGCGATCGTCGAGCGGCTCGCCGATTTTTGCGCCTCGCGCGGCCGCACGATGCTCGAGCTGGCGATGAGCTGGCTTGCCGCGCGCCCCGCGGTCGCCAGCATCATCGCCGGCGCCACCAGGCCCGACCAGCTCGAACAGAACGTGCGCGCCGCCGAGTGGGCGCTTTCCAATGAAGACATGGACGAGATCGACCGCCTCACGGCAAACTAGCAGGCCCTGTTTGCTTCCGCTTCCCGGCGGAAGCCGGGACCCGCTTTTCAGCGCCAGAGATGGTGGAACGGTGGGCCCCGCTTTACGCCGGGGAGCGACTTGACGCGCCAAATCAGACACCAAGGAGGAAGGCTATGGACATCAGACTGGACGGCAGAAGCGCGATCGTGACCGGCGGCAGCAAGGGGCTCGGCCTCGCGATCGCCGCCGAGTTCGCGGCGTCGGGCGCCAATGTCGCGATCCTCGCGCGCGATCAGGCGGCCCTCAACGACGCCAAGGCGCAAATCGAGAAGGTCGCCGCCAAGGGCGTCAAGGTGCTGGCGATCAGCGCCGACGTTTCCAAGGCGGACGCGATCGAAAAGGCCTGCGCCCAGTGCAACAGCG
>DASZLY010000444.1:0-3421 GCA_035552135.1 Allostellaceae bacterium | reverse complement strand
CCGCTCTCTGACGCGGCGGCAGGTGGAGCCGCCCAGGGCAGTCCACTAAGACGGCCCGCCCGGCCAAGCCCGGGGAGGCGTGAGGCTGAGCGGGGCGCGGGCGCGTCCCGGAACGGTGGGTTTTCGGTTCACGCGCGACATGGGGTAAGCTGTCCGGAGACACCGCCGGGGGAGGCCGCCGGAATGAAGCGGCTGTTGATTGCCCTTATTGCCGCATTGACGATGCTCGCCGGGCCCGCGCGCGCCGACGCGCCGGATGGCATGCCGCAAATGTCGGGCTGGATCGAGCAAAGCGTCGCGCGCTTCGAAGCCGAGGCGACGTCCGACGTCATGATGGCGCCTGACGTTTTTTCGGCGATCGGCCGCGAGTGGCGCTCGCTCGACCGCAACGGCTCGGCGGCCGGGGTGCTGGCCGATCTGGCCTGGGTGGCGGTGGCGGCGCTTATCGCGCTCGCCGCCGAGGGGGCGATCATCCGCGTGCTGAGCCGGCGCGCCCGCCATCGCATACGGACGCGGGAGACAAGCGCGCGGCTTGTCGACGTGCTTGGGCTGGTGGCCAGCGACATCGCCGGCC
This sequence comes from Allostellaceae bacterium, assembly GCA_035552135.1. Lineage (GTDB taxonomy): Bacteria > Pseudomonadota > Alphaproteobacteria > ATCC43930 > CGMCC-115725 > DATARH01. The sequence goes on along the minus strand of DASZLY010000444.1, from coordinate 2,847 downwards.
TTGCCGGCTTTGTGCTGGTGTTCCACCTCCTGACGCATCGTTTCCTGCTGCCCGCCGGCATAACCGCCAGCCTGGCGATGTTCGCCTCCGCGGTTCTCGTGCGCTGGCGGATCATGTCGCTGATCCTGCGCGCAATCCTGCGCCCGCACGACGCCGCGGCGCGGCTGATCGAGCTACCCGATGGCGAGGCGCTGCGGATGGCGCGCATGCTTTCGGCCCTGGTGCTGGCGATCATCCTGCTGGTCGGCTTCGGCCGCTATGGGCTGATGGACGATGACAGCGGCGCGCCGCATGTGCTCGGCCTGCTGATCGCGATGATCGTCTTTCCATTATACGGCATCGGCATCGTCTACGCCCGGCGCGCCGGCGAGGCGCTGGTTCGCGGCCGGCGGAAGACCGGCATGATCGCGATATTTCGCGAGGCGCTCGCCCGGGCGTGGGTCCCGGTCGGGCTGCTGCTGGTCACGATGATGTTCGTGTTCTTTGTCGCCGGGCTATCGCTCGGGCTGCTGCGTTACAGCCAGGCGGTCTACTCGACGCTCGGCGTCCTCTTCGTGGTGCTGGTGCTCGACCGGCTGACCGAGTGGGAATGGGCCGAAGTCGACAGCGCGCGCGGGGCGCACCCGGTCGAGGGCGTGGCGGCCCGCGCGGTGGCGCGCATTCTGCGCGGCATCGGGATCGCGGTCGGCGCTGCGCTGATCGCCTGGCTGTGGATCGACGCGATCGAGCCGAGCGCCGCCGTGCGTGAGGCGGCGATGCGCTCGGCGAGCGCCGCCGTCGCGACGCTGCTGGTCGCGCTCATTGCCTGGGAGCTGGTGCGTCTGGCGATCGACCGGCACCTCGAGGAGAAGGGCGCCGGCCCGGCGCTGCCCGGCGCCGCCGACGATGACGAGGAAGTCGCCCCGGCCTCGCGGCTGCAGACCGTGCTGCCGCTGCTGCGCGCCGCCTTCGCGGTGGTGATCGGCGTGCTGGCCGCGCTGATCGTGCTATCGCGGCTGGGGGTCGACACCGCGCCGCTGATCGCCGGTGCCGGCGTCTTCGGCCTTGCTGTGTCGTTCGGCTCGCAGTCGCTGGTGCGCGACATCATTTCGGGGCTTTTCTACATGTGGGACGACGCATTCCGGGTTGGCGAGTACATCGACACGGGTCGGCTCAAGGGCACGGTGGAGACGCTCGGCGTCCGCTCGGTCAAATTGCGCCACCAGAACGGGCCGCTGCACACGATCCCCTATGGCCAGCTCGGCGCGGTGACCAATCTCAGCCGCGACTTCGCGACCATCAAATTCAACCTGCGCTTCGAGCCCAGCACTGATATCGAGACCGTGCGCAAGGCGACAAAGCAGATCGGCCTGTCGATGCAGGAGGAAAACGCCGAGCTCGCCACTGAAGTGATGCTGCCGCTGAAACTGCAGGGCATCGCCGAGGTCGTCGACAACGCGCTGGTGCTGCGCTTCAAGTTCACCGCGCGGCCGGTCAAGCCGAGCTGGGTGCAGCGCGAGTACCTGAAGCGCATGTATCAAGTCTTCGCCGAAAAGGGCATCCAGTTCGCCACCGGCACGACGTTGGTCTTGCAGCACATGCCCCCGCCGCCGTTCCCCGATGTCGGCCAAACCGCCGCCACCGGCGTCGCGAGCGTCGCCGCGATCGAGTTGGCCGAAGCCGCTGTCATTCCGGCCGCGGCGGGGTGAGCGCGGCTCTCGGCGCTCCCACATATCGTCATCCCGGCCTGCGCCGGGATGACGAAAAGAGGATGAAGCGGCTTCTGTCCGAGGCGATCAAGCTCTAGTCTCCCGGCCAAAGATGCCCGTGGAGGAAGCAATGCGGATTGGCGTGTTCTATTTTCCGACCGATTACGGCATCGATCTGGCCGAATTGGCGCGGGCGCTCGAGGATCGCGGGTTCGACTCGCTCTATGTGCCCGAGCACACCCATATCCCGACCAGCCGCAAGACGCCGTTCGGCGGCGGCGGCGAGCTGCCGCTGCGCTATTCGCATACGCATGACCCCTTTGTCGCGCTGAGCTTCGCGGCGGCGGCGACCAAGAAGCTGATGCTCGGCACCGGCATCTGCCTCATCCCCGAGCGTGACCCGATCGTCACCGCGAAATGCGTCGCCAGCCTCGACCAGCTGTCGGGCGGGCGTTTCATCTTCGGCATCGGCGGCGGCTGGAATGTCGAGGAGATGGAAAACCACGGCGCCGAGTACAAATCCCGCTTCAAACTGATGCGCGAGCGTATCCTCGCGATGAAGGCGATCTGGACCGAGGACGAGGCCGCCTATCATGGCGAGATGGTCGATTTCGACCCGGTCTGGTCGTGGCCGAAGCCGACGCAGAAGCCGCACCCGCCGATCCTCTTGGGCGGCGAGACCGACTACACGCTGCGCCGGGTCGTCGAATATTGCGACGGCTGGTTCCCGCGCCCGCAGCGCGGCTGGGACATCCGCCACGAGCGCGATCGCCTGAGGAAGATGGCCGACGAGCACGGCCGCGATTTCGCCGAGCTGTTCATCTCGGTGTTCCGCGCCCCCGCCGACAAGGCGGCGCTCGCCGATTATCGCGAGGCCGGCATCCAGGAGGCCGTGCTCGAAATCCCCGACCGCGGCCGCGACGAGATCCTGCGCGTCCTCGACGAATACGCGCCGCTGCTGAAATAGAAAGCATTTTAGCGTGGAGGTCGCGGAAGGACCGCGGAGCACGCGAAGCCGTCCGAATGTGGCGCGAGCGCCGCTATTCCGCCACCGGGCACGGCGGACGCGGAGAGCAGACGGACCGAACCCTCCATGCTCTCCGTGCCTCCCCGGGTGGTTTTCGCGCGTCGCGGGAAGAGAGCCTTCGCGTCCTCCGCG
>DASZLY010000443.1:0-2391 GCA_035552135.1 Allostellaceae bacterium | reverse complement strand
GGTCATCGTCAGCGACAGTTTCGGGCGGCCGTTTCGCCGGGGCACGGTCGGGATCGCGCTCGGCGCCGCCGGGCTGCCGTCGATCATCGACTGGCGCGGCCACCCCGATCTATTCGGCCGCACGCTGGAAGTGACCGAGACGGGCTTTGGCGACGAGGTCGCGGCGGCGGCCTCGCTGGTCATGGGCCAGGCGGACGAGGCGATGCCGATGGTGCTGGTGCGCGGCCTGCATTGGACCGCGCCCGAAGCCGACGGCGCGGCGCTGGTTCGCCCGCCGGAGCATGATCTGTTCCGATGAGTTGGCTGTTCCGATGAGCTGGGCCGATGGCAGGTGACGCCCCGGTCCTGGCGCTGTCGGGCGGCGTCGGCGGCGCCAAGCTGGCGCTCGGGCTGTACCACGTCTTGCCGCCCGATACCCTCACGGTCGTCGCCAATACCGGCGATGATTTCGAGCATTTCGGCCTCGCGATCTCGCCCGATCTCGACACGCTGCTCTATACGCTGTCGGGGGCCTCAAACCCCGAGCTCGGTTGGGGACGCCGCGACGAAACGTGGAGCTTTATGGCGGCGCTCGAAAAGCTCGGCGGCGAGACCTGGTTCCGGCTCGGCGACAGTGACCTCGCGACCCATGTCGAGCGCACCCGCCGGCTGGCCGCCGGCGAAACCCTGTCAGCGATCATGGAGGATTTCTGCCGGCGGGTCGGGATTGCCGCGCGCCTCTTGCCGATGAGCGACGACCGGGTGCGAACCCGGCTCGATACCGATCGTGGCTGGCTCGATTTTCAGGATTATTTCGTGCGGCTGCACTGCGAGCCGGTGGTGCGGCGCCTCGATTTTGCCGGCGCCGCGACCGCGAAGCCCAACGCCGACATCCTCGCCCTCCTCGCCGATCCCGGTCTGCGCGCGGTCATTATCTGTCCCTCGAACCCGTTCATCAGCATCGATCCCGTCCTTGCGGTTCCCGGCATCCGCGAGGCGCTGCGGGCGTGCCGGGCGCCGGTCGTCGCGGTGTCGCCGATCATCGGCGGCAAGGCCGTCAAAGGCCCGACCGCGAAGATGATGGAAGAGCTGGGTTTGCCGGTCAGCGCCGCCGCGGTGGCGCGGCACTACCGCGACTTTCTTGCCGCCTATGTCGCCGACGAGGCCGATCGCGATGCGGTCGCCGGGCTCGAGCTGCCAGTCGTGCTGGCGCCGACCTTGATGGTGACGCTCGAAGACCGCGAGGCGCTGGCACGCACCGTTCTCGACGCGGCGGATCGGTTGCGGCGATGAGCGATCCCGGCGAGGTCTGGACCGTCATCCCGGTCAAGGAGACGCGGGGCGCCAAGCAGCGCCTGGCGTCCGCACTTTCGGCGCCGCTGCGGCAGAAGCTGGCGCTGGCGATGATCGAGGATGTGCTCGAGGCGGTCGCCGGCGTTCGCGGTCTTGGCGGCATCATCCTCGTCACCGTCGATGCGCAGGCCGAGGCGATAGCCCGGCGTTACGGCGCCGTGACGCTCGCCGACGGCGCGCATGCCGGCCACACCGGCGCGGTCAATGCCGGCGCCCGGCATCTCGTCGCGCAAGACCGCTGCGCACTCCTGACTCTGCCCGGCGACGTGCCGCTGGTGACTTCGACGGAGATCGAGACGCTGATCGCGGCGCATGGCGCGCCGCCCGCCTTCACGATCGCCCCGGCGCATGACGAGCTCGGCTCGAATGCGATTTTGATGTCGCCGCCGCAGGCCGTGCCGCTGCGCTTCGGCGATGACAGCTACTACCCGCATCTCGCTGCGGCGCGCGCGCAGGGCATCGAGCCATGCGTCGTGCGCCTGCCGGGGATTGCCTTCGATATCGACAATCCGCGTGACCTCCATCATTTTGCAGCGCTCGGGTCGCGCACCCGCGCGGGATTGCTGCTTGCCGAACACGCGAGCGAGATGAGGGGCGAGTGACGGATTTTTTTGCGACGATCCTGGCGCGGGCCGCGAGCGGCGAGCTTTTGTCCGACGCCGATGCGCTGGCGCTGGCCGAGTGCGAGGATGTGCCGGCGCTGATGCATGTCGCGGCGGGCCTGCGCGATGCCGGTCATGGCGGGCTCGTCAGCTATTCGCGCAAGGTATTCATCCCGCTGACGCAATTGTGCCGCGACGTCTGTCATTACTGCACCTTCGCGCACGCGCCGCGCCGCGGCGAGCGCGCCTATCTCGACCGTGACGAGGTTCTGGCGATTGCCCGTGCCGGAGCCGCGGCCGGGTGCCACGAGGCGCTGTTCACATTGGGCGACAAGCCCGAATTGCGCTATCGCGCCGCGCGCGACGAGCTGGCGGCGCTGGGGCACGAGACCACCCTCGCCTATCTCGCCGAGATGGCCGGCCTGGTGCTCAAGGAAACCGGCCTCCTGCCGCATCT
>DASZLY010000442.1:0-1562 GCA_035552135.1 Allostellaceae bacterium | reverse complement strand
CGCGAGAACATCAGCGCCAGTTCGAGCGCGACACCGAGCGCTATCGCAATCAGCAGCGCCAGCGGCGTGGCGACAATGTAGCGCCAGAGCGAGTTGCGGCCCCGGGCGGCATAGGCGATCCAGCGCGCCATCGGGGCGCTCGGGGCGATGTCGTTCTCGCCTTTCAGCCGGCTCGCGCCGGAAGACACAGGAGAGTTCACTGCCCTCCCTGGGCGGCGAGGATGCGCGTCATCGCATCATCCTTGGGCGGCGGCGGCGCCGGCGTCCAGCCATGACCGACGTCGACCCGGCCGCCCACGTCGTCCGCTGCATGCGGCTCGACGAAAGGATGCGGATCGAAGTCGAGCAGTTCGGTCAGGTCCGGCTCCGGCGGCGAGGCGACCATTGCCGAGCCGACAAGCTTCTTGACGTCGATCAGCGGCTCTCCGCCGGCGTACCGCTCGGCGAGCTCGGCGAACGGCTCGTCCGGTCGGGTGTAGAAGATGTGCACGCCGACCTTGGCGGTCTTCGAGAGGTTGGACCAGTTCGGGGAGACATAGTCGGCGTGGTAATAGGTGGCGACCCCGACCTGAGCCATGACCGTGCCGCTCAGCGCACCCTCGGCGACGGCCTCGGCTTGCTTCCACGCCGCGGCTTCCGGCCGCCGCGCCATCGAGCCGTCGCAAGCGAACGTGAACTGGCAGCCCTTCGAGCGGGCCCCCTGGAAGACGACGCCGCAGACGGTTCGCGGGAAGGCCGGATCCCTCACCCGGTTGAGCACCACCTGCGCCACCGCCCGCTGCCCGTCCGCCGACTGGTTGCCAGCCTCGTAGTAGATCGCGTACGCAAGGCATCGGGCGGCCCGGCCGTGATCGACGGTGCTGGCGCCCACGGCGAATGGCGGGGCCGCGACGGGGCTTGCCGCGAGCGGCCGTGCCTCCGCGCTCGCCGCGACATGAAGGGCAAGGCCGACGGCGCCGACCAACGCCAGCCGCCTGGCGAGGTTTGTTCCGCGCAACAAAATATAGGTCACGTCAAAGTCGCTCATAGTACTTGCTATCTAGAACCGCCCGGTTGGTCTTGCTTGGCGCCGCCCCGAACGGCGCGCGTTAACTAAGTATTAAGGCTCTCAGCTTTCGGATAGCACAGCTGAGCAGTATCAGCAACTCATCGCCGATCGGCGGGTCTATATACCCAAATATAGGCATATGGAGCTGCGACAACACGCCGGTCGCGTCGCGGCCAAGATTTGGTCAAGAAATCGACGGAATTGCGAGTGGGCGGGGTCTTGCTTTTGCAAGGGGCCGCCGGGGGTGTGACTCATGTCCGACTTTGGTACCGTGCGCGATCGCACGCGGCCGGCGCTGTGGGAGCAGCTCCGCGGCATGCGCGGACCGCGGCGGGTGGTGCTGGTCAGCGCAGCCTGCATCCTGGTCTTTCTTGTCTGGGCGTCCGTCGCGCGCGTCGACGAAGTAACGCGGGCCCAAGGCAAGGTCATTCCGACCAGCAAGGGACAGATTATCCAGAGCGCGTCGCCGTCGACGGTTCGCGCGATCCTCGTGAAGCCCGGACAGCGGGTGACG
>DASZLY010000441.1:0-5731 GCA_035552135.1 Allostellaceae bacterium | reverse complement strand
CCGTGCGGGCCGTGGACGACGAGCGGCGTGAAGGGCGGGATCGTGTCGGCGCTCTGCGCCAGGCTGATCGCCGCGACCACCGCCAGCGGCAGCAGGAAGAACACGAACAGCCAGACGAAAGGCGGCGCGATCAGCAGCCAGCGCCGCCAGCCCCACAGATTTGTCATTGCGAGGAGCCCGCAGGGCGACGCGGCAATCTCCGGCCGACGGAGGTCGAGGCGGAGGGAGATTGCTTCGCTGCGCTCGCAATGACGGCGGTCATTATCTCTCCAGCACCATCGCATCGGCGGGTTCCCAGGTGGCCCACACCGCCATCCCGCGCTCGAACCCGGCCGCCGCGCCGCTCCGCAACTGTGCCTTGAGGGCATGCCCCGATGCGACAGCGAGATGCACCACCGAGACGCTGCCCTGATAGTTGACCGAAATCACCGTCGCCGGGAGCACGATGCCGCCCTCCGGCGCGCGCGACAGGCGCAATTTCTCGGGCCGCACCGCGAGCGCGACCTCGGCCCCTTCGGGCAGGTCGCTGCCCTCGGGCAGCGGCAACGGTGCCGCGATGCCCGCCACCTTGAGCGCCAGCGCGTTGAAGCCCGCCACCAGCACGCCGTCGAACAAGTTCACCGCGCCGACAAAATCGGCGACGAAGCGCGACCCGGGCCGCTCGTAGATGTCGGCGGCGCGGCCGATCTGCGCCACCCGGCCCTGGTCCATGACCGCGATGCGCGAGGCCATGCCAAGCGCCTCTTCCTGGTCGTGGGTGACAAACACGAAGCTGGTGCCGACCCGCTCCTGAATGCCGATCAACTCGAGCCGCGTCTCCTCCCTGAGCTTGCGGTCGAGCGCCGCCAGCGGCTCGTCGAGCAGCAGCAGCTTCGGCATCTTGGCAAGCGCGCGGGCAAGCGCGACGCGCTGCTTTTGCCCGCCCGACAGCTCGTGCGGGCGGCGCCGCGCATAGCCCGACATCTGCACCAGCGCCAGCATCTCGGCGACGCGCGCCTCGCGGCGGCGGCGCTCCATGCCTTCCTGCCTCAGCCCGAAAGCGACATTGCCGGCAACGTCGAGATGCGGGAACAGCGCATAGGACTGGAACATCATGTTGACCGGCCGGCGATAGGGCGGCAGGTCGGTGACATCGGCGCCGTCGATCACGACGCGGCCGCTATCGGGCAGCTCGAACCCGGCGACCAGCCGGAGCAGCGTGGTCTTGCCGCAGCCCGATGGCCCCAAGAGCGCGAAGAGCTCGCCGCGCTCGACCGACAGCGACACCCGGTCAACCGCGGCGACCGCGCCGAAATTCTTGCTGACCTCGCTGATTTCGAGGAGCGGCATCACTTGAGGCTCAGCCCCCGGCCTTGACCCGGTTCCAGGCACGGGTGCGGGCGCGCTCATAGTCGCGCGGCGCCGGCAGATCGACATAGAACAGCTGCTTCACCGCGTCGGACGGGTAGACGCCCGGGTCGTCGCGGATTTCCGGCTTGACCAAGGCGGTCGCCGCGAGATTGGGGTTGGGGTACGACACCGCATCGCTGATCGCGGCGATAACGTCCGGCCGCAGGATGTAGTCGATGTATTTGAGCGCGTTCTCGGGGTGCGGCGCATCCTTGGGGATCGCCATCATGTCGATCGAGAATTGCGCGCCCTCTTTCGGCACGCGAAACGCGATCCTGACGCCGTTCTTGGCCTCGGCCGCGCGGTTGCGCGCCTGGATCACGTCGCCCGAATAGCCGAGCGCGATGCAGATGTCGCCGTTTGCCAAATCGTTGATGTATTGCGACGAATGGAACTTGCGCACATAGGGCCGGATCTTTTCGAGCAGCGCGGCCGCCTTTTCAAGATCGGCCGGGTCGCGGCTTTTCGGGTCGCGGCCGAGATAGGCGAGCGCCGCCGGGAACACCTCCTGCGGCGTGTCGAGCAGCGAGATGCCGCAAGATGCGAGCTTCCTGGCGTTCGCCGGGTCGAAGACCAGCGCCAGCGTGTCGCGCGGCCCGGACTCATTTCCCTCGGGCCCAAGCGCCTTCGCCACCAGCGCCTCGTTGTAGCCGATGCCGGTGACGCTCCACAGATAGGGCACGCCGTATCGGTTGCCTGGGTCGGCCTCGGCCGCCAGCGCCAGCATCGCCGGGTCGAGGTTCTTGAGGTTCGGCAGCTTCGCCTTGTCAAGGCCAAGCAACGCCCCGGCCTTGATCTCGCGCGCAAGAAACGGGGCTGCCGAGGGCACGACGACATCGTAGCCCGACTGCCCGGCCAGCAGTTTCGCCTCCAGCACCTCGTTGCCGTCATAGACGTCGTAGGTGACGGCGATGCCGGTCTCTTTCGAGAAATTGGCGATCGTGTCGGGCGCGATGTAGTCCGACCAGTTGTAGACATGCAGCTCGGGCGCCTCGGCGCGCGCCGCCGGCGCCAGCAGCACGATGATCGCGACCGCGATCGCCCGCAATATCGCCGATCCCCTCATGGCGCGGGATAGACCAGCCGCCCCGGGGATTGTCAATCTACCGCTTGCCGACGGGCCGCTCCGCGGATTATGCGAGTTCCATGTGCAGCTTTCGCCCGACGGCGGCGGCGGCTCGCTGAACGGTATCGAGTTGCACCTTGTCGTTCGTGGGGTCGAGGAGCCTGGCGAGCTGCGCGCGGCTGGTTTTCATGCGTTTTGCCATCTCGACCTTGGTGATTCCCTGTTCTTTCATCGCCTGCTCGATCTGCCAGGCCAGCACACGTTTGATCGCGTGCGCGGTCACCTCCTCATAGATACCTTCTTCCCTCAGAAAATCGCTGAAGGAAGAGCCGATATGCGGGTTTTCGCTCATCGCTCCACCTCTCGCTGCCTACCGCGTGCCAAATCGAGATCCGCCTTTGGCGTCTTTTGACTCTTCTTGATTAAGCCGTGCAGCAAAACCATCCGGCCGTGCGCGGCACAGAACATCACCCGGGCTATCCGGTTGCCGCCGAGGGAACTTCGCACCTCCCACAGCCCGTCGCCGAGCGGCCGGCAAAGCGGCATGCCGACCGGCCATCCGAATTCGACCAACCCGATGTCGTAACCCAAGACCCGGCGGTCCTCATCGGACAGGCGCTTCAACCAGTCGCGAACCGGTTCCGCTCCGGCAGCCGACCGGTAAAAAGCGGCTGGCAGTTTCTTGCTGTCATCCTCAGGCATGCTTTTCGTCCGAAGAAGACGTATCGTACAAGGTACATTACGTCAAGATGGGGCACTCGGCCCCGTCTCCGTCCGATCGGCTTGTGCCGGACGGTCCTATCGCGAATGATGCGGCCATGACGGTTTTTCACCTGCTGCGTCACGGCGAGCACAATGTCCAGGGCCGCATCTGTGCCGGGCGCATGGCCGGCGTCGTGCTGTCGGAAAAGGGAAGGGCCGAGGCCGAGGGCGCGGCGCGGCGGCTCGCCGGCGCCGGGATCGCGGCAATCTATGCGAGCCCGCTCGAGCGCACGCGCGAGACCGCCGCGATCGTCGGCCGCCGGCTCGGCCTGCCGGTCAGCATCCTCGACGACCTCGCCGAGCTCGATTTCGGCGAATGGACCGGCAAGACCTTTGACGAGGTCCGCCTCGACTCCCGCTGGCCGGAATGGGCCGCGCACCGCAGCATCTCGTGCATTCCCGGCGGCGAGACGATGCGCGAGGTGCAGCGCCGCGTCGTCGAAGCGCTGATCGAAATGCGCGCGCAGCATCCGGACGAGTCGGTCGTCGTCGTCAGCCACGGCGACGTGATCCGCGCCGCGCTGGTCTTCGCGCTCGGTATGCCGCTCGATTTCTACGGGCGGATCGAGGTCGCCACCGCCTCGCTCAGCACGCTGCGCATCGATGCCGGCGGCATCCGCGTCATCGCGGTCAACGAGCGGCTGCCGGCGTAGGAGCGGGTCGGCGATGCGCCTGCGCGATTTCTCGGTGCTGACCTTCGACTGCTACGGCACGCTGATCGATTGGGAGAGCGGCATCTGGCGCGCGCTGCAACCACTCGTCGCGCGCGCTCCGAACCCGCCCAGCCGCGATGCGGCGCTCGCCGCATTCGGCGCGGCGGAAAGCGCGCAGGAACGCGAGACGCCGAGCCTTATCTACTCGGCGCTGCTGGCGCGGGTGCACGAGCGGCTGGCGGCGACATGGGGCGTGGCGTCCGATGCGGCGCAGGCCACCGCGTTCGGAAACTCGGTGCCGGACTGGCCCGCCTTCGCGGATTCGTCGGCGGCGCTCGCCTATCTCAAGCGCCACTACAAGCTCGTCATCCTGTCGAATGTCCACCGCGCCGGCTTCGCAGCGAGCAACGCGAAGCTCGGCATCGATTTCGACGCCGTCTATACCGCCGAGGATATCGGTTCCTACAAGCCCGATCCGGCGAATTTCCGCTACCTGCTCGACCGGCTTGGCGCCCAGGGCATTCGGCCGGGCGACATCTTGCACGTCGCGCAGAGCCTCTATCACGACCACGCGCCGGCCAATCGCGCCGGGCTCGCCTCGGCCTGGATCGACCGCCGGCAGGGCGCGGGCGGCGGCGCGACGCCGCCGGCCGACGCCGCCGTGCGCTACGATTTCCGCTTCAGCAGCCTCGCCGCGCTAGCCGCGGCGCACGAAGCGGAAGGGTAATCAGCCGCCGGTCGCGGGCTCGGCGTATTCGCCGTCGGTGACGTGCTGGCCCCAGGCGGTGCCCTGGCCCTGCTCGCCGGCTTCCGACAGCGCGAGATGCGCGAAGAGGCGGTCGGGCGAGGCGCCGTGCCAGTGCAGCGTCTCCGGCGGGATGTTGACGACATCGCCCGGGTTGAGCACCTGCGGCTGCTCGCCCTTGAAGCAGATGCGGCCGATCCCGGAGAGGCAATAAAGCGTCTGGCCGACCGGATGGGCATGCCAGGCGGTGCGCGCGCCGGGGGTGAAGGTCACCACCGAGCCGCCCATGCGCGACGGCGCCTCGGTGACGACGACGGGGTCCTGAAAGACGACGCCGGTAAAGGTCTCGGCGGCGCCGCGGCGAGTCTGCCGCTGGTGGGCGCGGACGACACCTGCTTTGACGGGCATGGCTTCCTCCTGGTGAATGGTCTTTCGCGTCCAGCATAGGCGGCGGCCTATGACAGGCGCAATCCGGCTGGAGCCCGTCCATTCTTCGAGACGCGCTCCGCAGGGGCTTCAACGTCCGCCCAGGAAAAAGCCCGCCTGTCAGAAATGGCCGTTAGGGCGCAGCCACGGCAAAGCACTCGCTGGATCGGGAACCGGCCGACCGAGGTGATTCAGCCATGTGTTATCGGACGGGGGCGGCGCGGCGGGCTGAGCGGCGACCAAGACGACCCAAAACCAGCCGATCACGAGCGAACGCGCGATCTTCATCGGAACGATCCTTTCCTAGGAAGGCAACGCCCTTGGAGACCGATCGTTAGCGACCCTTGCGGCACCAGCCCGTTGCGAAATCGCGGGCGGGCGCGTAGGGAAGGCCATGGCGTCGCCCCCGCGCTTCGACGACGATTTCCACGCCCGCCTGCGCGAGCTGCTGGCGTGGCGGCGCGACGTGCGCCATTTCCGCCGCGATCCTCTGCCCCAGGGCGCGATCGAGCGGCTGGTGGCGACCGCGTGCCTCGCGCCCTCGGTCGGGTTGAGCCAGCCCTGGCGCTTCGTGCTCGTCGAGACGCCGGAGCGCCGCGCCGCGATCCGCACCGACTTCGCGCACTGCAATGCCGCCGCGCTCGCCGCGCAGGCGCCGGACCGTGCCGGTAAATACGCCCGGCTGAAGCT
>DASZLY010000440.1:0-7697 GCA_035552135.1 Allostellaceae bacterium | reverse complement strand
GCGACGATCCTCCTCATCGTGTCGCTCGCCGCCAACCAGGTGGTGCCGCCGGAAGCCGCGTTCGCGTTGGTGCTCGGCGCCAATCTCGGCTCGGCGCTCAACCCGCTGATCGAGGGCAGCGCCGGCGGCGACCCGGTCGCCAAGCGGCTGCCGATGGGCAACCTCATCAACCGCGCGGTCGGCGTCGTGCTGGGGCTGGCGCTGCTGCGCTGGATCGGCCCGCTGATGGTGACGTTCGACGCCAACACGGCGCGCGCGGTCGCCGATTTCCACACCGCGTTCAACCTGGTGATGGCGGCGCTGTTCCTGCCGCTCTTGGGGCCGTTCGGCCGGCTGCTGGTGCGGATGCTGCCGGCGCGCGCGCTTCCGGTCGACCCGTCGAAGCCGATCTACCTCGATGAGAATGCGCGCGAGATGCCGGCGATCGCGCTGGCCGGCGCGGCGCGCGAGGCGCTGCGCATGGCCGACGTGCTCGAGGCGATGCTGCGCAACGCATTGGACGCGCTCGACCGCGGCGACCGCAATCAGGTGAGCGCCGCCAAGGGCCTTGACGACGTGCTCGACGGGCTGTGCCGCGAGATCAAGATCTACCTGACCGCGCTCGACCCCGATTCGCTCGACGATGCCGACAACCGGCGTCTGTCGGAAATCCTGACCTTTGTCACCAATCTCGAACATGCCGGCGACATCGTCGAGAAAGGGCTTGTCGCGGTCGCCTCGAAGCGGCTGAAGCGCGGGCTTTCCTTCTCGACCGAGGGGCAGGCGGAAATCCGCGCGATGGTCGAGCGGCTGGCCGGCAATGTCGGCGCCGCCGCGGCGGTGTTCATGACCGAGGACCCGCGCGCCGCGCGGCGCCTCCTCGCCGAGGAGGCGGTGTTCCGCGATCTCGAAGCGCGTGCCACCGAGGCGCATTTCGCGCGCATCCGCGCCGGCCGGGTCGAGAGCGTCGAGACCAGCGCGCTGCACCTCGACGTGCTGCGCGACCTGAAGCGCATCAACGCGCATCTGACCGCCGCGGCCGACACGGTGCTCGACCGCATCGGCGAGCTGTTGCCGAGCCGCCTCCGGCAAGAGACCATCAGCGAAGAAAGGCCGTAGGCGCCGCGCCGCACCCCCCTCACCCGTCTCCGCCAGCGGGACGGCGCACAGGTTACGCCGCCGCGCGCCGGCGGTCGTACCAGCCCCCCTTGCGAAAGCGGTCGAGATAGGCCGGCAGGATCGCCTCGACCGCGACCGGGTCGATGCCGAGCGTCTTCAGATCGAGCGCGCCGGGCGCGACGACATTGTCGCGCTTGAGCATCTCGACCTGGTCGGGGGTCAGCGGCGGCTTGGGCAGCAGCGACAGCAGCCGCGCCTGCAGGCTCGCCAGTCCGAACGGCACGTCGATAAACCGCCGGCGGCGCTTGACCTCGGCGAGCATGACCTCCATCAGCTGGCGGAAGGTATAGACCTTGGGGCCGCCCAGCTCGTAGGTGCGTCCGGCCGCCGCCGGATCGTCGAGCACGCGGATCGCGGCGCTGGCGACATCGCCGACATAGACCGGCTGCATTCGCGTCTCGCCGCCGCCGATCAGCGGCACGAACGGTGAGATCACCGCCAGCGCCGCGAAGCGGTTGAAGAAATCGTCCTCCGGCCCGAAGACGATCGACGGACGCAGGATCGTCGCGGTAGGAAAGGCGTCGCGCACCGCCTGCTCGCCCGCCGCCTTCGAGCGCGCATAGGCCGAGGGCGAGCGCGGGTCGGCGCCGAGCGCCGAGATATGCACCAGCCGCTCGACCCCCGCCTCGCGCGCCAGCCGCGCCAGCTTGGCCGGCGCCGAATGGTGCACGACATCGAATTTCTGCGCGCCGCGCTCATAGAGGATGCCGACGCAATTGACCAGCGCGTCCTTCTCGGCGACGAAGGCGCGCAGCACCGCCTCGTCGCTGTCGATGGCGATGTTGACGAGCCCGACCTGCCCCACATCGCCCTTCAGTTTCAGGTACTTGGCATTCGCCGCATGGCGCCCGCCGACGGCCAGCACCTCGCCGCGCTCGGCAAGCCGCTTGACGATGTAGCGGCCGATGAACCCCGACCCGCCCATCACCGCAATCTGGTGTCGCTTCATGGCGGGCGGATTAGCACGAAACAACCGCCATTGCGAGGCGCCGGAGACGCCGCGGCAACACGCCGAGATTGTCCTCATCGCCATACCGGCGACGGCCGGTACCCATGATTTCAATGCACGAGCAACGGAACCGTGGGTCCCGGTCTTCGCCGAATGACGATCCTTTTAGATCTGCTCGACCGACGACAACTCGAATTTCTCGCCCTTCGGATTTTCGCCGATGCGGATCTTGGTGTCGCCGAGGAAGGTGTAGGGCGGCACCGGCAGGTTGTAGGGCGCCGGCACGCCCGCGAAGACGCGGCCCGCGAGGTCGTATTTCGACCCGTGGCACGGGCAGAAATAGCCGCCCGGCCAGCCTTGCCCCATCCCCGCCGCGCCGCCCAGCGGCTTGAAATTGGGGATGCAGCCGAGATGGGTGCAGATGCCGACCAGCACCGACCACTCCGGCCTGATCGAGCGGTGCCAGTTCTTGGCGTATTTCGGCTGCTGGAGGTTCGCCGAACCGGGGTCGCGCAGCAGCCCGGTATCGTTCTTGGACTGCAGCATCTTCACCTCGTCCGCCGTGCGGTGCAGCACCCAGACCGGCCGGCCGCGCCACAGCACGGTGATCTGCTGGCCGGGCTTGACCGGCGACAGATCGACATCGACCGGCGCGCCCGCGGCGAGCGTATCGGCCGCCGGCTCCAGCGTGTCGACAAACGGCCATAGCGCCGAGGCCAGCCCGACGACGCTCAGCGCGCCGGTCGCCAATATCAGGAAATCGCGGCGCGCCACGGCATCGTCGTGGCGTGCGTTCGCCGATTGCCGCGGCGTGACCGGTTGAGGTTCCCTCATGCCCGGCTAACGCGCGCCGCCAAACCATCGCGGAAGGGCGCGGCGATTTATCGCCAGCCAATCCTATTCACCGCCTACTTTCCGGTCTGAGAAGCCAGCGTGGACATTGCGCGGGTGAGCGGGATTCAGGGACGTTCTTATGCGTTATTGCCCCAGCAGCGCGCTCGGTTGCTTTTGGTCCTTGTCCGCGCGGACGAACCGCCCGCCTGCCAAGCTCCGGTTTCGGCTTTCAATCAACGAGCGTATAATGTGAACATAACAAGAACATTTGTCAAGGAGCGACGACGCAATTTATCGCCCCGCCGCCGCGCGTTCGAGGTTGAGCGCCAGCAGCCGTAGGGCGGGTGAAACCCGCCAATTCCGGGCGCTTCCGTGGCGGATTGCGCTGCGCTCCATCCGCCCTGCGTTGCTGCGCTCGCAGCGCTTGCGCCGCTAAACCTCGACCAGATCGAGCCGCCGCTTGATCTGCACGACATCGCCGCCGATGCGATCGACCCGCGATGACAGGCTCGCGTACTGCGCCTCAAGCAAACCGACGCGCTGCTTCAGCTCGACCAAATCCGCCTTGACCTCGGCAAGGTCGCCGCGAATAGCGCGTAGCATCTCCAGAACCAAGTCGCCGCGTTGGTCGCTCATGCCATTATCCTGGGACGGCCGACGGGAAACCGCAAGCCGCTACCGCCCCGCCGCCGCGCGTTCGAGGTTGAGCGCCAGCAGCCGGGCCAGCGCGTCTTCCTCCGAGATGTCGGCCGGCCAGCCATAGGCGGCGGCGACCGCCGCGTCGAGATCGCGATGCGCGTTGGCCAGCCAGGTCGGGCGCTCGTTGTAGAGATTGGTCAAGGTGCGGGTTTTGAGGATTTTTTCCGCCGCCGCGTCCTTTGGCAGGATGCGGTCGGGATAGCCCGGCACCACCTCCGGCTCGATGCGGATCAGATCGGGCGGGTTGAGCCAGGCATTGCGCAGCCGGTCGAGTTCCCGCGCCGGCGCGGCGATGGCGACGGCGCGCGGGTCGTTTTCATATGCCGCTGCAGGAATATTCGGCGTCAGCCCCTCGGGGAAGGGGAAGGTCTCGAAGGTCGAGGTAGGGGTGTAAGTCGGATCATTTCCAACGCCACACCAGGCACCCTTTAACATGGACCATACTCTGTGAATTCGGCTGCTCAGGATTCCTGAAGGTTGTATCGTCCTCGCGGGTTACGACAATAACAAGGTTGTCTGGCAGTATTTCCTTTTCAAGCCAAACAAAGAATCTGTGGCGGGAAACCTTCGGTCGCGATGTATCTGTTGGACTTCTCGAGTCTGTTCCACATGCCGGGCCGGCGCTCGGCAAAGCGCCACCAGTAACGCTTGTACAACTCGCGACGGTTCGTGCTGCGCTCAAGGTGCACGACCCGGTTGACGAGCTCGAATGGATTTTCGTAGAGCGACGCTTCTCGCTCAGTGAGCATCCCAAAATCGATTACCCACTTATCGGCTCGCCTTCGCGCTAAATCTCCGCCACTCACTGTCGGACGCAGGACATCGGCGTTGGGGCGCCCGTTCGGATTGAGCGGAGTCTTTAACCAAAGACGAGCTAATATGCCGTCGATCCCAAATGAACCGCCTTTGGTCACGCCTTGAAACGAAATACCGAGATTTTCTTGCAGAGATCTGGAGGCTGTCACGTCAGCCACTGCCCCCGTCAAATCTGAATTTATCTGAGCTACTTCTTGTCCATCAAGTTGCGGGACCGTCGAATTGTTCTTTGCGAAGGAGATGAGGGAGACGCGAACCGCCGCACCCTTGATTACCCATGCCTCGTCGTCCCAAGCATCAAAAATTTGACCTTCTCTCACGATTACATCGAGAAGCCGCCTACTAGCACCTCCCCGCATAGAGTTCGTGGCGACCAGCCCCGCCCGCTTCAAGCCGCCGTGTTGCAACCGCTGCCACGCTTTCGCGAACCAGTAACAGACGAGATCGGCTTCAGCAGGAACCCGCCCGGCATAGGCAGCGAACAGCCGCTCGACATAGGCGTCGCCGAGCGAGCGGCGGAGGAGCTTGCCGCCGAGGAACGGCGGGTTGCCGACGATGACATCGGCTTCCGGCCATTCGCGCTCCCGGCCACTCGGCGTCAGCAGCGCGTCGGCGCGCTGGATGCCGTCGAGCCTGTCGAGGATCGGACGGCGGGTCAGGGCGAGCCCTTTTTGCAGCTGCCATTGCAGCTCGGTGATCCATACCGTCAGGCGCGCCAGCTCGGCGGCGTAGGCGTTGATCTCGATGCCGAGCACCGCCTCCGGGCCGACGCGGAAAGCGTCGGGCGGGAGGCCCATCGCGTCGGCGTCCTTGACCACCGCGAGGTCGAAATCCTTGAGCGCGCGCAGCGCCAGCGCGAGGAAATTACCCGAGCCGCAGGCCGGGTCGAGCACGCGGTAGCGGCCGAGGCTCTCGCGAAACGCGCGGTAGAGCCCGCGCGCCTCATCGAGCAGCTTGGTCTTGGCGGCGGGTGCGTTCGCCCGCTCGCGCCGATCGTCCAAAGCCCCGATCTGGTCCTTGAGACCTTCCCACTCGCGGCGCAACGGCGCCATTACCACCGGCTCGATGATCTTCATGATCGTCGCTTCGTCGGTGTAGTGGATGCCGACGCCGCGATTGGCCGCCGGCGCCGCGAACAGCCGCGCCTGGCCGCGCGCCTCCGGCTCGGGCGTGTCGAACAGGCTCGCCATCTCGGCGCGCTTCTTGTCGTCGAGCCCGCTCTCGAACAGCGTGCCGAAGATCGTCGGGTCGATCGCCTTCCAATCCAGCCGCGCCGCCGAGGCCAGTTCCGCCAGGGCGACGACGTTCAGCGGCAGCACGTCGTCATCGTCGAACAGCCCGCCGTTGAACCAGGGAATTGCCTTCGGCCCGAATGTTCCACGCGGGTTCGCCATCGCCGCGAACAGCCCGCGCAGCATCCCCTCGCACGAATCCGGGTTCTTTGCGGCTTCGTCGAGCAGATCGGCGAAGACCCGGTCGGGCAGCAGGTCGATGTCCTCGGCGAACAGGCAGAACACCAGCTTGTTGATGAAGTGCGCGACGCGGCGCTCGTCATGTTGCTGTTGCCGCAAGCCCAGCGCGATCTTGGCAAAACTCTCCGCAGCCTTGGCGGTGACGCTCTCGCGCGTCGCGTCCGGGCGCAGCCGCTCGGGGTGGAGAAAGCAGTTGCGCAACAGGTCGCGCGCCTCGACCGAGCGGAGATCGGCCAGTGCGATGACATGCGTCTGCGCGATCGCGTTCGGGAAATTCGTGTGGACGCGGATTTCCTGCATGTCCGAGACGATCAGCAGGAACGGGTTCTCCAACGCGTCGGCGTATTGCTTGAGCTGGGCATAGGCCTGGACGAGGTTCTTGCGGTCGCCCTTGTATTCCCAGGCGAAACAGCTCCGCCGCCAGACGTCGGCGAAGCCCTGCGTGTCGCCGATCTTGCGGGTCGATTTCTCGAACTCGTAATCGGGCCGGCCCGGTCTATCGACGCCGAGCAGGTCGCACAATTCGAGGAAATGCTGCTGCGCGGCGGCACGCTCGGTGCGGGTGTTGCCGCGCCATCTGGCGATGAATTCTTCCGGTGTCACGCTTCAATCATCGGTTGCGGCCCGGCGGTTAGGCAAGGTTCCCGTCACGGCACAGGCCGGGTTCTAGGGCCAGCCTGGGCCCCGGCCTTCGCCGGCGGTGGTCCGTAGAGAGGTCACACCGAGAAGTATTTCGCCTGCGGGTGGTGGACGACGATCGCCGAGGTCGATTGCTCGGGGTCGAGCTGGTCTTCGTCGGTGAGCGCGATGCCGATCTCGTCGGCGCGCAGCAGCGTCAAGAGCTGCGCCTGGTCGGCGAGGTTGGGGCAGGCCGGGTAGCCGAAGGAATAGCGGCTGCCGCGATAGCCTTGCGCCAGCATCTCGTCGTGGTCGCGCGCTTCCTCGGCGGCAAACCCCAGTTCGCCGCGGATGCGCTTGTGGACGTATTCGGCGAAGGCCTCGGCCATCTCGACCGAGAGGCCGTGCAGATAGAGGTAGTCCTGGTAGCGGTCGGCGGCGAACCATTCGCGCGCCGCCTCCGAGGCGCGCCGGCCCATCGTCACCACCTGCAAGCCGATGACGTCGCGCTCCCTGCCGTCGATGTCGCGGAAGAAATCGGCGATGCAGAGGCCGTCCCGCTTGTTCTGGCGCGGGAAGTCGAAGCGCGCCACCTCGCGTTCTTTTGCCCCTGGGCCGCTGCCTTGCGGATCGAACAGCACGACCGCGTTGCCCTGCGCCGCGCACGGCCAGTAGCCGTAGGCCGCCTGCGGCTGAAGGATGTTCTCGCGGATCGCCGTCTCCATGATCCGCGACAGGATCGGGCGCAGCTCCTTGCGCGACCATTTCCTGTATTCGTCGAGGCTGCGCCCTTCCTTCCGGAAGCCCCACTGGAATTGGTAGAGCATCCGCTCGTTGAGGTAAGGCGCGACGGTCTTCGCCGGCACCCGCTCCAGCACCTTGGCGCCCCAGAAGGGCGGCGGCGGTACCGGCACGCCGGCGGTCAGCTCGGCGCGGCGGATGCGGATTTCCTCGAGGTCGACCGGGCGCTGCGGCCGCGCGTCGCCGGCGCGGCCCAGTTTGCGCGACTCGTTCTTGACGCGCCCCTTGTTCTTTTCCTGAACCTCGGCGAGGTAGGCGTCGAAGCCGTTGCCGTCATTGCTGCGGGTGACGATGCGGTCCATCAGCGCGAGCCCGTCGAACGCGTCGCGGGCATAGGCGACGCGGCCCGA
>DASZLY010000439.1:0-4180 GCA_035552135.1 Allostellaceae bacterium | reverse complement strand
GCCGGCCGGGCGGGCAGCGGGTTCCGGCTGATCTCGGAAGGCGCGACGATCGACGGCACCGCGATCGCCTCGGGGCCGGTGCTGCAGGTCGAGTGCTCGGGCGGGACGGTTTCCAGCCCGGCCGGCTGCTTCTATTTCAAGGAAGAAGGCGCGCTTTCGGTCACGGCCGACACGCCGGGCTATGCGGTGGCGATCGGCAAGGCCGATTTCTCCGACGCGCACAACTCGCTGAAGATCGACCATCTACAGATCAACAATGCGAACACCGCGTCGACGGCGGGCGGGCTGCGGCTCAATTACGTGCTCGACGCCGACATCTACGCGGTCGCCGACAGCGCAGGCGGAGCGGCCGGCGTGGCGCTCGAACAGACGCAGTTCTCGCGCATCTCGGGCGCCGGCTCGGCGGGGGCGACGGGCGGTGCGGCGATGCTGCTCGAAAACGGCTTCAATTTCGCCAACACGATCTTCGGCTTCGACTTCGAGGTGTCGCCGACCTGCCTGTCGATCACCTTCAACCATGACGGGCAGAACACCTTCGTCTCGCCGTATTTCAACTGCGCGACCGCGGTCAACGCCACGGCGAGCGCGCGCAACCTGCTGATCAACCCGACCTATGCCGGGCTCGTCGTCAATCGCGGGCCGCAATCGGCCGGCGTGCAGATCGTCGGCACCGGCAGCTGGGCTTCCTGGCAGTTTCCGAACAGCGCGAGCTACACCGCGAGCGGCATCGACGACGGCACGGCGCTCTCGTCCTACAACGCGCCGGGGGCGTCGCTCGCCGTGACACTGCCCGCGCCGGATACGGTGGGCGCCGGCTGGCGGATGGGCTTCGCCACCGATAACGGCAAGGGCATGACCGTGACGGCGCCGTCCGGCGCGATCCTGGCGGGCGGCAAGGCGCTGTCCTCAGTGACGCTCGGGCCGGGCAATTACGAGTATCTCGAGCTGCGCTCGGACGGCAGCAACTTTCGGGTCGTCGCCGGCACTCGCAACACGCTGGCGACAAACGGGCTCGAAAGCCGCGACTGGCCGGGGAATTGGCTCTACCCGTCGAGCTCGGGTTATGCGGCGCAGCTCGCCGACAACGGCAACGTGGTGTCGAGCTACAACACCAGCGCCGGGCTGACGGTAACGCTGCCGCCGGCCGCCGTCCTGCCTTCGGGCTGGTCGATGGGTTTCGCGACCGACCAGGGCAAGAGCCTGACCGTGCAGGTCAACGGCAGCGGCGGCGGGCATATCCTCTATCCGCTCGCCACGTCCGCCGGACAGACCGCAATGACCCTGGCGGGGAACCAGTACGAATACGCGACGCTGCAATATGACGGCAGCGGCAATTTCCGCGTCGAGCAGGTGACGCCGGCGACGGCGCAGCGCCTGGGCCTGGCCGGGATCGGCGGGGTGTCGCACTGGAGCTTTCCGGCGGCGAGCGCCTATACCGCGACGCTCGCCGACAACGGCAACGCGCTCTCGGCGTTCAACAGCCCGCTCGGCTTCCTGACCGTGACCTTGCCGCCGGCGAGCGCGCTCAATACCGGCTGGACGATGGCGATCGCCAACGACAACGGCAAGATCGCCGGGGCGCAGGTGGCGACGGGCGACAGCGCACGCATCCTCTATCCCGGCGGCGGCGCGACGATCACCTCGCTGCAGTTGGCGGCGGGCGATTTTGAGAACGCGGTGCTGCAGTTCGACGGCTCGAACTTTCGCGTGGTGCAGCTGACGCCGGCATCGGCCGGAGCGCTCGGCGTAACCGGCACCGGCTGCACGGCGAAATTCGCTTTCCCCTCGGTGAGCAGCTACAGCGCGACCCTCGCCGATTGCGGCGCGGTGATCTCGTCGTACAACTCGCCGATCGCCAACCTCACGGTGACGTTGCCGTCGACGACGGCGATCGCGGCGGGCTGGTCGATGGGCTTTGCCACCGATAACGGCAAGTCGCTGAGCGTGCAGGTCAACGGCACGAGCGGCGGACAGATCCTGCTGGCCGGGACGCGCGGCGCGCAATCGTCGCTCAGCCTTTACGGCCAGGATTACGAGTTCCTGCGGCTCGAGTTCGACGGGTCGAACTTCCGCGTCGTCTCGCTGACCCCGGCTTCCGCCTCGGCCAACGGTCTCTTCCCGGCCACGGGCACGCCGTCCTCGTCGAGCGCGGCCTGCCAGACCGGCCAGATCGAGTCCGACAGCAACTACCTCTATTTCTGTACCGCGCCGAACAGCTGGAAGCGGTCAGCCTGGAGCAGCTTCTGATGCCCTCATTCGATACCCGCCTCGGCGGCGCGAAGACCAGCCTCACCGCCTCCTACACCTGGGGGCAGCAGGGGCTGGAGACGCAGTTCCGCGACGTCTACCAGCCCGGGCAGGGGATTTTCTCGCCGGGTTATCCGCTGGCGCCGCTCGAACAAGAGCACGTGCGGCTATGGGACTACCCGGTCGGCGTCAACACGATCTACACGCCGCGCTCCTACGAGGCGATCTCGTTCGAGGAGCTGCGCCGGCTCGCCGACGCGCACGACATCACCCGGCTGGCGATCGAGACCCGCAAGGACCAGCTCGAACGGCTCGACTGGGCGATCCGGGTGCGGAGCGGCAAGCCGGCGCGCGCGGACGCCGCGGCGCGGGCCGACGCGGTCGCCGAGTTCTGGCGCCGACCGGATGGCGACCGGCCGTTCGCGACCTGGCTGCGCGAGCTGATGGAAGACCTGCTGGTGCTCGACGCGCCCTGCCTCGAACTGCGGCGAAACCGCGGCGGGTCGCTCATCGGGCTCGACATCGTCGACGGCGCGACGATCAAGGTGCTGTTCGACGAGACCGGCCGCCGGCCGCGCCCGCCGGCGCCGGCCTACGAGCAGGTCATCAAGGGGCGGCCGTGGAAATTGCTGAGCGCGGACGAGCTGCTTTATGTGCCGCGCAACCCGCGGCCGCACAAGGCTTACGGGTTCGGCCCGGTCGAGCAGATCGTGATGACGGTGAACATCGCGCTGCGCCGCCAGGTCATGCAGCTGCAGCATTTCACCGAGGGCAATGTCCCGCCCGGACTGTTGAACGCGCCGGACGGGTGGAATGTCGAGCAGATCTCGCAATTCCAGGAGTGGTTCGACAGCGTGCTCGCCGGCAATACCGGCTCGCGCTCGCGGCTGGTATGGGGGCCATCCGGGGCCAAGTACCAGGCGTTCAAGGAAGCGCCCTACAAGGACGATTTCGACGAATGGCTGGCGCGGATCGTGTGCTACGCGTTCTCGCTGCCGCCGACCGCCTTCATCCGGCAGATGAACCGGGCGACCGCCGAAACCTCGCAGGACGCCGCCGCCACTGAGGGCCTGGCGCCGCTGATGCTGTGGGTCAAGCGGCTCGCCGACGACGTGATCCAGGACTTGATGGGGCACCCCGACCTCGAATTCGCCTGGGGCGAGGTGAGGCCGGCCGACCCCGCCGTGCAGGCGAAGATCATCGACACCTATGTCCGCGGCGGCATCTACGCGGTCAACGAGGCGCGCGAGCTCCTGGGACTCGACCCCGTCCCCGGCGGTGACCTGCCGATGATCTACGGCACACAGGGCGCGGTGCCACTCGCTGCTATTCCTTCAACAACACGGTGATTCCGATGCGCTTTTACGCTCCGATCGCCAAGGTCGATGCCGAGCAGCGGATGGTCTGGGGCTATGCCTCGACCGGCGCCGAGGACGACCAGGGCGAGACCATCACCCGCGACGCGCTTGCCGCCGCGCTCGGCGACTACCTGAAATTCGCCAATATCCGCGAGATGCACCAGATGTCCGCGGTCGGCGTCGCCGAGGAAGCCGGGGTCGACGACAAGGGACTCTATGTCGGCGCCCGCATCGTCGATCCGCGCGCCTGGAACAAGGTGACGAGCGGCGTCTACAAGGGGTTCTCGGTCGGTGGCCGGGTCAAGGCGCGCGACCCGCGCGACCGCAACATCATCACCGCGCTCAACCTCACCGAGATCAGCCTGGTCGACCGCCCGGCCAACCCCGAGGCGGTATTCGATTGCTGGAAGGCCGAAGGCGGTCCAACGGGAGACGATAGTCTCGCAGGCGGCGAGGCCGGCGATGTCGACTACGCCGATCCCGGCTACCAGGCCGACGGCAGGAAGCGCTATCCGCTCGACAGCGAGCGCCACATCCGCGCCGCCTGGGCCTTCATCCACATGGCGGGCAACGCT
>DASZLY010000438.1:0-2145 GCA_035552135.1 Allostellaceae bacterium | reverse complement strand
GCAGGCACTGCACGGTGGCGCCGGGGAAGCCAAGACTGAGGTATGAGACGCCATCGCCTTCGCGACCGACATCGACGCCCGTCACCGTCACCGGCGCGTCGGTCAGCGCGCGCACCGCGATCTCGCGGAAGCCCACCGGCGCGCCCGTCGCCGGTGCCCGCAGCGCCAGCGTCGCACGCTCGTCCGCCGTGCCGTCGAGGTCGATCGATCCGGTCGGCGTCCCGTCGATCAGCACTTCCGCTTTCCCGCCGCCGGGCTCCTTGAGAAACGCCACCTCGACCCGGTCATAGCTTCGCCCGCCGCGCGAGCGCAGGCTCAAGGCGGCGCCGGCTCGGCGCGCGATCGCGTTGAAGCCGGAGAGAAAAAATCGGCGATGGGCGTCTGACTTCTGCAACGCCTCGTAGGTCCAGCCATCCGTGGCGTCGCTCTCGAACAGCGCCGAGCGCACGCCGATATGCGGCCTGCCCGGCACGATATAGGCGTCGCCGCCGGTCCCGAAGGCTTGCTGGAGACGCTCCCGCACGCGACCGGTGAAGAAGTCGGCGGCGGTGTGGCTGTCGCCGAGTTGCAGAATCGTCACGCGGTGCGAGGCGAAAATATCCGGCTCCAGTTCGCCATAGGTGGAAACCCCGGTAGATAGACTGTTCGCGGAGGGCGCGGCCGCCTCCAGCGCCGCCAATGCGGTCCCGTCGCGGTGGGGAGCGGGCCGGAGCGGAAGTCGGCTCGAAAACAGGCTCCCCGCCCGCGCCATCGCAACCCGCAGGAGCTTTGCCGCTCCGTCGGGCGCGGATATCGTCGCGACGCCGTCACGATGGCGGGGGTCGAACAGCGGCTCCCCCGACAGCGCCGCGGCGTCGGCGAAGGCGACCGCATACTTGCCCGGCATCCGCAAAGCCGCGGCCTTCGCCAGCTGCCGTTGCACCGCTGCGCCGAGCGGCGGTGAGATGATTTGGGCTTTGGACAACAATTCTGCGACGGCGAGCGCACGCGCTGGTTCGGCCGCGTCGAGGTCGCGGCCTGGCCCTGGCTCCGGTAAAAGCCCCGCGGCCGTCGCCCCGATCAGCAGGATCAGCGCCCAAGCGACGAGCGCAAATGAATTGCGCAACCCCTCACCTCGCCCCAAGCTGGCTGGGGCACTCGCTCTCGAGATCGCGCCCCCGCTGTTTCAGACTCGCCAATATGGCGGGATAGAAAGTATCCAACACCATATCGTACCCGGCGGCCGTAAAATGTACGCCGTCCGTTGCGCGAACCTGTATCATGGCATTTTTCGCGTTCGGGAGAAAGGGCTTGTATTCGTCGGGCGCCTGCCCCGAAGTCCAGGGCGGCGCGTAGACGGCGAGCGGCGAGCCGACCGCACTGACGGCGGCGGCGAACAGCTGATTCTTGGCGATCGCATCGGTGTTGGCGTCCGAATCGAGCATCACAGGCAGTCCGAGCATGAGGATCGAGCCGCCCTTGGCGATCGCGTTGCGCACGAGGTCCACGACGAGGGCCTTGTAGCGGGCGTCAAACGCCGGCCCGGGGAACGGGATACGCTGCTTCCTGTCCTGCTCGACGATCGGCTGCCGATCGTTGATGCCGAAAGACCCGACGAACAGATCCACCCCGGGAACCTCGGCGAGCGTCGCGACCTCGGTGGGCCAGTTGAACTGGTCGAGCCGGGTGAGTCCGGTCCCGTTCTTGCCGTGGCGGATCAGCTTCAGCCTCTCGGCCAGGCATTTGTCTTTTCCGAGGCGTCGAAACATCGCGCCCCAGAGGCCGTCCGCCATCGAATCTCCTACGAAAGCGATGCGGATCGGCGCCGGCGCCGCTGAGGCGAAATCGGATCTGACGAGAAGCGCCGCTACGAAAATCGCCCCGCTCGCGGCGATCCGAATCCAAGAAATCCATTTTTGATGCATTTGCCTCGCGCCTTCGCCTTGCGGTCGTTGTCTAGTTCGGCGCGGGCGGGGCCGCCGGCGCCAGCTCGGCGACGGTGTGCTTCCTCCGGTGATGTCTCTTCTTCTTGGCTGGCGTCGTGCGGCCACCGGGAGCGGCCGCCTTCGGCTCGCTAGCCGAAGCGACGACAACCGGGAAGCCCGCCGCCGTTGCCGCTTTCTGCCACATGCGGGTGTAGCCCGCCATACCAAAGTGCACGCCCTC
>DASZLY010000437.1:0-5719 GCA_035552135.1 Allostellaceae bacterium | reverse complement strand
ACGCGTTCGACAAGTGCATCAACGATCAGGACCTGTCGAAGCAGATCGTCGCCGAGGAATACGAAGCGCAGCAGAAATATGGCGTCGATTCGACGCCGACCTTCTTCGTCAACGGCAAGAAAGTCGTGGGCGCCCTGCCCTATGACGATTTCGTCAAAGAGCTGAACGGCGCCGGCGGCGCGAATCTGGTGGGCGCCTCGACGCCGGCGGCGCGCGCGCCCGATCCGGCGACGCCGCCAGCGACACCGAAAGAAACCGCGCCCCAACAAACCTCGCAGGCACCGGCCGCCACCACGCCGCCCGCCCCGGCTTCGGCCGCGACGACGACGTGGTATTCCGGGATCGTCGACAAAATCAAAGGTTGGTTCCGCTGAGATGCAGTTCGCAAAGTTAAAGCTTAGCGGCTTCAAATCCTTCGTCGATCCGACGGAGCTCCTCATCGACGCCGGCGTCACCGGCATCGTCGGCCCGAATGGCTGCGGCAAATCGAATCTCGTCGAGGCGCTGCGCTGGGCGATGGGCGAGAACTCGGCCAAGCGCATGCGCGGCGGCGAGATGGACGATGTGATCTTCGGCGGCACCAATGGCCGGCCGGCGCGCAACATCGCCGAAGTGTCGCTGTCGATCGACAATCCCGAGCGCGACGCGCCGAAGCCTTATAACGAGATACCCGAGATCGAGATCGTCCGCCGCATCGAGCGCGGCATGGGCTCCGACTACCGCGTCAACGGCCGCGAGGTGCGCGCACGCGACGTGCAGTTGCTGTTCGCCGATGCGGCGACCGGCGCGCATTCTGCCGCCCTCGTCAGCCAGGGTCGCGTCGGTGCCATCATCAACGCCAAGCCGTCCGAGCGCCGAGTGCTGCTTGAAGAGGCGTCGGGCATCAGCGGGCTGCACTCGCGCCGCCATGAAGCCGAACTGCGCCTCAAAGCCGCCGAAAACAATCTCTCGCGCCTCGACGACGTGCTGCGCGGCCTCAGCGAGCAGCTCGAAGGGCTGAAGAAGCAGGCGCGTCAGGCCAACCGCTATCGCCGCCTGTCGGATCACATCCGCCGCGCCGAAGCGGTGGTGCTGCATCTACGCTGGCAGCGCGCCGTCGCCGATCACGAAGTCGCCGATGCGCGTTTCCGCGCCGCCGAGATCGAGGTCGCCGATCGCACCCAAGCCGCCCTCGCCGCCGAGCGTGAGCGCGAGGCGGCATCGGGCGAATTGCCGGCACTGCGTCAGACCGAGGCTTCGGCCGGCGCCGAGCTGCAACGCCTGATCGTCGCGCGCCAGCAATTGGAAGAAGAAGAGCGCCGCGTTGCCGCCGCCACGCAAGCCGCCACATCGCGCCTTGAAGAGATGGCATCGGACATCGCGCGCGAGGAAGCCCTCGCCGCCGATGCGAAAGCCGCGCTCGAACGGCTCGAAGCCGAGCGCCAGACCCTGGCCGCCGCGCAAGCCGAGGAAGGCACCGCGCAGGAACGCGCCGCCGAGGCGCTCGCCGCCGTCACGCAGGAAGTCGCGACGCTCGATGCCGAGCTGACGCGCCTGACGCAGCAAATCGCCGCCGAAGACGCGCAGCGCGCCGCGCTCGCTCGCCGCCGCGACGAGAATGCCGAACGCGCCGCGCGTTTGAGCGAGCGCCAGAAAGACATCGCGGCGCAGATCGCCACGCTCGAAGCGGAGAAGATCGCGGCCGAGATCACGGCCGAAGCCGCCGAGGCCGTGCGCACCGCCGAGGCCGAAGTCGCGCGCACGCGTCAGGCGGCCGAGGAAGCGGAAGCCGCGCTGCGCCGCGCGCAAGAAGCCGAGAACGCTGCTCGCGGGCCGAAGAACGCCGCCGAAGCCCATCGCGCCAAGCTCACGACCGAGCGCAGCGCGCTGATCGAGCTGCTCGCGGCGATGGTCGACAAGCGCTACGCGCCGGTGCTCGACGCCGTTACGGTCGAGAGCGGCTACGAAGCGGCGCTCGGCGCCGCGCTTGGCGAAGATTTGACCGCGCCGATCGATGCGACTTCGCCGGCGCATTGGTTCGGGCTGCCGGATTACGCCGATCCGCAAACCCTGCCCGGCGACGCCCTGCCGCTGTCGTCTTTCGTCACCGCGCCGCCGGCGCTGACCCGCCGCCTCGCGCAGATCGGCGTCGTCGCCGATCGCGACGCCGGCGAGCGCTTGCAGGAATGGCTGAAGCCCGGCCAGCGTCTCGTCAGCCGCGAAGGCGGGCTGTGGCGCTGGGACGGTTTCCGCCGCAGCGCCGGCACACCGACCGCCGCCGCGCAACGTCTGCGTCAGCGCAATCGGATCGCCGAGATCGACACGCTCTTGACCGATGCCGAGCGCGAATTGGGCCATGCCGTCGCGGTGCTCGATGAGGCGCAAGCCGGCGTCCGCCGTCTCGTCGATGACGAGCGCGCGGCGCGCGAAGCCGCGCGCGAGGCGCTGAGCTCCCTCGCCATCAACCGCGATCGCGAAACCGAGTTGGCGCGCAAGGCCGCCGGCGTCCTGTCACGCCTCGAAGCGCTGAACGATACGGCGCAGCGCTTGGCGCACGATCTCGCCGAAGCCGAAGACGGCGCCCGCACGGCGCAAGAAGCGCTGACCGCGCAGCCCGATCCAGCGCTCGCCCGCGATGCCGCCACCGCGACCCGCGAGCAGCTGACCGAGCGACGTGCGGTTCACGTTCAGCACCAGGCCGAGCACGAACGCCTGTCGCGCGAAGCCGCGGCGCGCCGCGCGCGCATTGCCGCCATCGCCAACGAATTCGCCTCGTGGCAGAACCGCGCCGAAGCCGCCGAGCGGCAGCACGCGGCCTTCCTGCAGCGGCGCGACGATCTCGCCGCCGAGCTCGCCGAGCTCGAGCGCAAGCCGGCCGAGCTCGCCGAGCGGCGCGCGCGCCTCGCCGAGACGATCGCGGAATCGACGACGCGGCGTAACGAAGCCGCCGATGCGCTCGCCGTCGGCGAGACAAGGCTGAACGACGCCGAGAAAGCCGCGAAAGCGGCGGATGCCGCGCTCGGCACGGCGCGCGAGGAGCGCGTGCGCTGCGAAGGCACGCGCGATCAGGCGCAGGAAACCCAGAACGCGTTGATGGCACATATCGGCGAGCGGCTTTCCTGCCCGCCGGAATCGATCCTCGCCACGGTCGAGATCCCGGCCGACGAAGAATTGCCCTCGCCCGAGGACGCGCAAGCGCGCTTCGAGCGGCTGACGCGCGAGCGCGACAATATGGGGCCGGTCAATCTCGTCGCCGAAAGCGAAGCGAACGAGATCGAACAGCGTCTCCTCGGCCTCCAGAACGAGCGCGAAGATCTGATCGGCGCGATAGCGCGGCTGCGCCAAGGGATCGCCGCGCTCAATCGCGAAGGCCGCGAGCGTCTCCTCGCCGCCTTCACGACGGTGAACGAGCACTTCTCGCGGCTGTTCACCCGCCTCTTCGGCGGCGGCCGCGCTTACCTGAAGCTCGATCGCCCCGAGAAAGAGACGAGCGAAGGCGACGACGGTGAAGGCGGCGGCGGCGGCAGCGATCCGCTCGATGCCGGTCTTGAAATCTACGCCAGCCCGCCCGGCAAGAAGCTGCAGACCCTGTCGCTGCTCTCGGGCGGCGAGCAGGCGCTGACCGCGCTGGCGCTGATTTTCGCGGTGTTCCTCACCAACCCGGCGCCGATCTGCGTGCTGGACGAGGTGGACGCCCCGCTCGACGACGCCAATGTCGACCGCTTCTGCCGCCTGGTCGAGGAGATTGCCGAGACCGCGCAGACGCGCTTCCTCGTCATCACCCACCACCGCCTGACGATGTCGCGCGTCCACCGCCTCTTCGGCGTGACCATGGCCGAGCAAGGCGTGTCGCAGCTCGTGTCGGTCGACCTCGAAAACGTCGACGAATTCAAGCGCACCGCCAAGATCGCCGCGGCGGAGTAGCGACAGGCCTCGCACTCTTTTTTCGTCATTTGCCGCGAAAGCGGGAATCCATTTCGCTGTTGCATGGATCCCCGCTTTCGCGGGGATGACGGTATGATGATCGTATCCGATCATGGAGGGGGCGAACATGCTGGTCTCGACGACCGAGAACATTGCCGGATATCGCACCGTCGAAACCAAAGGCACCTGCTTCGGTGTCGTGGTGCGCAGCCGCGGCCTCGGCGGCAATATCGCGGCGGGCTTGCGCTCGCTGGTCGGCGGCGAGATCACGGAATACACGGTGATGATCGAGGAGGCGCGCCGCCACGCCATCGACCGCATGGTCGAGAACGCGACGGCGATGGGCGCGAACGCTGTCGCGATGATGCGCTTCGACAGCTCCGAAATCGGCCAGACCATGAGCGAGATCGTCGCCTACGGCACTGCCGTGGTGGTCGAGCCGCTGCGCCCGTGAACCGGCCGTTTCTCTCGCGCCTCGCCCTGACGCTGGGGCTCGTCCTCGTCGCCGCAGCTATCGTCGCATGGGTCGCGCGGGCACCGGGGCCGGTCACGGGCTGGCTCGCCGCGGTCGGCGTCGTCACGTTGATCGGCACGATCTTCGAGCGCGTTCGCTACAAGGCCGTCATGCCGGCCCCGCCATCCGGCCCCGATTGGACCGCGACCAACGAGCGCTTCCGCGATCCCGGCACCGACCGCTGGGTCCAGGTCTATTACAAAGCCGACACGGGTGAGCGCCGCTACGTCGAGACCGCGCCGCCCACCTCTTAAGTTGGGCAAGTAAATTCTTTTATTTGTCATTCCCGCGAAAGCGGGAATCCAGCTAGCATCTCTGGATCCCTGCTTTCGCGGGGATGACGAATAAAAATGTTGGAGGAAAAACATGCCCGATCATGCGCCATTTCGCGCCGACCAGGTCGGCTCTTTGCTCCGGCCGCCGGCACTTAAAGCCGCGCGCGAGCAGCACGCCAAGGGCGAGATCAGCGCCGGCGCGCTGACCGAGATCGAGGATCGCTTCATCCGCGAGGCGGTGAAGAAACAGGAAGCGACCGGCATCCAGGCCATCACCGACGGCGATTTCCGCCGCACCTCGTGGTCGGGCGATTTTCTCACTGCGATCGATAATGTGGAGCAGCGCTCCTCGTCCGCCTCAGCGCCGCAGGAATCGACGCCGATCGGCGGCGTCGTGCGCGATTGGCAGCCGCCGACGCCGGTCGTCACCGGCAAGCTCGGCTGGCCGAAAGGCGGCATCCAGAGGAAAAGCTTCGAGTTCCTCAAATCGGTCACCACGCGCACGCCGAAGGTGATGATCCCGTCGCTCTCGATGCTGCATTTCCGCGGCGGCCGCGGCGGCGTCGACAAGACCGCCTATCCCGAGATGGAACAGTTCTTCGCCGACGCGATCGCCGTCTATCGCGCCGAGATCATGGATCTTGCCGCCGCCGGCTGCCGCTATGTCCAACTCGACGACACCAACCTCGCCTATCTCTGCGACACGCGCATGCGCGAGCGCGTGCGCTCGCTCGGCGAGGATCCGGATCAACTTCCCCATCTCTATGCGCGGCTGATCAACGACGCGATCAAGGATCGCCCCGCCGACATGAAGATCACCGTCCATCTCTGCCGCGGCAACTCGCTGAGCCGCGGCCATGCCGAAGGCGGCTACGAGCCGGTGGCCGAGGCGATGTTCAACGAGGTGAAGATCGACGGCTTCTTCCTCGAATACGACGACGCGCGCTCGGGCGATTTCGCGCCGCTGCGCTTCGTGCCGAAAGGCAAGCTGCGCATCGTCCTCGGCGTCATCACCTCGAAATTCGGC
>DASZLY010000436.1:0-2908 GCA_035552135.1 Allostellaceae bacterium | reverse complement strand
TGCTGGCCGCCGCCCCGGAATGACAGAGGAAGGAGATGCCGATGCCCACGCTGATCCTCGTCGGCGATGTCAATCTGATGAATGTCGACGACCCGGCGGTGCCGTTCCGCCGGGTGGGCGAGACGTTTGCCGCCGCTGATGCGATTTTCGGCAATCTCGAATGCCTGCTCTACCATCCGCCCGACGGGCACAGCGTCGAGCAGGAGGGGTTTTTCGCCGACCCGGCGACTGCCGGCGAGGCGCTGCGGCTCGGCGGGTTCGGCGCGGTCGGCCTCGCGAACAACGTCAATTACGGCGGCGCGGCGATCCTCGGCTCGATCGCCCGGCTCGACCGGCTCGGCATCGCCCATACCGGCGCCGGCGAGCATCTCGCGGCGGCGCGTGCGCCGGCGATCGTCGAAGCCGGCGGGCTGCGCATCGGCTATCTGCAGCGCAGCGCGGTGTATTGGCCGACCAATCACGAGGCGGGCACAAAAAGCCCCGGCATCGCCGCGCTGCGCGCCCATACCGCGTACCAGGTGCCGGCGCACAAGACGCGGCCGGAAATCCCGCCGATGAACCGGCCGGGCATTCCGCCGATCGTCGTCACCTGGCCCGACCGCGCCTATCTCGCCGCCTTCGCCGAGGATATCGCGGCGCTGCGGCAGAAGGCCGACCTCGTCGTCGCCTCGTGCCATTGGGGGCTCGGCGAAGAGGTGCTCGACTATATGCGGGAGATCGCCCATGCGGCGGTCGATGCCGGCGCCGATATCGTCATCGGCCACGGGCCGCATTATTCGCTGCCGGTGGAGGCCTATAAGGGCAAGCCGATCTTCTACGGGCTCGGCAGCTTCTCGTTCCATACCGGGCATGGCGGCCGCCGCCACGGCGACTGGATCGGCATGCTGGCGCGGGTCGAAGCCGGGCGCGGCGCGGTGAACGGCGCGGAATTCCGCTTCGTGCGCCACAACGACGCCAATGAGACGGTGCTGTGCGCGCTGGCCGACGAGGGCGCGGCGCTCGCCCGCCTCACCGGCCGCGCCGCCGCGAGCGGGACGCGGCTCGCGGCGAACGGCGATTGGGTCGCGATCGCGCTATAGCGCCAGCAGCTTTTCGCGCAGTTCGGGGTTGTCGCGCAGCTCGGCGGCGGGGCCAGCATGGCGCACCGCGCCTTTTTCGAGCACGTAGACACGGTCGGCCAAGGCCAGCGAGAACTCGACCCCCTGCTCGGCGAGGAGGATGGTGAGGCCCTGGTCGCGCAGCTCGCCGACCTTCTCGCGCAGCATCTCGACCACCAGCGGCGCGAGCCCCTCAGACGGCTCGTCGAGCAGCAGCAATTCCGGGTTGCCCATCAGCGTGCGGCCGATGGTCAGCATCTGCTGCTCGCCACCCGACAGGAAGCCGCCCTGGCGGTTGCGCAGCTCTTCGAGCTTGGGGAAGAGCTCGTAGACCGTCTCGAAGGTCCAATGCCCGCGCCGCCGGCCGGCGCGCCCGGCGACGTCGAGGTTCTCCCATACGGTGAGCTCGGCAAAGATGCGGCGATCTTCGGGGACAAAGCCGATCCCGGCGCGGGCGACGCGATGCGGCGTCCAGCCGGTGATGTCCTGCCCTTTCCATAGCACCCGGCCGCTCGCCGGCGGGGTCAGCCCCATCACCGAGCGCATCGTCGTCGTCTTGCCGACGCCGTTGCGACCCAGGAGGCAGACGCATTCGCCGGGCTTGATGTCGAGCGAGATGCCGAACAGCACCCGGCTGAGGCCATAGGCGGTGTGGATGTTGTCGACGGTGAGGAGGGGTTCTGTCATTGCGAGGAACCCGTCAGGGCGACGCGGCAACCTCGTGCCGGGTGCGCTCCTTGCCGGAGATTGCTTCGCTGCGCGCGCAATGACATAGGACTAGTGCTCGCCCAGATAGATGCGCCGCACCTCGGGATCGGCGCGGACGTCGGCGGGGGCGCCCTCGGCGATCACCCGGCCCTGATGCAGCACCGCGATCTTCTGCGCGATCTGGAACACCACGTCCATGTCGTGCTCGGTGAAGAGCAGCGTCAGCGAGCGTTCGCTGGCGATCTTCTCGATGAGGCGGATCGTCTCGTGCGTCTCGCCCGCCGACATGCCGGCGGTCGGCTCGTCGAGCAGCAGCATCGCCGGGTCGCTGGCGAGCGCGAGGCCGAGTTCGAGCTGCTTCTGGTTGCCGTAGCTCAGCGTGCCGGCGACCGTGTCGCGCTGGTCGGCCAGCCCGATCGAGGCGAGCAGCGTCGCGGTCTCGTCGCGGTAGAGCGTCTCGGAGCGCGACCAGAAATTGCCGCCGCGGCCGTTATGGACGAGGAAGGCCGCCTGCAAATTCTCGAACACGGTCAGCCGCGCGAAAATGTTGGTACGCTGGAACGAGCGCCCGATCCCCATGCGGCAGATGCGGTGCGGCGCCGCGCCGGTGATGTCGCGCTCGTCGAGCTTTACCGAGCCGGTGTCGGGCCGCAAATGGCCGGTGATGAGGTTGAAGAGGGTCGACTTGCCGGCGCCGTTGGGGCCGATCACCGCGGCGATCTGGCCGGTCGCAACGGTCAGGGTGACATCGGAGACCGCGCGGAACCCGCCAAACGATTTTGACAGCCCGCTCACCTCAAGCACGGCGCATGCCCTTCACCCGGGTCCACAGCGCGTCGATCCCGCCGAGAATGCCGCCCGGAAAGCCGAACAGCAGCACCAGGAGGATCGTGCCGAGCACGAACGGCCAGTACTCGGTGTAGTCGGTGATCTCCTGGTTGAGCCAGACGAGCGTCAGCGCACCGATCGGCGGGCCCCAGAAATAATCCATGCCGCCGAGGATTGTCATGATCATGACCTCGGCGGATTTCGACCAGAACACATAGTCGGCAAAGACGCCGCGGCTGAAAATGCCATAGAGCGCGCCGGCGAACCCGGCGACC
>DASZLY010000435.1:0-2157 GCA_035552135.1 Allostellaceae bacterium | reverse complement strand
GCGCACGTACATGCTGCGCGACAATCGTCCGGCCGAGCTCGGCGGGCTCGCCGTGCCGCCGGCAGATTCAACGAAAATCCTCGAAGATTTAGGTTTCGCGGTCGAGCCTGCGTCAGATGCGCTGCGCGTGACCGCGCCGTCGTGGCGTGGCGACATTGTCGGCGAAGCCGATCTCGTCGAGGAGGTGCTGCGGGTCAAGGGATTCGACGAGATCACCCCGGTGCCGCTGCCGCGCGAGACGGTGATCTCGCGCCCCGCGATCGAGCCGCGCCGGCGGCGCGCTGAGCTGGTGCGCCGCACGCTGGCGGCGCGCGGCCTCACCGAGGCGGTGACATTCTCGTTTCTCGCGGCGGCGGCAGCCGCGCGTTTCGGCGGCGGCCAACCGGAATTGCGGCTGGTCAACCCGATCAGCGCCGATCTCGACCAGATGCGCCCCTCGGTGCTGCCCAATCTTCTCGACGCAGTGCGGCGCAACGCCGATCGCGGCTTCGCCGACATCGCGCTCTACGAGGTCGGCCCGGCCTATCGTGATGACACCCCTGAAGGCCAGGCGAATGTCGCCGGCGGTCTGCGTGCCGGGCGGCTTGGCCCGCGCGACTGGCGCGTGAAGCCGGGCGACGCCGATCTGTTCGCCGCCAAGGAGGATGCACTGGCCGCGCTCGCCGCCGCCGGGGCGCCGATCGACAATATCCAGGTCTCGGGCGAGCCGCCGGCCTGGTTCCACCCGGGCCGGGCCGGCGTGCTGCGCCTCGGGCCGGTCGTGCTCGGCCATTTCGGCGAGCTGCATCCCGAGCTGCTCGACGCTTTCGATACCAAGCCGCCAGTTGCCGCGTTCGAGGTGTTTATCGACGCCGTCGCGCTGCCGCGCGGGAGCCGGGCGCGCTCGCCGCTGAAGCTGTCGGTGTTCCAGCCGGTCGAGCGCGATTTCGCGTTTATTGTCGATCGCGACGTGCCGGCCGAAGCGCTGCTCCGCGCGGCGCGTGGCGTCGACCGCAAGCTTGTCGCCGACATCCGCCTGTTCGACGTGTATGAGGGCAAGGGCCTGCCGGCGGACAAGAAGTCGTTCGCCATCGCGGTGACCTTGCAGCCGCAGGACGCCACCCTGACCGACGCCGAGATCGAGGCGTTCTCCGTCCGGCTCATCGGCGCGGTGGAGAAGGCGACCGGCGGAACGCTGAGGAGCTAACGTTGATAAAGTAGTCTCTAGAGGCTACTTTATCGGAATGCGCACCGTCGGCCTCAAAGTCCTCAAGAACAAGCTCAGCGAATACGTCCGCATCGCCGCGGCCGGCGAGACGGTCGTCGTCACCGACCGCAACCGCGTCGTCGCCGAACTTGTGCCGCCGCACCCGAAGCGGCCGCTTTCGGACGACGCGTTCGTCGCTCAAGGCGTCCGCGAAGGCTGGCTAACCCCCGCGAAAGCGCCGCACGGCCCATTGCCGCCGCGGCGCGCGCCCCTCGTGAAATTCGAAGACCTGATGCGGGAGATCGAGGAAGACCGGGAAGACCGGTGATCTATCTCGATTCGTCCGTGCTTCTCGCACGCGTCTTGTCCGAAGCGACCGAGCCCGCGGACAGCTTCTGGACTCTCCCGCTGACATCCAGCCGCCTGCTTCTCTACGAAGTGTGGAATCGGATTCATGCGCGAAACCTCGGCGATCTGCACCAAGAGGACGCGCGTCTGCTTTTGGCCCGCGTGCGGTTCGTCGAATTGAGCGGCAACGTTCTCGCTCGGGCGTTAGACCCACTTCCGCGGTCGCCAAAGACTCTCGATACCCTCCATCTTGCAACGATGGGCTTCCTGCGCCGACGCGGGCACGGCGTCACGCTCGCGAGCTACGATCACCGGCTTCTTGTCGCTGCATCGGCGATGGGCATCGCCGCCGAGCCTTTATGAGTGGCGCGGCGGCGCCTATTCGCGCGATAACGGCTGCATGCAGCTGCGCATCCGCTCGATCACCTATCTCGCCGACGAGGTGCTCGGTTTCGAGCTGACCGACCCCAATGAGCGCGACTTGCCGCGCTTTACCGCGGGGGCGCATATCGCGATCCGCGTCGCGCCGGGGCTGCTGCGCGACTATTCGCTGTGCAACGACCCGGCCGAGCGGCGGCGCTATTGCATTGCCGTGCTCAAGGAAAAGGTGGGCTACGGCTCGA
>DASZLY010000434.1:0-8414 GCA_035552135.1 Allostellaceae bacterium | reverse complement strand
CTGCGTCGCGGCATAGGTCGAGCGCCACGGCGCGATGTGGTCTTCGCGCGTCGACAGGATGAAGGCCGGGGTCTTGACCTTGCGCAGATCGATCTTGACCCCGTCGAGCGTGATCCCGCCGGGCTTGGCAAGCAGGTTCTCCTGGTACATCCGGCGCAGATAGAAGCTTTGCATCGCCGCCGGCATGCGCGTCGAATCGGCGTTCCAGTACAAGAGGTCGAAGGGCAGCGGGTGTTTGCCGAGCAGGTAGTTATTGACGACGAACGACCAGATGAGATCGTTGGCGCGCAGCATGTTGAAGGTCGTGTGCATGTCGCGCGCTTCGAGATAGCCGTGCTTCTCCATGCGGCCTTCGAGCGCGGTGATCTGCTCCTCGTCGATAAAGACCGAGAGATCGCCCGCTTCGGCGAAATCGACCATGGTGACAAAGAAGGTCGCGCTTTTGACCCGCCGGTCGCGCTTTTGCGTCATATAGGCGAGCGTCGCCGATAGCAGCGTGCCGCCGAGGCAATAGCCGATGACGTTGGCCTCGCTCTCGCCGGTCGCGGCCGCCATCGCGTCGAGCGCGGCGAGCGGCCCTTCCTTCATGTAATCCTCGAAACTTTTTTCGCTAAGCCGTTGATCCGGATTGACCCAGGAGATCACGAACACGGTATGGCCCTGGCCGACCGCCCAGCGGATGAAGGAATTTTCCGGCCGCAGATCGAGGATATAGAACTTGTTGATCCAGGGCGGGATGATGAGCAGCGGCCGGCGGTGCACGGTTTCGGTGGCTGGGGCATACTGAATGAGCTGGATCAGCTCGTTCTGGTAGACGACTTTGCCCGGCGTCGTCGCGACATTGCCGCCGATCTCGAACGCCGCCATGTCGGTCATGCTGATCGCCAGCCGGCCCTTGCCGCGCTCCAGATCGTCGAGCAGGTTGCCGAGGCCGTTGAGCAGGTTCTCGCCGCCGCTCTCCGCCGTCGCGCGCAGCACTTCGGGATTGGTCAGCACATAATTCGACGGCGCCATCGCATCGACGAATTGCCGGGTATAGAAGTCGATCTTGCGCCCGGCATGGTCGTCGAGCCCGCCGACTTCCTTGACCGCGCCCTGGATGAACCGTGCGGTCAACAGATAGCTCTGCTTGATGTAGTCGAAGATCGCGTTGTCGCTCCACGCGCGGTCGCGAAAGCGGCGGTCGTCGGCAGCGGGGGCGGCGATCGGCTCGGCCGGCTGGCCCGTCAGCCGCTCGGCGGTGCGCTGCCACAGCGTCAGATAGTCGTTCCACAGCGCCATCTGCGCCGCGATGAGCCGGCCCGGATCGGCCATCATCCGCGCCGTCAGCTCAAAAAACGCGGCGCCGATCGCCCTCGGATCGGCCATGCCGGGATGGTTCTCGTCATTCGCCTGGCGGCCGAGGAATTCGGCGATGAGACGCTGGCTGCGCTCGGCGATCTCGGCCAGGCGGTGCGCCAGCTCGGCGTCGCCGGGCGCCGCGCCGGGGACGGCTGTGCCGCCGGTGGTGCCGGCCACCTTGCTCGCCGGGGCATCGTTCATCGCGTTTCCTCATTGCTGCGGCGCCGTCGACGTGGCGGGCGCGGGATCAAATGTGAGGGATCAAATGTAGTGACGCGCGGGCCGCGATCTAATACACCAGCAAAGGGAATGTGAAGCCGCCGACCGCTTGCCGCCGTGCCCGATCGTGACGGCGGCGCGAGGCGCGGGCGCCGGGTTGAGGTCTGGCTTATGGCATTGGGGAGAGCCCGCCATCGCAGCGGCGGAGGGGCCGCGTGGCTCGGCATGCTGTTGCTCGCCGCCGGAGTTGTCGGCTGCAGCGGGCCGATCGAGGCTTACCGCTCGGTGTCGGGGATGAACAAGAACGATCCCGACCCGGCGACCGCGCCCTATACCGCCAATCTCGACAAGGCCGAGACCGGCGCCTACCCGAACTTGGCGAGCGTGCCGGAGCCGCCGATCATCGCCACGACCGTCGCCGAGCGGCAGACGCTGACCACTAGCCTTACCGGCGAGCGCAGCGCGACCCAGGCGAACGGCGGCACGCCGGCGCCCGGCCCGGTGCCGCCGCCGCCGGCGATCCCGCCCGGGCTCCAGGCACCCGAACTCGCGGCCTTGCCGCAGCCGGTGCCGCCGCCGCAGACGCCGCTGCCGCCGCTTCGCGGGCTGGAAGAGCCGGCGCCGCCGCAGCCGCCGACTTCGCCGGTACGGTCGCCGAGCATTGCCAACCCGCCGCTGATCGAGGCGTCGCGTCCGGCGCCGGCGCGGGGCCAGCCCTCGGCCATGCCGAAGCCGGGGACGTCGGAGCTGGCGCCCGCGGCGATAGCGTCGGCCAATCCGCAACCTTCGCCGCCGCCGGCGGCGCTGCCGCCGCCGCAAGTACCGCCCGAGGTTGCGGCGCGGCCCGCGCCAAGGTTGCCGCCGGCGCTGATCACGGTGGCCTCGGTCGAGGTGCCGCCAGGCTCGATGGCGCTTGCCGCCGACATGAAGCCGCATCTCGCCGATATCGTCACGCAGTACAAGCAGCGGCCGCGCACGGTGCGCGTCGTCTCCTACGCGGCCGCGGCGACCGGCGGCGCCGAGCAGCTCAATGCGTTCCGCTCGGCGCTCGACCGCGCGCAGATCGTCGCCAGCGCGCTGGCCGGGGAAGGCATTCCGGCGAAGCAGATCCAGACCGAGGCCTCGCCGTCGACCGCGGCCGCGCCGGTCGGCCGGATCGAGGTCCAGCTAATGCCGTAATGGCGGTCGGAGGACGGGTTTGACAGCGCCGCTGAAAATCGCCATCGCCGGGCTTGGCACGGTCGGCGCCGGCACCGTGCAGTTGCTGCAGCGCCAGGCCGAGGCGCTGGCGACGCGCGCCGGCCGGCCGCACGCCGTCGCCGCCGTGTCGGCGCGCGAGCGCGGGCGCGACCGCGGCGCCGATCTGTCGGGCGCGCGCTGGTACGACGACGCCGCGGCGATGGCGGCCGACCCGGAAATCGATGTCGTCGCCGAGCTGATCGGCGGCGCCGACGGTATCGGCCGACGCGTCGTCGAGACCGCACTCGCGCACAGGAAGCACGTCGTTACCGCCAACAAGGCGCTGATGGCCGAGCACGGCACCGCGCTCGCCGCGGCTGCCGAGGCGGCCGGCGTCGCGCTTGCCTTCGAGGCGGCGGTCGCGGGCGGCATTCCCATCATCAAGACGCTGCGTGAAGGGCTGGCCGGCAACCGCGTGAGCCGCGTCTACGGCATCCTCAACGGCACGACCAACTATATCCTGACGACAATGCGCGAGAGCGGCCGCGACTTCGCCGAAGTGCTCGCGGAGGCGCAGCAGCTCGGCTATGCCGAGGCCGATCCGGGCTTCGACATCGACGGCGTCGATGCCTCGCACAAGCTGGCGATCCTGGCGAGCGTCGCGTTCGGCCGGCCGGTCGACCTCGCCGGCGTCTATTGCGAGGGCATCCGCCACGTCTCGCGGCTCGACATCGAGTTCGCCGAGGAGTTGGGCTACCGCATCAAGCTCCTGGGCATCGCGCGGATGACCGATCACGGGCTCGAGCAGCGCGTCCACCCGTGCATGGTGCGGCGGGCAACGCCGATCGCCGCGGTCGAGGGCGTGTTCAACGGCATCGTCGCCGAGGGCGATTTTGTCGGCCAGCTGATGCTCGAAGGGCGCGGCGCCGGCGCAGGCCCGACCGCCTCGGCCGTGGTCGCCGACCTCGTCGACATCGCCACCGGGCGCCGCGTCGCGCCGTTCGGCGTGCCGACCGGCGCGCTTGCGCGCATCCCGGGCGCGGCGATGGAGCGGCACGAGGGTGCGTATTACATTCGCCTGATGGTGCAGGATCAGCCGGGCGTCATCGCCGATGTCGCGGCGGCGCTGCGCGACCAGCGCGTGTCGCTCGAATCGATGATCCAGCGCGGCCGCTCGCCGAGCGAGGCAGTGCCGGTGGTGCTGACCACCCACGCCACGGTCGAGGCGGCGATGCAGAGTGCGCTGGCGCAGATCGGCCGGCTCGCCAGCGTGGTCGAACCGCCGCATATGATCCGCATCGAGGATTTCTGATCAAAAATACGTGGGAGGAGCCCGTGTCCGACGAAACGCCGAGAATGGACCGCAATCTCGCGCTCGAAGCGGTTCGCGTCAGTGAGGTCGCCGCGCTCAGCGCCTCGCGACTGATGGGAAGGGGTGACGAGAAGGCGGCCGACCAGGCCGCGGTCGATGCGATGCGCCAGGCGCTTAACGGCTTGACGATCGACGGCACCGTGGTGATCGGCGAGGGCGAGCGCGACGAGGCGCCGATGCTCTATATCGGTGAGAAGGTCGGCACCGGGCAGGGCCCCAAGATCGATATCGCGCTCGACCCGCTGGAAGGCACGACGATCACCGCCAAGGGCGGCAACAACGCGCTGGCGGTGCTGGCGATGGCCGACGATGGCGGTTTTCTCAACGCGCCCGATGTCTACATGGAGAAGATCGCAGTCGGCGGCGGTCTGCCCGGCGGCATTGTGAACATCAACGCCGAGCCGAGCGAGAATCTCAAGAATCTGGCGCAGGCCAAGAAGATCGAGATCGCCGACCTCGTCGTCTGCATCCTCGACCGACCGCGCCACCAGGAGTTGATCGCCAAGGTGCGCGCGGCCGGCGCCCGGATCATGCTGATCGGCGACGGCGATGTGAGCGCCGTCATGGCGACCTCCGACCCGGAGACCGGGATCGACATCTACATGGGCTCGGGCGGTGCGCCGGAGGGCGTGCTGGCGGCGGCGGCGCTGCGCTGCATCGGCGGGCAGATGCAAGGGAAGCTCCTCTTCCGCAACGACGACGAGCGCGGGCGTGCGCATCGGCTCGGGATCACCGATCTCGACCGCGTCTACGACCTCCTCGACCTCGCGCATGGCGACGTGATGTTCGCCGCGACCGGTGTCACCAACGGCACGATGCTGAAGGGCGTGCGGCGCTTTGCCGGCGGCGCGATGACGCATTCGGTGGTGATGCGCTCGCGCACCGGTACCGTGCGGTACATCGAAGCCAAGCACGACCTCAGCCGCAAGGAGAGCTTCGCGCGGTTCTCGCGCTGAGCCGATTCGCTGCGCGGCGTCATTATCGAGCACGTCTTGGCCGGGCTTGACCTAGCCATCTCCATCGACTCCGCCGGTATTCCCGGGTCGCGCCCGGGGATGACGACAAGTGGGAGGCGCCGGTCCTAAATTCGCGCGTCGCGTAGAGGCGGGGGCCGGAGCTTGGACGATGACCAGACGGCGTTTCTCGGGGTCGAGCGGTCGGCAAGCGGCCGGCGCTGGAGGCTGCGCGGAACCGCCGATGACGGCATGGCGGCGGCAATCGCGACACAACTCGCGGTGCCGGAAATCCTCGCGCGGCTGTTGAGCCAGCGCGGCGTCGGCCTCGCCGAGGCGGCGCGATTCCTCAACCCGCGGCTGCGCGACCAACTGCCCGATCCGGCGCATCTGAAGGATATGGACCGCGCGGTCGAGCGTGTCGTTGCCGCGATCCGGGCGCGCGAGAAGATCGTCGTCTACGGTGATTACGATGTCGACGGCGCGACCTCGGCGGCATTGCTGCTGCGTTTTCTCGCGGCAGTCGGTGCGGCGGGCGGGCTTTACGTGCCAGACCGGATGCGCGAGGGCTACGGCCCCAACACGGCCGCCCTGTTGCGCCTCAAAGAAGACGGCGTGGGCCTCGTCGTCACGGTCGATTGCGGCACCACCGCACACGAAGCGCTGGAAGCGGCGCGGACCGCCGGGCTCGACCTCATCGTCATCGATCATCATGTCGCCGAGCCGCTGCTGCCAAGCGCGATCGCGGTGGTCAATCCCAACCGGCTCGACGAGGCGAGCGCACACGGGCAGCTCGCGGCGGTGGGGGTGGCGTTCCTGCTCGCGGTCGCCGCCAACCGGGCGCTGCGCGATGCCGGCTGGTACCACGACCGGCCGGAGCCGGATCTGATGCAATGGCTCGACCTCGTCGCGCTCGGCACGGTCTGCGATGTGGTGCCGCTGACCGGGCTCAACCGCGCGCTGGTAGCGCAGGGGATCAAGGTGGCACGGCGCGGCGCCAATCCCGGCATGGTGGCGCTGGCGGCGCTCGGCGCAGCGAACGGACGAAGCGAGCCGATCGACGCCTATCAGCTCGGTTTTGTGCTGGGGCCGCGGGTGAATGCCGGGGGCCGGGTCGGAGCCGCCGATCTCGGCGCGCGCCTGCTGTCGACCGACGATCCGGCGCGCGCCGCCGAATGGGCACAGCATCTCGACGCCTACAACAAGGAGCGCCGCGAGATCGAGGCGCAGACGCTGGCGGCGGCGATCGAGCTGGTCGAGCGGCAGAATGCCGACTCGCCGGTGCTGGTGTTTGCCGCGGCGGAGGGCTGGCACCCCGGCGTCATCGGCATCGTCGCGGCGCGGTTGCGCGAGCGCTACGAGCGCCCGGCCGTCGTCGTCGCGCTGGCCGAGGGTATCGGCCGGGGGTCGGGCCGCTCGGTGCCGGGACTGGCGCTCGGCTCGGCGGTGATCGCCGCGCGCCAGGCGGGGCTGCTGGTCAATGGCGGCGGGCACGCGATGGCGGCGGGGTTCACGGTCGCCGCCGACCGGCTGATCGAGCTGCAGGAATTTCTTGCCGGGCGGCTTAATGACGGGCTCGACCGCGCGGCGCTGGTGCCCGAGCTGGCGATCGACGCGGCGCTCTCGGCCGCGGCGGCGCAAGCCGGGCTCGTGGCGCAACTCGACGCGCTGGCCCCGTTCGGCTCAGCCAATCCCGAGCCGCGCTTCGCATTCCCGATGGTGCGCGCGAATTATGTCGAGGCGGTCGGTAGCGGGCATTTGCGTCTGCGCGTCGCGGACGCGGTCGGCACGGCGAATGGCGGCCTCGGCGCAATCGCGTTCCGCGCCGCCGACACCCCGGTCGGCCGGCTGATCGCCGAGGCCAAAGGCCGCGCGCTGCACCTCGCCGGCCATTTGCGGCGCGACAGCTGGCGCGGCGGCGACGCCGTGCAGCTGGTCATCGACGACGCCGCGCCGGCGGAGATGCCGCATGGTTGAGCAGGCCGAAATTCCCGAAGGGGTGCACGAGCACCACCACCCGCATGCGCATGGCGACGATGCGTTCCGCCGCTGGGCGGCGATCTATGTCGGTGTCGTGGCGATGCTCTTGGCGATCGCCTCGCTCGGCGGCGGGCACGTCACCAAGGAGATGCTGAGCGCCAATATCCACGCCTCGGACACCTACGCCTTCGCCCAGGCGAAATATCTGCGCGCGACGGTTTATCAGCTCGCCGCCGACCAGATGGAATTCGAATTGAACCAACTTCCCGGCCTCTCGGACACCGGCAAGGCCAAGGCCGTCGAGCGCGTCGAGCACTACCGCAGCAACGCGGCG
This sequence comes from Allostellaceae bacterium, assembly GCA_035552135.1. Classification (GTDB taxonomy): domain Bacteria; phylum Pseudomonadota; class Alphaproteobacteria; order ATCC43930; family CGMCC-115725; genus DATARH01. The sequence goes on along the minus strand of DASZLY010000434.1, from coordinate 1,036 downwards.
CGCTACGAAAGCGATCCGGCCTCGGGCGAGGGGCGGCAACAACTGCTCGCCAAGGCGAAAGACTGGGACAACATCCGCGACCACGCCGCCGAGCAGGATCCGAATTTCGAGTTCGCCGCGGCGCTGTTCCAGATCGCGATCGTGCTGGGCTCGGTGTCGATCGTCGCCGCCTCGGGAGCCCTGCTCGGGGTCAGCGCGGTGCTCGCGGCGGCCGCCATGGTGCTGACCGTCAACGGCTATTTCCTCCTCGTGCCTCTGCCGCTGGCGGGATAGCCCGCCGAGACCTCCCTCTCCTCCGCCTTTGGGGCAGCGAGCTTTTATGGCGGTGTTGTGAAGCGCTCCCGTAACCCCGCGCGGCCGCCCGAAACGACGTCCGAACCGGTCGAGCTCGTCGTCGACAGGATCGGCGCGCAGGGCGACGGGATCGCGCAAGGGCGCGGCGCACCGGTATTTCTGCCGTTCACCGTGCCGGGCGACCGGGTGCGTGCGCGGCTCGGGGCGCGGCGCGGGGAGGGGCATGAGGGCCGCGTCGTCGAGCGCCTGGCCTCCGGGGCCGGGCGGGTCGAGCCGGTCTGCCGGCATTTCGGCGCCTGCGGCGGCTGCGCGCTGCAGCATCTCGACGGCGAGTCTTACCGCGCGGTGAAGCTCGGCGCGCTGAGCGGCGCGCTGCGCCGCGCCGGGCTCGACCCCGGCACGGTGGCGCCGCTCGTCAGCCCGCCGCCGGCGCGGCGGCGGGCGCGGCTCGGCCTCGTGCGGCCGCGCGATCCGGCGGCGCCAGCCGCGATCGGGTTCCGCGAACGGTTCAGCCACAAGCTCGTCGACCTCGCCGAATGCGCGGTGCTGGAGCCGGCGCTGTTCGCGCTCGTCGCGCCACTGCGCCGCCTCGCGCCGGCGCTCGCGACGCCGGGCGGGACGGCTGAACTGATGCTGACGCGCAGCGACAGCGGGGTCGATCTGCTGATCGAGCGCGGCGCCGCGCCGGGTCTCGCCGCGCTCGAAACGCTGGCGGCCTTCGCGACCGAGCATGATGTGGCGC
>DASZLY010000433.1:0-2118 GCA_035552135.1 Allostellaceae bacterium | reverse complement strand
CTCGTTCGCGTCGCTGATTCGGCAGGCGCTCGGCGGCCATCGCGGCTGGCAGAAGCTGTGGCGCAAGCCGGCGCCGAAGCCGCGCTACCACATCGTCATCATCGGCGGCGGCGGACATGGCCTCGCCACCGCCTATTACCTAGCCAAGGAGCACGGCATCCGCGATGTCGCGGTGCTCGAAAAAGGCCCGATCGGACTCGGCAATACCGGGCGCAACACGACAATCATCCGCTCCAACTATCTGTGGGACGAAAGTGCCCGCATCTACGAGCATTCGCTGAAGTTGTGGGAAGGGCTGTCGGCCGAGCTCAACTTCAACCTCATGCTCAGTCAGCGCGGCGTCCTCAACCTCGCGCACACGCTGGCGGATGTGCGCGAGGGGGTGCGCCGGGTCAACGCCAACCGGCTCAACGGCAGCGACGCGGAATGGCTGGAGCCGCAGCCGGTCAAGGCGTTCTGCCCGATCCTCAGCATCGACCCGGGCGCACGCTATCCGGTGCTCGGCGCGACATTGCAACGGCGCGGCGGCGTCGCGCGGCACGACGCGGTCGCCTGGGGCTTCGCCCGCGCCGCCGACGCGCGCGGCGTCGACATCGTCGAGAATTGCGAGGTGACGGCGATTCGCGTGAGTCGCGGGCGCGCCGGCGAGATCGAGACGACGCGCGGCACGATCTTCGCCGACAAGATCGCGATCTGCGCCGCCGGGCACAATTCGGTGCTGGCGGCGATGGCCGGGGTGCGCCTGCCGTTGCAAAGCCACCCGCTGCAGGCGCTGGTGTCGGAGCCGGTAAAGCCGCTGCTCGACTGCGTCGTCATGTCGAACACCGTACATGTCTATGTCAGCCAGTCGGACAAGGGCGAGCTGGTGATGGGCGCAGGCATCGACGCCTTCAACTCCTATGCCCAGCGCGGGTCATTCCCGATCATCGAGGCGCAGATGGCGGCGGCCTTGGAGCTGTTTCCGGTGTTCTCGCGGCTCAAGATGCTGCGCAGCTGGGCGGGGATCGTCGACGTGTCGCCCGACGCCTCGCCGATCATCGGCAAGCTGCCGGTCGCCGGGCTCTATCTCAACGGCGGCTGGGGCACCGGCGGGTTCAAGGCGACCCCCGGCGCCGGCCATGTTTTCGCCCACACCATCGCCAACGATGCGCCGCACCCACTCGCCACGCCGTTCGCGCTCGACCGCTTCACGACGGGCGCGCTGGTCGACGAACACGGCGCGGCGGCGGTGGCGCATTGAAAGAGACCGGATGCTCCTGATTCCCTGCCCGTGGTGCGGCGAGCGCGACGAAGTCGAGTTCCGCTATGGCGGCGAGGCGCATGTCGCGCGCGCCGACCCGGCCACGGCGGATGACGCCGCCTGGGCCGACTATCTCTACATGCGCAACAACCCGAAGGGCGTCTTCGCCGAGCGTTGGGTGCACCAAGCGGGCTGCCGGCGCTGGTTCAACCTGCTGCGCGACACCGCCTCGCACCGCATCATCGCAGTCTATAAGATCGGCGAGCGGCCGCCCCTTGGGACGCCGCCCGCCGGTTCACACGGCGGCGATCCGTGACCCAGCCTTATCGTCTGCCGTCGGGCGGGCGGATCGATCGTCGCCGCACGCTGCGCTTTCGCTTCGACGGGCGCGCTCATGAGGGCCATCCCGGCGACACGCTTGCCTCGGCGCTGCTGGCGAACGGCGTGCGCCTCGTCGCGCGCAGCTGGAAGTTTCACCGGCCGCGCGGGGTCTTTGCCGCCGGCATGGAGGAGCCTTCGGCGCTGGTCGAGGTCGATGGCGAGCCGAACCGCCGCGCCACCGACATCGCGCTCGTCGACGGCCTCGCCGCGTCGAGCCAGCACGCCTGGCCGGGGCTGCGGCTCGACCTCGCGGCCCCGGTCGGCTGGCTCGCGCCGCTTTTCCCGGCAGGGTTCTATTACAAGGTTTTCTTCCGCTCGCGGGCGCTGTGGCGGCATTTGTGGGAGCCGTTTTTGCGGCGCATGGCAGGGCTCGGGGCCGCGCCGCGTACCCCCGACCCCGCGCGCTCCGACAAGACCCACGCGCATTGCGACGTGCTGGTGGTCGGCGGCGGTCCGGCCGGCATGGCGGCGGCGCTGGCGGCGGGACGCAGCGGCGC
>DASZLY010000432.1:0-3346 GCA_035552135.1 Allostellaceae bacterium | reverse complement strand
CCTGCCGCTGGCGATGAAGGACGACATCCGCGACCTCGACCCGCCGTCACCGAACCCGCATCGCTGCATGGAGGTGGGCGCGGCGACCGCGCGGATCATGGCCGAGAGCCCGTGGCGCGTCGCGCTGATGGCGTCGTCGAGTTGGTCGCACTCGTTCCTCACCGAGAAGAACTGGCAACTCTGGCCCGACGTCGCGGCCGACCGCGCGCTGTTCGACGCGCTCGAAGCGGGCGACTACGCCAAATGGCACGCCTACAAGACCGACCAGATCGAGGAATCGGGGCAGCACGAGGTGCTCAACTGGTTCTGCCTCCTGGGCGCGATGGAGGCGCTCGGCCGCAAGCCCGACAAGGCCGAGTTCCTCGAAAACTGGGCTTTCGTCTCGCCGGTCGTCTTCGCGCACTATCACTGATTGCACGACGGTAATTGCGTCCTTCGAGGCTTTGCTTCGCAAAGCACCTCAGGATGAGGATTTTTCTTAATGCCATCCGCAAATCTCCCTCATCCTGAGGTGCGGAGCGAAGCGGAGCCTCGAAAGACGCACCAACGCCCTTGCAGCACGGGAGGCAAATCATGGCCGGTGTCGACGACCTTCTCGAATCGAGTGACGTGCGGCGCCTGGCGACCGGCTTCACCTTTACCGAAGGCCCGGTCTACCACCCGGACGGGTTCTGGTATTTTGTCGATGTCCGCGAGTCGAAATTCTATCGCATCAAGCCCGGCGGCTCGGCGGAGCTGCTGCGCGAGAACACCGGCGAGGGCAACGGTACCACCTTCGATCCGCAGGGCCGGCTGATCCAATGCGAGGGCGGCAACCGCCGCATCACGCGCTGGCCGGCGGACGGCAAATTCGCGTCGAGCGAGGTGCTGATGGACAAGTTCGAGGGGAAGCGCCTGTCGCGCCCCAACGACGTCCTCTGCAAGTCGGACGGCAGCCTCTACTTCACCAATCCCGGATTGCGCATCCCGCTCGGCCAGCGCGAGCTCGACCCGTCGGCAGTCTACCGCATCATGCCGGACGGCTCGAACCGCCACGTCGCCGATTTCGAGTACCCGAACGGGCTCGCCTTCTCGCCCGACGAGCGGGTGCTCTACGTCGCCAATACGCGGCACGCAGCCTATATCCACCGGCTCGAGATGGATTCCGCCGGCAACATGGTGCGCCGCGGCATCTTCGCCGACATGTCGTCGGACGAGAAGATCGGCGTGCCGGACGGAATGAAAGTCGATGTCGAGGGCCGCGTGTGGTGCACCGGTCCCGGCGGCACCTGGGTCTTCGCGCCCGACGGCAGCCATATCGGCACGCTCAAGACGCCGGAAGTCCCGGCCAATCTCGCCTTTGGCGGGCCCGACATGAAGACCGTGTTCTTCACCGCGCACACCTCGGTCTACACGATGCGGGTGAAGGTGCCGGGCCTGCCGGGACACCCGTTCAAGAAGTGACGCTTTCGATTGGCGTCTCGGCGCAAGCCGGGACGACGCAGTAATTGCACCCCGTTCCCTTCGGTGCGCACCGACTATAGGCTGCGCCGCATGAAGCTCGCGATCCCCGATCTGATCTCGAACTCGTATTTCACTGCGCTCGCTGCTGCCGAGCTCGGGCATTTCGCGCGCCACGGGCTGGAAGTCAAGGCCGAGCTGATCTTCCCGGTCGACCGCGCCTATGAGGCGCTGCGCGACGGCGAGGTCGATTTCGTCGCCGGCGCGGCGCATGGCGCGCTCGCCGCCTTTCCCGAATGGCGCGGCGTGCGGCTGCTGGGCGCGCTGGCGCAAGGCATGTACTGGTTCCTGGTGATGCGCCGCGAGCTCGGCATCGCGCGCGGCGACCTCGCCGCGCTCAAGGGCCGGCGCATTGGCGCCGCGCCCTGGGTCGAGATGGGGCTGCGCCGCCTGTTGATCGATGCCGGGTTCGACCCGGGGCAACACGGCATCGAGATTGCGCCGGTGCCGGGGGCGCTCGGCATGTCGACCAATTTCGGGCTGACCGCGGCGCGGGCGCTCGCCGACGGCAAGATCGACGGGTTCTGGGCCAACGGCATGGCGACCGAGATCGCCGTCAGCGAAAGCATCGGCGATATCGTGCTCGACGTGCGGCGCGGCGACGGGCCGGCGGGCTGCTTCGACTATACGTTTGGCGCGCTGGCGACGACCGAGCGGCTGATCGACAAATCGTCCGAGATCGCCGCGGCGGCGCTGCGCGCGCTGGTCGACGCCCAGGCCGACCTCAAAGCCGATGCCGGCCGCGCGACACAAGCCGCCGCGAAGCGCTTTCCGCCGCGCGAGACCGGGCTCATCGCGCGGATCGTCGCGCGCGACCTGCCCTATTACGACGCCGCGATCAGCGAGAAATCGATCGTCAGGCTTACCGGCTTCGCTCGCGCGCTCGGCATCCTCAACCGGGATGTTGGGTATGGCGACATCGTCGCGACGCAATTCTCTCATCTGTGGGCCAGCGCATGAGAACCGGCGCCGAATACAAGGAGGCGCTGCGCGATGGCCGCGTCGTCTATGTGATGGGCGAGGGCCGCGTCGACGACGTGACGACGCATCACGCGACAAGCGCGGTGGTCGCGGAATACGTCGTCTGGCACGACCGGCACCGCGACCCGGCCTGGGCCGAGACGCTGCTCAACCCCGAGGGCCGGCCGTGGGCCTTTGTCACGCCGCGCGGCACAGAAGACCTGCTCGGCATGGGCCGCTCCTACGCCAAGACCTGTTTTCTGTCGGCCGGCAACATCACCCATGACCCGGCCTACGGGCATTTGATCGCGATGGGGGTGCAGAACGCGGTCGCGCTGCACGATGCCGGCGCGGCGCATATCGCCCATGCCGAGGCCTACCGCGCGCTGATCGACGAGACCGGGCGGTTCCTCACTTTCTCGTCCGGCTCGGCGCCAATCGGCTACCGGCTGCGGCCCGACCCGGCAACGCGCGCCGCGGTCAGGATCGTGCGCGAGACCGACAAGGGCTTGGTGTTGAGCGGCCGCGTCGGCATGCATACCAGCCCGTGCTACGCCGAGGACGTCTATGTCGGCGCGTTGTGCGGGCTGCAATATGACGGGCACCCGACGAGCTTTGTCGTCGAGGTCGCGGCCAAGGGCGTCACGACGATCTGCCGCAAGATCGCGGCGCGCGACCCCAACCCGTTTCTCGCGCCGCTCTCCAACCGCTTTGACGAGCTCGACGGCCAGCTCTGGCTCGACGAGGTGCTGATCCCGTGGGAGCGGCTGTTCCCGGTCGACCAGAACCTCGAGCCGATCGCGCGCTGGCTGACCTGGCATCACCTCTACGGCTGGGGCGCGCGCGCCGAATTCAGCCTCGGCATCGCGCTCGCGGTCTCCGACGC
>DASZLY010000431.1:0-4869 GCA_035552135.1 Allostellaceae bacterium | reverse complement strand
TCCGCTGCGACGGACGTGCCGATCGGACAGCTCACGCCGGTACCGCCAAGCCCGCAATAGCCGAACGGGTTCTTCGCCAAATATTGCTGGTGGTAATCCTCGGCGAAATAGAATGGCGGCGCCTCGCGGATTTCGGTGGTGATGCCGCCATAGCCGGCGCCCTGGAGGCGCGGCGCAAAGCACCCGCTCGACGCCGCGGCCGCCGCCTGCTGCGCGGGCGAATAGGTGTAGATCGCCGAGCGGTATTGCGTGCCGACATCGTTGCCCTGGCGCATGCCCTGGGTCGGGTCGTGGCTTTCCCAGAAAATCTTCAAGAGCCCGTCATAGCTGATCTGCTTGGGGTCGAAGACCACGAGCACCACCTCGGTATGCCCGGTCTGGCCGCTGCACACTTCCTCGTAGGTCGGGTTCGGGGTCGAGCCGCCGGCATAGCCGACCGCCGTCGTCCATACGCCCGGCGCCTCCCAGAACTTGCGCTCGGCGCCCCAGAAGCAGCCAAGCCCGAACACCGCCATCTCCAGACCGGCCGGATACGGGCCTTCGAGCGGGTTGCCGTTGACGAAATGCCGCGCCGGCACCGGCATCTTGATCGCGCGGCCGGGCAGGCATTGCTCGGGCGCCGGGACTTCGAGCTTCTTGCGCATCATTCCCCACATCGCCGGGCTCCTTTCGTCAACACGACTTTTATATAGCACCTCGCTGCGGTCATCGTGAGGCCGCATGGCGTGAAGAAAACGCTTCGACGCAAAGGTCGTGTCCTTCGCGTTCTTTCTTCCTCAGCCCAGCCAATCGAGGCCGGCCTCGTTCTCCAAATTCATCAGCCGCTTGTAGACGCCGGCCATGCCACCCATCCCGGCGGTCGCGCGCCGGGTGAGCCGGGCGAATTTGTCGGGCAGTTCGCCCGCTTCGAGCATGCCGCCGGCCTCGTGCGTCTCGAAGCTTCGCCCGTCGGCGAGGGTCACCGTGACGTGACTGGCGGTCGCGCCATGCCCGTCACCCGCCTCCGGCACCAGCTTCACCTTGCGGCAGAGCGCGCGGATCGCTGGGTCGGCGAGCGCGCCCTCATCGTAGCTTTCCGGGTCGCGCGCCTCGCGGAACAGCGCCAGCGCGACGCAGAACGGGATCGAGTACTGCGCCAGCATCACGTCGGGCGGCTCAAGGATGTTATGCCGCTCGACCATGCGCGGCGTGCCGGTCACCGTGATCGACGCGACATCGCCGCCGGCAAAGCCGTGCGCCGCCTGGAGGTCGCGCACCGCCTTGACCGCGGGATGCGCCGTCGCGTGCACCGGATAGCGCTTCAGCACCGCGCTCAGCGTCACGAAATCGCTGCCGAGCCCCCTTGTCAGATGGCTCTTGTCCCATTCGGTGCAGAACACCTTGAGAAAGCCGAACTCGCCCTCGATCACCGTGCGCGGGCCCTCGAACCCGCTTGCGGCAAGGCTTGCCGCCATGACCCCGGCCTCGGAGGCGCGGCCGAGATGCAGCCGCTTGACCATGCCGCCATCGCCGCGGGCGAATTCCAAGAGGCCGCCGGCGAGCGAGCCGGCGATGCCCAGCGCGTTGGTCATGCCCCGCTCGTCCAGCCCCAGCAGCAGCCCGCACGCCACCGCCGCGCCGAACGGGCCGGTGGTGCCCGGCGCGTGAAAGCCGCGCGCCTCGTTGGTGTGGCCGGTGGCGCGGCCGATGCGGATCATCACCTCGTTGCCGGCGACGACGGCGGCGATGAGTGCCTTGCCGCTGGCCTGGACCTGCTGCGCCACCGCCAGCGCCGGCGGCAGCACCGTCGCGCCGGGATGCGCCCCGGCGCCCGGCCGCGTCAGGCTGTCGAGCTCGAACGCATGCGCCAGCGCGCCGTTGGCGAGCGCCGCCGCCGGCGCCTGGACGCTGGTGCCGCGGCCGAGGATCTTGCTGCTGCCGCCCGGCCCGGTGCGCTCGGCATAGTCGATGACGATGCGGCTCCACGGCATCTCGGCGCCGCAAACGCAGGCCGCCACCGTGTCGGCAATGATGTCCTTGGCGTGCGCGACCACCCCCGCCGGCAGATCCTCGTATTTGAGCCCCGCGGCATAGCGGGCGAGCGTCACGGTTTCGTTGGCCATGAGTCCCTCGGGTGAAGCGCGAAGTCCATTCATAGGGGTTGCCGTGCCGCAATGACAGCCGCCTGACCCTCTGATAGTTTCACCAAGGCGAGCCTCGCGGCTTGGCACGAACCCTGCGGGGCGGAACGCGAGGCCACCGCATTCGAACGGGGGGAGGGGCTCATGCTGTCACGCCGGTCTCTGGCTTTTGGCGCCGCCGGCGCCTCGCTGCTGCTTGCCGCCGCTGAGGCCAAGGCCCAGCAGAACGCACCGGCCAAGCCGGCGGCGACCTCGACGATGGACCGGATCACCGAGACCAAGACGCTGCGCATCGCCGCACTGCCCGGCGAGGCGCCCTATTTCAACAAGGACATCTCGACCAGCGAATGGTCGGGCATGTGCATCTCGATGACCCAGGACATCGCCAAGATCTTTGGCGCCAAGGTCGAATACGTCGAGTCGACCTACGGCAACTCGGTGCTCGACCTGCAGGCCAACAAGGTCGACCTCGCCTTCGCGCTGAACCCGACGCCGCTGCGCGCGCTGGTCATCGACTTCACCCACCCGTTCTACCTGCACGGCTTTGGTACGGTCGGCAAGAAGGGCTTCACCGCGACCGACTGGGCCGACCTCGACAAGCCCGAAATCAGGGTCGCCTGCGATATCGGCTCGGTGCACGAGATCGCCGCGCGCCGCTTCGCCGGGCACGCGCAGATCATCGCCCTGCCGAAGCGCGACGACTGCATCCTCGCGGTGCAGGCGGGGCGCGCCGATTGCGTGATCCTCGCGGTCAATCTCGGCCTCACCGCGGTCAAGAAGAACCCCGAGCTCGGCAAGTTCATGATGCTGCACCACCCCACGGTGAAGCTGCCGACCTGCATGGGTATCCAGATGGAAACCGACAAACGCTGGCGGGATTTCCTCGATGCCTGGGTCGATTACAACCGCGGCACCGAGCAGATCCGCCAGTGGCTCTACGACGGGCTGGCGATCAACGGCGTCAAGCCGGAGGACATCCCGGCCGATGTGGAGCTGTAGACGAAGCGCGGGCGTCCCGCCCGCCTTGCGTCCGCTCAATGGCGGCCGAGACGGCCCCAGTCCGGGCTGAGCGCGCCCGATGAACCACGTCGCCTACACCTGGGACTTCTCGTTCCTTTGGCACTACCGCCCGCTGATCGTCTGGGGGCTGTGGGTGACGATCCTCTACACGGTCGTCACCATCATCGCGGGCATGATGATCGGGCTGATCGTCGGGCTCCTGCGGCTGTCGCCGAGTCGGCTCGTGACGCTGCCGCTCACCGCCTATATCGAAGTGTTCCGCTGCACGCCGCTCCTGGTGCAGATCATCTGGTTCTATTACGCGCTGCCGGTGATCGTCGGGATCGACATTCCCGGCGTCGCCGCGGCGGGACTGGTGCTGTCGCTCTATACCGGCGCGTTCTACGCCGAGATCGTGCGCGGCGGGGTCAATTCGATCGAGCGCGGCCAGTGGGACGCCGCACGCTCGCTCGGCCTCTCCTATGTCAAGATGATGCGGCTGGTGATCCTGCCGCAGGCGTTCCGCCGGATGATCCCGCCGTTTATGAACCAGTCGATCATCCAGCTGAAGAACACCTCGCTGGTATCGACGATCGCGGTCGCCGACCTGCTCTATGAGGGGCAGATGATCACCGCCGCGACCTACCGGCCGCTCGAGGTCTACACGATGATCGCGGTGCTCTATTTCGCCGTGCTGTTCCCGCTGACGCTGGCCGCGCAGGCGGTCGAGCAGCGCCTCGCGCGCAAGGACAACGCAACCGCCGCACGGTCGCGGTTCGGCCTTATCCGCGGCTGGCTCAATCCGCGTAATAGTGCGATTCGAGCAGCAGGCAGCCGCCATTCGACTTGAACGGACCATGCGCTGCGCCGGGCGGGCGGCAGGCATAGGTGCCGGCGGTGAAATTCTCGCCGCCGCGACCTTCGGCATCGTTGCCGACGGTGAGGTCACCCTCGACCAGATAGACCTCTTCCCAGTAATCGTGGACGAAGGGCGCCGTCGTGTAGACGCCGGGCTGGAAGCGCAGCAGCCGGGTGCGGCTGCCGTTCTTCCCGGTCTCGTCGAGCGCGCCGGCGAGGATCTTCTGGTCGATGCCGACCGGGTAGCCCTCCGGCGTTTCCCAGCCTGCGCCCATGTCGAGGCGATGAAATTCGAGATGCGGCTTCATCGGGTTCATACCCTGCCTCCTCATACCCTTGCTCGTCATCCCGGCGCAGGTCCTTAGCTGTCCGGGATTTTGGCGGGTGAGTCAAAGTGCATACCAGACCGCTGGCCGGTTGCGGCCAGGAATCGGGTTGCCGAACATGCTTCCCGGGAGCCGTCTGCCCTGCCGCTTATGCCTAGCGCGTTTGCTGGTCTTTTGGAACCGCTCGATCATCGGGTGGTCGCCCGTACGGTGCGCGAGAATGGCGGCGATCATGGGATGGGCAGGGGCGACGCGGCGTGGACCTGCAAGCGCCACCTGAAGACGCTGCTGTTTGCCCTTGCTTAGCCCTTCAGCCTGCGCCAAACCGCAACACCGCCCCCCAAACCACCATCCCTCAGGCCACCGCGCCCCCAAGCCTGAAACCAAAACCCAACCAAAATCCCGGACAGCTATGCGCCTTCGCGGGAATGACGATATAGAGAGGGCGTCACGAGGAGCGGGTCATGGCTGAGATCGCGGTCGATTACGACGGGCTGATCCCCAACAATGTCGGGCTCAATGCCGACCCGCGCCTGCGCCGCGCACTGGAGCAATGGCACCCGACC
>DASZLY010000430.1:0-1685 GCA_035552135.1 Allostellaceae bacterium | reverse complement strand
ACCTCGGTGCTGCTGCTCGAAGCGGGCGGCAAGGACAGCAATGCCTGGATCCATATCCCGGCCGGCTTCTACCGCAACATCTTCAATCCCCAAATCACCTGGGTCTACGAGACCGAGCCGCTGGAGGCGCTGGGCGGGCGGCGCATGCAATGGCCGCGCGGCAAGGTGCTGGGCGGCTCGTCATCGATCAACGGGCTCATCTACATTCGCGGCCAGAAGCAGGATTTCGACCATTGGCGCCAGCTCGGCAATGCCGGCTGGGCCTATGACGACGTGCTGCCGTATTTCCGGCGCGCCGAAAGCCAGGAGCACGGCCAGGACGATTTTCACGGCGGCGAGGGGCCGCTCGCGGTCACCGACATGCGCGCCGAACACGAGCTGCACGACGCGTTCATCGCCGCCTGCCAGGAGGCGGGCTACAAGTTCAACCCCGACTTCAACGGCGCCGAGCAGGAAGGCGTCGGCACCTATCAGCTGACCGTGCGCGGCCGGCGCCGCGCCAGCACGGCGGTGACCTATCTGCGCCCGGCGATGAAGCGGCCGAACCTCAAGGTCGAGGTGCGGGCGCTGGCGCAGCGCGTGATCTTCGACGGCAAGCGCGCGATCGGCCTCGAATACCGCCAGGACGGGCAGGTAAGGCGCGCCCGGGCGCGGCGCGAGGTGCTGCTGGCCGGCGGCTCGCTGCAATCGCCGCAGCTCCTGCAGCTCTCGGGGGTCGGCCCGGCGGCGCTGCTCCGGGAGCACGGCATCGATGTCGTCCTCGCGCTGCCGGGGGTCGGCGAGAACCTGCAGGACCATATCGGCTGCCGGGTCATCTACAAGGTCAAGAAGGCCAACACGATCAACGAGATTTCGCGCTCCTGGCTGCGCCAGGGCTGGGCCGGGTTCCAGTACCTGACCGCGGGGCGCGGGCCGCTGATGATGGGCGCGGCGCCGATCGGCCTGTTCGCCCGCGCCCGGGAGACTTCCGCCTCGCCCGACTGCCAGTACCAGTTTCTCGCCGGCAGCCTCGATCAGCCGGGCAAGCCGATGCATCCGTTTCCCGCCTGCTCGCTGGTCTGCATCCCGTGCCGTCCGGAAAGCCGCGGCTGGCTCAGAATCAAGTCGCCCGACCCGACCGTGCTGCCGGCGATGCAGCCCAACTACCTGATGACGCAGAACGACCGCGACACGATGGTTGCCGGCCTGCGCCTCGCGCGCAGCGTCTTCCAGACGCCGACGATGCAGCGCATCACCACCGGGGAGTTCTGGCCCGGCCCCGCCTGCGAGAGCGACGCGCAGTGGCTCGACCATGTCGCGCGCACCGGCAGTACCACCTTCCACCAGACCAGCACCTGCATGATGGGACCGGGGCCGATGTCGGTGGTCGACGAGGAGCTCAAGGTGCATGGGCTGGAGGGCTTGCGCGTCGTCGACGCCTCGGTGATGCCGACCGTCTTCTCCGGCAACACCAAGGCCGCGACGATCATGATCGCCGAAAAGGCGAGCGACCTGATCCGCGCCGGGCTGCGGGCGACTGCCCGGGCGGCGTGACCGGCCGATTTGGCGAGTTGGAGACAGAGGGGCGATGAAGACCAAGGAATTCGACGAAGCCGCTTTCCTCAAGACCGATGAGGATATTGCCGCCTACATCACCGAGGCGCTCGCCACCGGAGATCCCGCGCTGATCACCTATGTGCTGGGGG
>DASZLY010000429.1:0-6683 GCA_035552135.1 Allostellaceae bacterium | reverse complement strand
GCGTTGAAGTGCAGGTAGTCGGGCGACAGCGACGGGCTCAGCATGCCTTTCGCGTCGAGCAGCGGCTGGCCGATATCGGTCGCCCAGATCGTCTGCCCGTCGGCGCAGGAGCCGATCATCTGGTTGACCTGGCTCGCCGCGACCCGCAGCGGGTCCCACGGCGCGCCGCCGCGCGGCGTCAGGCCGAGGAGCAGGATGCGGGTGCTCGGCAGCTTCTGGCGCAGGCGGATCAGCGTCTCGCGGACGCCTTCGGCTGCCTCGGCGGCGGTGCGGCCATGCCCGAGATCGTTGGTGCCGATCATCAAGATGACGCCCTTCGGCGCCGGCCCGTCGAGGTTGCCGTGGTCGAGCCGCCAGCGCAGATGCTCGGTGCGGTCGCCGCTGACCCCGGCATCGAGCACGCCGCGCGGCTTGAGGTTGGCGTCCCACACCTGCTTCGCGCCCCATAACGGCTCGTCCCACCGCTCGGTGATCGAATCGCCGAGATAGAGGATGCGATGCGGCTGGGTTTTGACCTGCTTATTGATGCGCTCGAAGCTGGCGATCGCCTCCTTTTCGCTGCGCGGCTCGGGCGCGGCCGCCGGATTGGGGCTGAACGCACCGCAGTGGACGTCCTGGGCTTGCGCCCATGCCGGCGGCGTGGCGACGGCGGTGGCGATGATGGCGACGAAAAAAGCGGCGGCGAGCCGGAGCGAGCTCATCCTTAATAATCCCCGGATTGACTGCGAGACGATTGTGCAGCGTCGCGGTAGGATACTGAGAAACTGCTAAGAGCGCGAGCGATGGCCCTGGAATTCCGTCCGCTGCAAGGCGAGTTCGCCGCCGAGGTACTGGGCGCGCCGCCCGATCTGCGGGTCGACGACACGACCCTCGCCGAGATCGAGGCGGCGTGGTTCCGCTGGGGCATCCTCGTGTTCCGCGCGCTCGATATGGCCCCGGCGGACCATGTCGCCTTCTCCCGCCGGCTCGGGCGCCTGCACATCATGGTGCCGGGCGAGTTCAACATGCCCGGCCAGCCGGAAGTCTGGGTCGTCGGCAACGCCAAGCAGGACGGCAAGCCCCTGGGGCTGCGCGGTGCCGGGATGGGGTTTCACACCGACGGCGAGGACAAGACCGTCCCCAATGCCGGGTCGTTCCTCTACGGCCGCATCGTCCCGCCCGAGGGCGGCGACACGCTCTTCGCCGACATGCGCGCCGCCTACGCCGCGCTGCCGCCCGGAATGCAGGCCAAGATCGCCGGCAAGCGCGGCCGCTTCAGCCGCGCCGACATGCACAAGATCAACTACCCCGACATGCGTCCCTACACCCCCGAGGAGCTGGCGGCCCGGCCCGATGTCTACCACCCGCTGGTGCGGCGCCATCCGCGCACCGGCCGCGCCTCGCTCTATATCGGCCGCTGGGCCTGCGACATCGAAGGGATGCCGCATGAGGAAGGCCACGCGATCGTCGCCTGGCTGCAGGAATTCGCCCGGCAGGAGCGCTTCGTCTATCGCCATCGCTGGCGCGACGGCGACGCGGTGCTGTGGGACAATCGCTGCACCCAGCATTGCGCGACGCCGTTCGACGAGGCGCGCTACGAGCGCCTCATGCACCGCACGACGCTCGAAGGCGACGCGCCGGTCATGGCGTAAGGATTGGGGCAATGCAGCGAGTCATCACGTCGTCCCGGCGAAGGCCGGGACCTACGGTTCGGCCGCTCGAGAAGCGGAGAGGTGGGTCCCGGCCTGCGCCGGGAAGACGAAAATTGGGGGAGGGTTTTGATGCCTGAGACTTACGCCGATCGCTGGCCGAATTTCACCGAGGGCGATTTCATCCTTAAGGACTACGTCTTCGCCAGCGGCGAGACGCTGCCCGAATTGAAGCTCCACTACCGCACGATGGGCGTGCCGCGGCGCGATTCCCGCGGCAAGATCGTCAACGGCGTGCTGCTGCTGCAGGGCAATACCGGCACCGGCGAGAACTGGCTGCGGCCGAGCCTTGCCGACCATCTTTACGGCCCCGGCCAGCCGCTCGACGCGCGCAAATACTTCCTCATCATGCAGGACGCGCTCGGCCGCGGCGGCTCGTCGAAGCCGTCGGACGGGCTGCGGGGCGCGTTCCCGCATTACCGCTATCGCGATATGGTCGACAGCGGCTACCGCCTCATCACCGAGCATCTCGGAATCGGCCATCTGCGGCTGGTGATCGGCAGCTCGATGGGCGGGATGCATTGCTGGCTGTGGGCCGAGGCCTATCCCGACCTGATGGACGGGGTTGTCGCGCTCTCGTGCCAGCCGGTCGAGATCAGCGGCCGCAACTGGCTCGGCCGCAAGGGCCAGGCCGAGGCGATCCGCAACGACCCCGACTGGAAGGGCGGCTTCTACGACCGGAAACCGCGCCATTACATCTATGCCGCGGCAGGCAATTTCGGCACCGAGAGCCCGACCCGCATCCAGGAAATGGCGCCGACCCTCGCCGCCGCCAGCGCGCTCTACGAAAAGCGCCTCGCCGAGGCCGCCAAGGGCGACGCCAACAACCAGCTTTGGGCGATCGAGGCGATCCAGGACTACAATCCCGAGCCCGATCTCGACAAGATCAAGGCCAAGTTGGTGCTGGTCAATGACGCCGAGGATCACGCGAACCCGCCCGAGCTCGGCACCGTCGAGCGGGCGATGCAGCGCGTGAAGGACGGCCGCTACGTGCTCCTTCCCGCGGGGCCGAACACCCACGGCCATTTCAGCCATTTCTACGCCGAGTTGTGGAAGCCGTATCTGATCGAACTGCTCGCCGAGCTCGGCCCCGAGCAGGCCGCGGCCGCGGCGGAATAACTGCGGCGAAGCCGCAATAAATTCACCACAGAGACGCGGAGGCACAGAGGGTTCCGTCGCTTGGCAAGCTCAATGTCTCTGTGTCCCTGTGGTGAATAATTGGCGCTTCGCGCCGAAAATATGTCGGAGGATGGGCGAGATGCTTCTGCGCGCTTTGTTGCTGACGGTCTTGGCCGCGTTCGTCACGCCCGCGCTCGCCCAGGAGGCGAGCAAGGTCAATCCCGCCGACTGGCCCGGTTATGCCGAGGGCGACTATACCGTCAAGGACTACAAATTCGTCAGCGGCGAGAGCCTGCCCGAAGTGAAGCTGCACTACCGCGCGATCGGTACGCCCAAGCGCGATGCGAGCGGCGAGATCGTCAACGCCGTGCTGCTGCTGCAGGGGAATACCGGCACCGGCGCCAATTGGTTCCGGCCGACCCTCGCGGGCGAGCTGTTCAAGCCCGGCCAGCCGCTCGACGCGGCGAAATACTACATCGTGATGCCCGACGCGCTCGGCCGCGGCGGCTCGTCGAAACCGTCTGACGGGTTGAAGGGGCAGTTCCCGCACTACCGCTATCACGACATGATCGACCTGACGCACCGGCTGATCGCCGACGGGCTCAAAATCGGGCATCTGCGCCTCGTCATCGGCAGCTCGCTCGGCTGCATGCAGCAATTCATGTGGGCCGAGATGTACCCCGACCTGATGGACGGCACGGTCGGCCTCTCGTGCCAGCCGGTCGAGATCAGCGGCCGCAACTATATGCTGCGCCACGCGACGGCCGAGTCGATCCGCCACGATCCGGCCTGGAACAACGGCAATTACCAGGAGAGCCCGACGCTCTACAAATACGCCGCCGCGGGCAACGTCTTCACCGAAAGCCCGGTGCGCATCCAGGAAGAGGCGCCGACCATGGAGGCGGCAAAGGCGCTCTACGACAAGCGTCTCGCGGCGGCGGTGAAGAACGGCGACGCCAACAACACGCTCTACGAGCTCGAATCGATCTACGACTACAGCCCGGAGGCCGACCTGCCGAAGATCAAGGCGCATGTGCTGCTGGTCAACAATGCCGAGGATTTCGCCGACCCGCCGACGCTCGGCACGGTTGAGCGCGGCATGAAGAAGATCGCCCACGGCACCTACGTCCTCACCCCCTACGGCAAGGACACGCATGGTCATTTCAGCCATTACTACGCGGCGATCTGGAAGCCTTATCTGGTCAAGTTCATGGCCGGCCTGCCGCCGGCGCCGAAAGGCCAATGAGGGCAGGTTCTCTTGTGAAAATGCTCATTGGACATTGACTATTTCGCAACAAAACCCATATCGAGGCCTCGCCGATTGAATGCCGAAACAGGCTCCCGCCAATGCCAAGCTAGCGCTGGCTTCGAATCGTGTCATTGCGAGCGCAGCGAAGCAATCTCGCGCCGTATGGGGTTCCAAGGGCGCGAGATTGCCGCGTCGCCCTCCGGGCACCTTGCAATGACAATTCAACTGCGCGGGAATCCGCCAAGGAGATGGGCCGTTCAACTTATGCGCGAACGCTCGCTGTATTTCTGCTGCAAAAGCAGCGAGAGCAGCGGAGAGTCCGATAAGGCGATGCGCGTAATACGCGAATACAGCATCGTGATGCCGCTCGTCGACTTTCCTCATCCTGAGGGGCTGTGACGCAGCCGTCTCGAAGGACGCACGGCAGGAATGCAGCGGAGCCTGCGATGAATAATTTCACCGCCAGCGACGGTTTGAGCCTCGCCTATTACATCGACGACTTCACCAACCCCTGGGCGAAGGCGCCGACGCTGCTGCTGCTCCACGCGGCGATGGGCAGCGCCCGGCGCTGGTTCGGCTGGGTGCCGCATCTGGCGCGCGACTGGCGGGTGGTGCGGCTCGACCTGCGCGGTCACGGCGCGAGCGAAATCCCGCCTGCCGATGCGCCGCTGAGCCTGGAGCGGCTGGTTCAGGACGTTGTCGAGCTGCTCGACCATCTAGGCTGTCGCGCGGTGCATGTCGCCGGCAATTCGGCCGGCGGCTATCTCGGCCAGCAGCTGGCGATGACCCGGCCGGAGCGGGTGGCGAGCCTCGCGCTCTACGGCTCGACTCCGGGTCTCAAAAACAGCCAGGCGCCGAGCTGGATCCCGCAAATCCAGGCCAAGGGCATGCGCGGCTTTCTCGCCGAGACGATCCGCGACCGCCTGCCGGCCGATGCCGATCCCGGGCTCGTCGAGTGGTTTCTCGACGAGGCGGCGAAAAACGACCCCGCCTTTATCGGCAAGTTCGTGCTGCTGATGGCGAGCTACGATTGGAGCGGCGAGGTCGAGCGCATCGCCTGCCCGACGCTGGTCGTCATCCCTGGTGCCGAGACGGTCGGCTCACTGGCCAATTACGAGCCGTTCCGCCGGCTCAAGGATGTCGAGTTCCGCGTCTATGACGGGCTGCCGCACAATATCTGCGACGCGGTGCCCGACCGCTGTGCCGCCGACCTGCGCGACTTCCTGCGCCGCCGCTTTCCGGCCGGCTGACCCGCGGCATGTGCAACCTCTATTCCCACACGCGCTCGCCGGACGAGGTGCGCCGGCTGATGCGCGTCGTCGACGACCGCACCGGCAACCAGCCGCCGCTGCCGGCGGTATTTCCCGATCAGCTGGCGCCGGTGGTACGCGCTCATCACGACGGGACGCGTGAGATGCGGACGATGCGCTGGGGCCTGCCGCCGCCGCAAGCCGGGCTGCGGCCGGTCACCAATATCCGCAATGTCGCGAGCCAATGGTGGCAGCCCTGGCTCGCGCCGCGCTGGCGCTGCCTGGTGCCCGCGAGTTCGTTCTGCGAATGGACCGACACGCGGCCGAAAATCCCGCATTGGTTCGCGCTCGCGCCCCGGGAAGACGACGAGCGGCCGCTCTTCGCCTTTGCCGGCATCTGGCGGCCGTGGACCGGCGAGCGCGGTAAGGACACGCGGGAGCATCTGCTCTACGGCTTCCTGACGACCGAGCCGAACGAGCTGGTGCGCCCGGTGCACGCCAAGGCGATGCCGGTGATGCTGACGACGCCGGAGGAGTGGGATGTCTGGCTGCGCGCGCCGGAGGACGAGGCGCTGGCGCTGCAGCGGCCGCTCCCGGCGCCGGCGCTGCAAATCGTCGCGACCGGCGCGCTCGAGGACCCGCCCGGCGGCGCCGCGCCCGCCGCCCCCAAGCGCACGACCCGGCAACTCGTCCTGCCGCTCTAGCTCTCTTGGCGATTTGGCCTTCGCGGCTATGGTCGGCCGCCCGTTTAGGGCCACGCCGTGCGGGCGTGGCGGAATGATAGACGCGGTAGACGAGGGCGATGCATCCGCCGAAGCCGCGCTGGAATGGCGCCAGCAACTCCACGATTACGTGCTTTTCCTGGTCGACCGGCTCAGGCCGAAGTTCCTCGGCTTGGCGCACGATGAAGTGAGATCGTGGAGGTAACCGGCCGCCCGTTGGCGGCTCCGCATTGTCATGCTATGTAGGCCGAAGGCCCTCTGGCGGAATTGGTAGACGCACGCGACTCAAAATCGCGCGCCGCGAGGCGTCCCGGTTCGAGTCCGGGGAGGGCCACCAAAATGGAAGTTACGAATTGGCCAGATGATCTCTTGACCCGCCTTGCGCGGACCGCGCGCGAGGGTTTATCGGCAAGAGTGATGGCGGCGCGGCTCCGAGTTGCACCTATTCGCGATTGAGACGAAATCCGCTTCAACGCTAAGTTGGCGCCGCGCCATGGCTGGGTCGAACGCGATGGGCCGGCGCCGGGGGGACGGACGGAACGATGCCTCTTCGCGGAAACTGGCTTGCTTTTGCCGCGTGCTTCGCGCTGTCGGCGTGTGCCAGCCTTACGACGCTGCCGAGCGAAACCCATCCGCGCGAGTCGGTCGATACGAG
>DASZLY010000428.1:0-7293 GCA_035552135.1 Allostellaceae bacterium | reverse complement strand
CTTGAGATCGATCTGCTGACGCGCGAGGTGCGCCGCGCCGGCCGCCGGATCGAGCTCTTGCCCCGCGAGTACCGCCTGCTCGAATACCTGATGCGGCACCCGGGCCGAGTGGTTACCCGGACGATGCTGTTCGAGGAGGTTTGGGGCTATCATTATGACCCGCAGACCAACGTGATCGACGTTCACATCGGCAGGTTGCGCCGAAAACTCGAAGAGGGCGGGCTGTCGCAGTTGATCCATACCGTGCGAGGCTCGGGTTATGTCCTCCGTCGGTCTGAGTGACATTCGGCGGACGACGAGCTTCCGGCTCGCGCTGCTGTTTCTCGGCTTGTTCGGTACCGCCTCGCTGACGCTGTTCGGGTTCATGTATTGGCAGACTGCCGGTTACGTCTCCCGCGGCGTTGACGGGTGGCTCAAAAATGAAATGGCGTCGCGAGTCGCCACACACTCCAGCGAGCGCCTGCAGCAGCTGAACGAGCGCGCGGCGCTCGATCCCGACGGTCATCGCCCGATGGCGCTGTTCGCGGAAAGCGGGCAGTGGCTTGCGGGAACACCGGCAGCCCTGCCGTCGCCGTTGCCGCCGATGGACCGGCCGTTCCGCTTCACGCTGCCGCGCGTCGGCGAGGCGGCCGCGCCGTTTCGCGGCACTCTGCACCGGCTCGCGTCTGGCGAGATTCTCCTGGTCGCGCAGGATATGCGCGAAATCCATCAATTCCGCGATCTTCTGCTCGGGGCCATGGCCTCGGGAGGGCTCGTGGTTCTCGTCCTCGGCATGACCGGCGCCGCGATTGTCGGAGCCGGTGCCCTCGGTCGGATCGACGGCGTGACGCGGGCGATCGAGCATGTCATCGAAGGCGATTTGAGCAAGCGCCTGCCGAGCCGCGGGACAGCGGGCGACCTCAATAGGCTGATCCATGTCGTCAACCGCATGCTGGACGAAATCGAGCGGCTGGTACACCAGGTCAAGGGCGTCACTGACGACATCGCCCACGATTTGCGGACGCCGCTGACCCGGCTGTTGGCCGGCCTCGAGCGGGTGCATCGGCGGGGCGGCACGGCCGAGGAATATGGCGCGGCGGTGGAGGACGCGATCGTCGAGACGCGCGGCATCCTGGTGACGTTCGGTGCGCTGCTGCGGATCGCCGAAGTCGAGGCTGGGGCTCGCCGGGCCGGGTTTATTCTGCTCGACCTCACGACGCTCGCCGCGGATGCGGCCGATTTCTACGAGCCATTGGCTGAGCGCAAGGGCGTCGCGTTATCCCTCGAGATCCCGCCAGTGCCGCCGATGATGCCGGGCGACCCGAGCTTGTTGTTCGAGGCGATCGGCAATCTGGTCGACAATGCCATCAAGTTCACGCCGCCGAAGGGGCAGGTGGTACTGCGGGTTATCGCCGGCGACGATTACCTCGGTTTCGAGGTCAGCGACAGCGGTCCCGGCATTCCGCCGGCCGAGCGCACCGCCGTCCTGCGCCGCTTCCATCGCGCGGAAAAAAGCCGCCACACGGCCGGCTGCGGGCTGGGCCTCAGCCTGGTCGCTGCGGTCGCGAAGCTGCACGGGCTGACGCTCACGATCGAGGATGTCGACCCCGGCTGCCGCGTCAGGTTGTGGCGCGAGCAAGCTGCCGATCTGCCGCGTCAGCCCGCGCTCGACGTGACCGAAAAAATCCCCTGAGCACCCGAAACCGGCCGGGCATGCGTCGTCCGCGGGCTCGAAACATGAATCGCTCTAAGGTGTCGGGGGCGGAGCGAGGACGTGCACCTTGTCGCCGTCGGAAAGGTTGACGGGAGGCTGCAGCACCACTCTGTCGCCCTCTTTGACGCCCTCGTTGACCTCGACTTCGGTGCCATAATCGGTCGTGATCGCTATCTTGCGGAGATGCGCGACACCGTCTTCGACGACGGCAACCTGCATTCCGTTCCGATTGAAGACGATCGCCGAGGCGGGCACGATCAGCGCCGGCGATTGGCGCGGGATCTTCAATTCCACCGTGCAATAGAGGCCCGGCTGCAGCTTGCCGTCCGGATTGGGGATGTCGACCTCGGCCAGCAAGGTGCGGGTTCCGGGCTGCAGCGCATCGGCGATCCGCGTCACCTTGCCCCGGAAGGTGAGATCGGGCATCGCCGGCACGCGAATGACGGCCTCAACGCCGGGAGCGACACCAAACGCCGAATCTTGCGGCACATACACCCAGACGCGGATCACATCGCTTTGCACCACGGTGAACATTGCGGTGCCGGTCGCCGCGTTGGCCGTGATCAAGCTGCCGACATCGATGTTGCGCTGGGTCACGACGCCGTCGAACGGCGCGAGCACCTGCTGATAGAGCTTCTGCTGATTTGTCGTGTTCAGCTGCGCCTGCATCGCCGCGGCGTTTTTCGTCGCCGCCTCGGTCGCCTGCTGCTGGGCCTGGTAGCTATACCGGTCGGTGTCACCCTGCTGCTGCGTCACCCATCCTTTGTTGACCAGTATCGCATCGCGTCCCCAGGTGACCTGGGCCAGCGAACGGTTGGCTTCGTTCTGCCGTATTGTCGCTTCGGCCTGCTGCAGGCTGCTCCGCAGCTGGGCAACCTGGTAGTCGACTTCGGGCGCGGTGATCTCCGCGAGGAGCTGCCCGGCCTTGACGCGATCGCCGATATCGACGTTGCGCTTCAGCACATAGCCGCTGG
Source organism: Allostellaceae bacterium (assembly GCA_035552135.1). Taxonomy (GTDB): domain Bacteria; phylum Pseudomonadota; class Alphaproteobacteria; order ATCC43930; family CGMCC-115725; genus DATARH01. Next base: position 4,626 of record DASZLY010000428.1, on the reverse strand, counting down.
CGCGTGCGTAGATGTCGGCCTGCTCGAAGGCGAGTGTCGTGCCGGGCAGCGTCACGTGCATTCGGCCGTCCTTCCGTTCCACCACCGCGGTCCGGACGCTGGGAACGAAAGCGGCCTGCTGCTTGGCCGTTGCCACCACCTCGCGGTGTTGCTGGAAGTGGCGCCACATCCCGAACGCCAAGGCGCCGGTGAGTAGCAGGAGCGCGCCCACGCCGACCAGCCAACGCCCGGCGCGGCGCGCCTCCCGCGGATCGGGCGCAGGTCCCTTGGTTTCGTGGTCGGGAGCGGGAAGCAGCGCCCGCGGCGGCGAGGCATCCGACAGCGACGCCGTGTCGAAATCGTTCATTCCGGAATCTCCGCAAAGACGCCATTGGCCGGTTTGCCGTCGTTGTTCTTGCGCAGCATCGCGAAGAGGTAGGGCACGACGAGCAGCGTGGCGGGGGTAGCAAACAACAGGCCGCCGATAACGGCGCGCGCCAGGGCGGCATTCTGTTCCTCGCCCGGGCCGCCGATCGCCATCGGGATCATGCCGACGATCATCGCCGTCGCGGTCATCAGCACCGGCCTGATGCGGGTGTGCCCGGCGAGGATCGCGGCGTCGAACGCGGTCATGCCGGCCAGCTGCTGCTCGCGCGCGAAGGTGACGAGCAAGATCGAGTTTGCCGAGGCGACTCCGACCGCCATGATCGCGCCCATCAGCGACGGGACGCTCAGCGTCGTGTCGGTGATGTACAGCATCACGACAATGCCGCAGAAAGTCGCCGGCAATGCCAGAATTACGACGAATGGGTCGCCCCAATTCTGGTAGTTCACGACCATCAGCAAGTAAACGAACGCGGCGGCGAACAGCAGTCCGATCGCCATGTCGCGAAAGGCCTGGTTCATGCTCTCGATCTGGCCGGTCACCTCGATGGTGTTGCCGGGCGAAAGCTGCGGCTTCAGGTCGGTCGTGACCTTGGCGATGTCGGTGGCGACGCTCCCGAGATCGCGCCCCTGAGTGCTGGCATAAACCTCGTAGACCGGCTGGATGTTGGCCTGGTTCGCGCTGCCCGGCACCGAATCGCGCGTGAAGCTGGCCATGTTCCGCAGTTCCGCCGGAACGGGCTGCGTCGTCGCCGGCGCGGTCGCGGTGCCGACCGCCGTATTGGCGAGATCGTTGAGCGAACTTACTTTGTACTCCGGCGTCTGCACCGCGATGTAATACGGGATGCCATTGGTCGGGTCGGTCCAGAAATTTGGCGACACCTGTTCGGACGAACTGAGGCTCGTGCCCAAATTGTTGGCGATGTCGCTTGTGGTGATGCCGAACTGCAGGGCCCGTGCCCGGTCGATCTGCACAAAGAAATCCGGGGCAGCGACCTCCTGCTGAAGATGGGCGTCGACAATACCCGGAATGGCCGCGATGCGGCGGCGCAGCTCCCGGGCGATCCGAAGGTTCTTCACCCGGTCGTAGCCGACGGTGCGCACGTCGATCTGTGCGGTGAGGCCGAAATTCAGGATCTGGGTGGCCATGTCGGCGGGCTGAAAATAGAACAGATCCTGCGGGAAGGCGGCCGGCAGCGCCGCGCGCAGTTTGCGCACGTAATCGGCGGTCGGCGCGTGGCCGTCCTTGAGCGCCACCATGATGACGCCATCGTTGACCGCAATTGTGGTGCCATCGGAAAACGCCCAGTTGTAGGAACGCGCCGGCACGCCGAAATTGTCGACGATCAGATCCATGTCCTTCTGTGGGATGACCTGGCGAATCTTGTCCTCGACAGCCTGGAAGGTCTGTTCGGTCGTCTCGATGCGCGTGCCCGGCGGCGCGCGGACATGCAGCTGGATCATCCCGCCGTCGATCGCCGGATAGAAATCGCGACCGACAAAGACAAACATCACCGCGCCGAGCGCAAGCACCAGGAGGCCGAGGATCGGGACGACGATCCGGCGGGTCAGCAGCACCTTGAGCAGCGCCGCGTAGCCATGGCGCAGCTGCTCGAAGCGGCGCTCGAACGCGGCGTGAAATCGTGTGAAAGGACCGTTGCCGGCGCTTCCTTCGGATACGCCGTGGGACTGGCCTTTCAGCAACTGGCCGATCGTGATCGGCGTCAATGTCCGTGACAGGCCGTAAGAAGCGAGCATCGCGAAAACCACCGCCAGGCCGAGCGGGGTGAACAGATATTTCGCCGGCCCTTCGAGAAAGATCACCGAGGTGAACACGCAGCTGATCGCGAGGGTCGAGACCAGCGTCGGCATCGCAATTTCGGCCGCGCCGTGCAGCGCAGCCTTGGCCAAGGGCATGTGCTCCTCGTCGAGCAGGCGATAGGTGTTCTCGATCGTCACCGTCGAATCGTCGACGAGGATGCCGACCGCCAGCGCCAAGCCGCCCAGCGTCATCGTGTTGATCGTCTCGCCGAGAAAATAGAGTGCGACGAGCGAGGTCAGCATCGCCAGGGGGATCGAGATCATCACCACGATTGTTGGCCGCCACGAGCCGAGGAAGAGCAGGATCATCAACGCCGTGAGTCCGGCGGCGATCGCCCCTTCGCGCAACACGCTCACCACCGAGGAGGTGACGAATACCGACTGGTCGAACAACGGCTTGATCGCCATGCCGGAGGGCGCCGAGGCGCGGGCGGTCGCCAGCACGTGCTTGACCGCGTTGACGACCGTCAGGGTCGAGGCATTGCCGTTTTTGATGATGCTCAGCAGGACCGAGCGCTTGCCGTCGGCCCGGACGATGTTCTGCTGCACCAGATTGCCGTCCCGGACATGGCCGATGTCGCGAAGAAAGACGGTGGCGCCGTTCGAATAGCTGACCGGAATGTCGTTGAGCGCCGCGATGGTCGGCGGCGACGAATTGGTCCGCACCGTGTACTGCGTGTCGCCGATCTTCTGCGTGCCGCCGGGCAGGGTCAGGTTCTGGGCGTTGACGGCATTCACGACCTGGAGCGGGGTCAGCCCCTTGGCCAGGAGCTTTGTCTGATCGATGTCGACCATGATCTGGCGGTATTTTCCGCCGGCCGGGGTCGGCAGGGTCACGCCGTGGACCGGCGCGATCATCTGGCGCAGCCGGTAGATCCCGTAATCATAGAGCTGCGACTCGTTGAGCGTGTCGGAGCTGAGGCTGATCTGCAGAACGGGAACGGCCGATGCGCTGTACTGCACGACAACCGGCGGCTCGATGCCGGTAGGCAGCAAGGCGCGGATCGAATTGGTGGCGGCGACGATCTGCGAAATCGCCAGGTCCAGGTTGACGTCGGGCTGGAAATAAATCTTTTGCACCGAAATGCCGTTCACGGTCTCGGCTTCGATGTCGCGGATGCCGTTGACGTTGGAGCTGATCGCGTACTGGCTATAGGTGGTGACGCGCTGCTCCATCTCGGTGGTATTGAGACCGGTTTCCTGCCAGATGACCGACACCACCGGAATGTTGATCTCCGGGAAGATGTCGGTTGGCATCTCGACAGCCGCGGTGATGCCGAGAAACAGAATGAGGGCCGCCACCACATAGAAGGTATGCGGGTATCTCAGCGCGAAACGAACGATTCCCAAGCTCGCTCTCCGGTCACGACGAGGCTGCCGGCAGCGGCCCCGAGAATGCGAAGGGGATTTGTGTGCTAGGGCCCGCAGCCGCATGCGCCATGCGCATTGGCGTGGTACATGCGGTGGCCGACGGCGGTAAGGTGCGCCTCTGGCCGGCGTCGATGGCCTGCCGTTCGGCTATTCGTCCGGCCGGCTGCGGGTCAAGCCGCGTTGCGCTCCGCCGCACCCTCCGGCGGGGCCATGAACTGAGGGCCGACCGGGTCGGTGATCGCCGCCGCGAGAATACGCTCGATTTCCCGCGTCGACGCTTCATCGAGCGACCAGCCCGCGACTTGTCCCACCGCATGGAGGTGCTCCGGCCGGCGCGCACCCCAAAGCGCGATCGTCGGACCCTTGTCGAGAATCCACCGCACCGCGAGCAACAGCACGCTTTTGCCGAAATTCGCCTGCGCGAACCGGTCGAGCTCGGAGACCGCGGTCAGATACTGATCGAACCGCGGCTGCTGGAATTTCGGGTCCACGCGCCGCAAATCATCGCCGTCGAAGCGGGTCGCCGCCGACATCCGGCCGCTGAGCAATCCGCGGCACAGCGCGCCGTAGGCGAGGACGACGAGATTTGTCTCAGTGGCGTAGGGGAGCAGATCGCGCTCGATGTCCCGCTCGAAGAGATTGTAGGGCGGTTGAATTGTGCGCACCGGCACGATCTGCCGGAACTTCTCGGTCTGATTTCGATCGAGATTGCTGACCCCGACAGCGCAGACCTTGCCCTCCCGGAGGAGCTTTGCGAGCGCGCCGGCAGTCTCTTCGATTGCTATCGCAGGATCCGGCCAGTGCAGCTGATAAAGATCGATATAGTCGGTATGCAGCCGCTTCAGCGACTCCTCGACCTCCTCGCGGATGCGGGTCGGCGAGGCGTTGCGGCGGACCTTCTCGCCATGCCATTCGAGGCCGCATTTGGTTGCGATCAGCATGCGTTTGCGGCGGTTCGGAGCGAGCGCCCGGCCGACGATCTCCTCGGCAAGCCCGAAACCGTAGACGGGCGCCGTATCGATCATGGTGATGCCATGATCCACCGCCGCCTCGATCGTGCGCAATGCGCTC
>DASZLY010000427.1:0-4395 GCA_035552135.1 Allostellaceae bacterium | reverse complement strand
GCTGGTCAGCACCTCGACATGCTCGGCGGCGATGCGGTCAGCTTCGGCGACCAGTTCGTCCTCGCCGTCGCAGAGGATCACCTCGCCGTAATCGCGCCAGGCAACGCCGGCGACATCGGCGGTCCTTAATATGGTGAGCTGACGCTCGACCTCCTTGATCGTGTCGTGGGCGAGCTTCTCGCTGGTGGTGAGGAGGATCGCCGGCGAGGTCGGGCCATGCTCGGCCTGGCCGAGAAGGTCGGTCGCGCACATCTCGGCGTCGGCGGTGCCGTCGGCGATGACGAGTATCTCGGTCGGGCCGGCGAACAAATCGATGCCGACCCGGCCGTAAAGCTGGCGCTTGGCCTCGGCGACATAGGCGTTGCCCGGGCCGACCAGCATGTCGACCGGCGCGAAGCTCTCGGTGCCGACACCCATCGCCGCGACGGCCTGGACGCCGCCCAGCACGCAGATTTCGTCGGCGCCGCCGAGATGCATCGCGGCGATCGTCTCGGGGTGCGGGCCGCCCTGGTTGGGCGGGGTGCAGGCGGTGATGCGCGCGACGCCGGCGACTTTTGCCGTGACGATCGACATATGCGCCGAGGCGACCATCGGATAGCGCCCGCCCGGGACATAGCAGCCGACATGGCCGACCGGGATATGGCGATGGCCGAGCACGATGCCGGGCAGCGTCTCGACCTCGACGTCCTTCATCGCGGCGCGCTGGATTTGCGCGAAGTTGCGGATCTGCTGCTGGGCGAACTTGATGTCGTCGATGGTCTGCGGCGCGACCTTGGCGACGAGCTCCTCGACCTCGGCGCGGGACAGCTTGAAGTTCGCCGGCGACCATTTGTCGAAGCGCTCGGACAATTCGCGCACCGCGGTGTCGCCGCGCGCGCGGACATCGGCGATGATCCCCTCGACCGTGGCGCGCGTCTTGGCGTCGGCCTCGTCTTGGGTCCCGGCGAGCGCGGCCTCTTTGATGTGACGGGGCATCGATCCCTCCGTGCCTGTTACCCCTCTTATTTGCCGCAATTTAACAGGCATTAACAGGCATCGCTTGCCGGCGATCTTCCCTTTTCGTCAGGCAATCGTAGAGGGCGATTGCGGCGATTTTATAGGCGGCGTTGCTGGCGAACTTCCGAACTCAATCATCGCTAATCGTGGATCACCACGCGGTCCACCCGCCGTCGGCGAGGAGCGACGAGCCGGTGACGAGCGCGGCGGCGGGCGAGCAGAGGAAGACGACTGCGTTCGCCACTTCCTCGATTGTGCCGGCGCGGCCGAGGGGGATGCGGTCGAGAATCCATTGGCGCGTCGGCGGATGGTCGAAGAACGGCTTCGTCAGCGGCGTCTCGATAAAGGTCGGGGCGATGGTGACGACGCGCACACCCTGGGGTGCGAGCTCGACTGCCATGGCTTTGGTCAGCCCCTCGACCGCGTGCTTGGTCATCACATAGACGGTGCGGTCGCGCTCCGAGCCGACATGTCCCATCTGCGACGACATGTTGACGATGACGCCGCCACCGTTATTCGTGCCATTGGGCGCGACCATGCGGCGCGCGGCCGCCTGGGCGGTGAGGAAGAGGGCGCGGATGTTGAGCGCGATCAGCCGGTCGAGCGTCGCCTCGTCGACCTCGAGGAAAGGCTGCGGCCGGTTGATTCCGGCATTGTTGACGACGATGTCGAGCCGCCCGATCCCGGCGAAGGCGGCGCGCATCGCCGCCGGGTCGGTGATGTCGAAGGGCAGGGGCGTCGCCTTGCCGCCTTGCGCCGCAATCTCGGCCGCGACGGCGTCGAGTTCGGCGGGCGAGCGGCTGTTGAGCAAAAGCTCGGCGCCCGCGGCGACGAGTGCCAGCGCGATGCCGCGACCCAGCCCGCGCCCGGCGCCGGTGACGAGCGCGACCTTGCCGTCGAGGCGAAAGGCGTCACTGCCCATCACCCGAGCCCGTCGGCGTGGGCTTCGAACTGGCGCCAGGTGGTGGGCGGGAACTTTGCCTTCCAACGCGTGTAGAAATCGCCGAGCCGGCCGCGGATGCTTGGGATTTCGGCATGGTTAACGATCATGCCGCGCTCCGCGAGCACCTGCTCGCCCTCGGCGTTGATGCGCTCGACATCGGCGCGCTGGCGCTTGGCGAAGGATTCGACATTGCGCTCGGTCACCCAGCGTATATCGGCGGGGAGCGCGTTCCACGCCGCGGCGTGCGCCAGCAGCGTGAAGCCCGACCACCAGTGCCAGGTCATGCTGAGATAGGTCTGCACCTCGTCGAGCTTCAGCGACTGGACGACGCCGAGCGGGTCGCTCTGGCCGTCGAATTTCCTGGTCTTCAGCGCATCGTACATGCCGCTGAACGGCACCATGCCCGGGTCGGCGCGCAGCGTCTGGAAGAAGTCGGTGGCGATCGCGCCGCCCGGCGTGCGGATCTTCAGCCGGTCGAAATCGGAGGCGGTGTTGATCGGCCGCTTGCTGGTGGTGATGTGGTGGAAGCCGTTCTGCAGCGAGTGCGGGAAGGCGAAGAGGCCCGAGCGCGCCAGCTCGCTGCGGATCACCCGGCCGAGCCCGCCATCAAGCGCGGCGAAGACGGCTTTGCTGCTCTTGAACGCGAACGGCATCATCGGCAGCGCGCTCGACGGCGCGATGCCGCCGAGCGTCGCGCCCGACAAATAGAATTCAAGCGCGCCTTTCTGCACGTCGCCGAACATTTGCGGGTCGGGGCCGAGCCGGCTTTCCGCGTGGACTTCGAGGACGAAGCCGCCATCGGTTTCGCGCTCGATCGCCGCGGCCATCTCGGCCATGCGCTCGGCGGTAGGGCTGTGCGCCGGCTGGTTGAGGCCGAGCTTGTAGCGGAAAATTTTTCTCGCCTCAGTAGCCATGGCTGCGACGGCTCCAAGCGGTTGCCGCGACCGTGTTACCATGCGCGCGGCGCGCGATGAAACCAACACCGCAATTCCCCTCTGACGGTCGGTGACGCGAGAGCGGTGCGACTATTGCGGCATGTCTTGCCGAGAGCCCGAATTTTTCGATCAACCTCCGCTTGACAGTGGCTCGTGATCGGCGTTTAGGTGATGCTCCGTGGTGATTTGAGCCGACCGGCTTGCGCCCCACGTTAAAAAAGGCGCTAAAAGGTCGGGGATTTGGCAAAAACCCTGGCCCTTCGGTCCGGGTTTTTTTGTTGCCCGGATCGGCGGCTCCAGGATCGAAACCGAGAGGAGCACCGCCGATGACCACGCATGTCCTGCCTCCCGAGATCGCGGCCGAGGTCGAGCAGTCGACCATTCTGGTGCGCGGCGGCGCGATGCGCAGCGGCTTCGAGGAGACCTGCGAGGCGCTGTATATGACCTCGGGTTTTGTCTACGGCAGCGCGGCCGAGGCCGAGGCGGCGTTCAAGGACGACAGCCAGCGCTTTCTCTATTCGCGCTACCGCAACCCGACCGTGGCGATGTTCGAGGAGCGCCTCAGGCTGCTCGAAGGGGCGGAAGCCTGCCGCGCGACGGCGAGCGGCATGGCCGCGGTGTTCGCCTCGCTGTTGTGCAAGCTGCGCGCGGGCGACAAGGTCGTCGCCAGCCGGGCTCTCTTCGGATCGTGCTCGTACATCATCAACGAGCTCCTGCCGCGCTGGGGCGTGCAGACGATTCTGGTTGACGGGCGGGACAATTCTGCCTGGGAGGCGGCGATCGGCGGCGAGGTCAAGCTGACCTTCTGCGAGAGCCCGTCCAATCCGGCGATGGATCTGGTCGACCTCGGCGAGGTGGCGCGCCTCACGCATCGGGCCGGCGGCATCTTCGTCGTCGACAATGTGTTCGCGACGCCGCTGCTGCAGAAGCCGTTGAAGTTCGGCGCCGATGTCGTCGTCTATTCGGCGACCAAGCATATCGACGGGCAGGGCCGGGCGCTGGGCGGCGCGATCCTCTGCAGCAACGACTACCTCAAGAACGATCTCGGGCAGTTCTACCGCCATACCGGGCCGTCCCTGTCGCCGTTCAACGCCTGGCTGTTGCTGAAGAGCCTCGAAACGCTGGAGCTGCGCGTCGAGCGGCATTGCCGCACCGCCCTGAACATCGCGCGGCACCTCGAAACCCACCCCAAGATCACCCGCGTGCTCTATCCGGGCCTGCCGAGCCACCCGCAATACGAACTCGCGCAGCGCCAGATGGCATTGGGCGGCAGCGTCATCTGTTTCGACATTGCCGGGGATAAGGAAGCCTGCTTCCGTTTTCTCGACGCGCTGCGGCTGGTCGACATCTCGAACAATCTCGGCGACACCAAGAGCATCGTCACCCATCCGGCGACGACGACGCATTCGCGGCTCAAGCCCGAGGAGCGTGCGGCGCTCGGCATCGGCGACGCGCTGGTGCGGCTCTCCGCCGGCCTCGAAGGCGAGCGCGACCTGATCGCCGACCTCGACCGCGCGCTGG
>DASZLY010000426.1:0-8383 GCA_035552135.1 Allostellaceae bacterium | reverse complement strand
CGGCGATCGCCATGCCCGATGTCGCCGCCGAGACGCAGATCATCGCGCTCGATCTCGACGGCGTCATGGTCAGCGCCGGCGCCGCCTGCTCGTCGGGCAAGGTCGGGCCGAGTCACGTGCTGGCGGCGATGGGACTCGCGCCGAAAATCGCCGGCGCGACGATCCGCGTCAGCCTCGGCTGGACGACAAGCGAGGCCGACATCGCCCATTTCCTCGATGCCTGGACCGCGCTTTACCGGCGCACAAGGGCGAGGCGCGCGGCATGAACGACGTTACCCCCAACACGCTGCCGATCTATCTCGACAACCAGGCCTCGACCCCGGTCGACCCGCGCGTGCTCGAGGCGATGCTGCCGTATTTCACCATCGATTACGGCAACCCGCACAGCGAGAGCCATGTCTACGGCGATCGCGCGATGGCGGCGATCGGCGAAGCGCGCGCGCAAATCGCGGCGCTGATCCATGCCGACCCGCGCGAGATCGTCTTCACCTCGGGCGCGACCGAGGCCAACAATCTGGCGCTGAAAGGCGTCGCGCATTTCGCCCGCGAGCACCCGGCCGGCGATACGCCGCGCAACCATATCGTCACGCTGCAGACCGAGCACAAATGCGTGCTCGAAAGCTGCGCCAGCCTGGCGCGCGAAGGGTTCCGGGTGACCTACCTGCCGGTCGCCGAGAGCGGCCTTGTCGATCTCGCGGCATTCGACGCGGCGCTGACCGGGCAAACCCTGATCGCCTCGGTGCTGGCGGCGCATAACGAGATCGGCGTCATCCAGCCGTTGGCCGAGATCGGCGCGCTGTGCCGGGCGAAGGGCGTCTTGCTGCACACCGACGCGGCGCAGGCATTGGGCAAAATCCCGCTCGATGTCGAGGCGATGAAGATCGATCTGATGTCGATGTCCGGCCACAAGCTCTACGGGCCGAAAGGCGTCGGCGCGCTTTACATCAGGCGCCGGCCGCGCGTGCGGCTCGTGCCGCTGATCGACGGCGGCGGGCAGGAGCGCGGGGTGCGCTCGGGCACGCTACCGACGCCGCTTTGCGTCGGCTTCGGACAGGCCTGCGCGCTCGCTGCCGCGGAGATGGCGAGCGAGGCCACGCGCCTCAAAGCGCTGCGCGAGCGGCTGCGCGCGAACCTCGCGGCGCGCGTGCCGGGGCTCGTCGTCAACGGCGACCTCGATCGGCGGCTGCCCGGCAGCCTCAACGTCTCGGTGCCGGGCACCACCGCGCCCGAGCTGATCGAGGCCTGCGCCTCGATAGCGATCTCGACCGGCTCGGCCTGTACCTCGGCCTCGGTCGAGCCGTCCTACGTGCTGCGCGCGCTTGGCCTCGATGACGAGCGGGCGAACGCCTCGGTGCGGCTGGGGCTCGGCCGCTTCACCACCGAGGCCGATATCGACTACGCCGCGGATGCGATCGCCGCCGCCGCGGCGCGGCTCAGGGTTAAATCCGGCGAGAACAAGCCTAAATAACGATTACGCTACGATTGACGGCGACGATGGCGGCGGCAATATGAAGCTGCCACAGGAGTGAGGCGAGAAATGGCTCTGGCGCGACCCCCGGCCCTCTTGGTGACCGACGCGGCGGCGGTGCGCATCCAGGCGCTGCTGGACAAGCGCGGCAAGCCGTCGATCGGCGTGCGCGTCGGCGTGCGCTCGCGCGGTTGCTCCGGGCTCAGCTACACGCTCGAATATGCCGACGAGAAAGGCCGCTTCGACGAGATCGTCGAGGACAAGGGCGTCACCGTGCTGGTCGATCCCAAGGCAGTCATGTTCATCCTCGGCACCGAAATGGATTACGTCGAGGAACAGCTCGAATCGGGTTTCGTGTTCCGCAATCCCAACGAAAAGGGCCGCTGCGGCTGCGGCGAGTCGTTTCACGTTTAACCGCTGTTCGTCATTGCGAGGAGCGGAGCGACGAAGCAATCTCCCTCCGTTTTCGCTACCCCGCGGGAGATTGCCGCGCCGCCTGCCGGCGGCTCGCAATGACGGTTTAAGACGATGAAATTCTTTCAGATCGAAGAGCCGGACGGCTCACCCGCCGACCCCGACGCGCCGGGCGCGGCGATCGGCATCGATGCCGGCGGCGATCTGGTGGAAGTCGGCTTTGCGGTCGGCGGCAACGCGGTGACGCTCACCGACCGCGAGGGGTTCGAGCGCGCGCTGCCGGTGCCCGGCCCCGACGCGCCGCTCGCCGACTGGCAGGGGCTGTTCGAAGGCGCGCGCCTGCGCGCCGAGCGGGCGCTGGCGCGGCCGGTGACCCATGCCGTGCTGGTCTTTGCCGCCGCGCTCGACCCGGCGCTCGCCGCCGAGCTGTTGAGCGCGAGCGATGCGGCGGGGATCGAATTGCTGCGCATCGTGCCGACCACCGAATTGCCGCCAGGCGCGCCGCCGGCCGAGGCCGCGGCGCTCATCGCCGAGGACATGGCGCCGCGGCTGCCCGGAGCCGAGTAGACCGGAATCAAATAGGGTTGCCATGCCGAAAATGACTTTTATCGAGCGCAACGGGACGGCGCGCGAGGTCGATGCGCCGCTCGGCCTGTCGGTGCTCGAAATCGCCCACCGCAACAAGATCGACATCGAGGGCGCGTGCGAGGGTTCGCTCGCCTGCTCGACCTGTCACGTCGTCGTCGATGCCGAGTGGTACGACCTCCTGAAGGAAGCGACCGAGGACGAGGAAGACATGCTCGATCTCGCCTTCGGCCTCACCGTGACCTCGCGGCTCGGCTGCCAGATCATCATGACCGAGGAACTCGACGGGCTCACTGTGCGGCTCCCCGCCGGCACCCGCAACATGATGAACAGCTAGTGCCCGGCAACACGCTGTTCGACCGCCTCGTCGCGGCGGCGGGACCGGCCTGGCAATCCTACACGCGGCACGACTTTGTGCTGCGGCTCGCCGACGGCACGCTGCCCGAGGCGGCGTTCCGCCATTATTTGATCCAGGACTACCTGTTCCTCCTGCATTTCAGCCGCGCCTGGGGGCTGGCGATCTACAAGTCGGATACGCTCGCCGAGATGCGCCGCGCGCAGAGCCTCGTCGCCGCGACGCTCGATGTCGAGATCGGGCTGCATGTCGAGTATTGCCGCGGCTGGGGCATCGACCCGGCGGCGATGGCGGCGGCGCAAGAGGCGCTGGAGACCGTTGCCTATACCCGTTTCGTGCTCGATCGCGGCCTGGCGGGCGACCGGCTCGACCTTGAAGTGGCGCTCGCGCCGTGCATCGTCGGCTATGCCGAGATCGCCGCCGAGCGCATGGCCGACCCGGCGACACGGCTCGACGGCAACCCCTACAAAAGCTGGCTCGACATGTACGCCAGCGCCGAATACCAGGCGCTGGCCGCGGACGCCAAAGCCGCGCTCGACGAGCAGTTCGCCCGGCGCGGCGGCGACGGCCGCCTCGTGGCGCTCGCCGCCAGCTTCACCGCCGCCACCCGCCTCGAAGCCGCTTTCTGGCAGATGGGATTGGACGCCGCTTAATCGCCTCTTGCGCTGAACATAACAAGAACCATCTATCGTCACGTCAGGCGCTGACTGCGAAATATCGTGCGTGCGATGAATCAGAAGAACGGCATCACGTGAAATGGCACTTTCTGAGCGAAACTTCGCCCCGCGACCGTCTCGGCCGATATCGGAAAGCCCGAAGCTGAAAGAGGCGGAAGTCTTGACGTGGCCCGTGTAGCGTCCATCAACCCTTGCCTGTTCTGCTCGCGAACCCCCTGTTTTCCGCATACCAACCCCCTCCTGTTTTGAGGCACGAAATTGCGGAAATTCAACGAGTTGCCCCTGATCTTTTTTTGACGTAAGCGGGATGCGTTAGGTTGACGCCTCAAATTCCTTCGAAACACTTATATGCCGCCGATGCTGCCGCCCGTTGACCTCGACCTGCCTGGCAATCCCGCCGACCACCGCGTCGTCGTCGCGATGTCGGGCGGGGTCGATTCGTCGCTGACCGCGGCGCTGGTCGCGCGCGCCGGGTACGATGTCGTCGGCATCACCCTGCAGCTTTACGACCATGGCGCGGCGACCGGGCGCAAGAGCGCATGCTGCGCCGGCCAGGATGTGCGCGACGCCGCCGCGGTCGCCGCTGCGCTCGGGGTCGCGCATTACGTCCTCGATTACGAGGCGCGCTTTCGCGCCGCGGTGATCGAGGATTTCGCCGACAGCTACGGCCGCGGCGAGACGCCGATCCCCTGCATCCGCTGCAACGAGCGGGTCAAGTTCCGCGACCTGCTCGCCACCGCGCGCGATCTCGGCGCGAGCGCGCTGGCGACCGGACATTACGCGCGGCGGCTGCAGGGCGGCGGCGGCCCGGCGCTCTACCGCGCCGCCGATGCGGCGCGCGACCAGAGCTATTTCCTCTACCGCACCCGCCCGGAGGAGCTCGATTTCCTGCGCTTTCCATTGGGCGGCATGAGCAAGGACGAGACCCGCGCGCTGGCGCGCGAGCTCGATCTGCCGGTTGCGGACAAGCCCGACAGCCAGGACATCTGCTTTGTGCCGCAGGGGTCCTACGCCGACATCGTCACCCGGCTGCGGCCCGAGGCGGGCGAGCCGGGCGACATCGTCGACGCGGCGGGCACGGTGCTCGGCCGGCATCGCGGCATCGCCCATTTCACCGTCGGCCAGCGCAAGGGCCTCGGCATCGCCGCGCCCGAGCCGCTTTACGTGCTGCGGCTGGAGCCGGCGTCGCGGCGCGTCGTCGTCGGCCCGCAGAGCGCGCTGGCGCAGACCCGCGTGCGGTTGGCTGAGTTCAACTGGCTCGGGCCGGCGCTTGACGCGGGCGAGACCCGCGCGGTCAGCGCCAAGCTGCGCTCGGCGCAGCCGCCGGTGCCGGCAACACTGTGCCCCGGCGCGGCAGGCGGCGAAGCCGAGCTGTTGCTCGCGGCGCCCGCCGGCGCGGTCGCGCCCGGCCAGGCGGCCGTGATCTACGACGGCGAGCGGGTCTTGGGCGGCGGCTGGATCCGCCGCTAGCCGTGGCGCAATCCTTGACCCTCGAAGGCCCATCACCTATATGCGGGCGCTTCGCTCGATGGCGTATGGCGGGGTAGCTCAGTTGGTTAGAGCAGCGGACTCATAAGCCGAAGGTCGGCGGTTCAAATCCGCCCCCCGCTACCATGGGTTTCAACAAAGAGCCGCCTCCGGGCGGCTTTTCTGTGCGCGGCCTTGCTGCCGCCAGGGTGGTTTCAGCACTTGTTAACCCTAAGCCGCGATGTTGCCGCTACCCCGGAGCACCACAGGGTCGCGGCAGGAGCATGGAGCGCAACAAGTGGGAGACGGCGATACGCTGTCTCGAAATTGCGGTGCACCCCAGCACCGGCAACGACGAGGTGATCGCCGCCGTCAACGGCTTCCGGCGCACCGCCGAGGCGGCGCCGCTCAGCCGGATTTGCCAGGAATATGCCGGCAGCGCCGCGCCGCTCGCCGATCTCGCGAAATACCAGGACGGGATCGACCGGCTCAACCGCGAGAACGCCGAGCTGCACAAGAAGCTCGCGGCCGAACAGGCGGCGCATTCCGTTGCCGCCCGCCGGCTCGACGCCGCCTACCGCCGCGTCTACGAGCTGACCGAGGAGGCCTTGGCCGCGCGCCGCCTCGCCGAGGCCGCGCAGCGCGAGTTCGAGGAATTCCGCGCCGCCTATGCCCAGCTTGTCGAGGGCGTGCGCGACGACAATAGCGGTCTGCGCTGGGCGCTCGACGAAGCGCGGCGCGACATGGCGGCGCATCCGGCGCGCACGGCGGCACGGCCGTTCAGCGATTTTCTCGCCGAGGCGCGGCAGGCGGCCGACGATGCGGCGGCGGTGCTCGGCGACGGCACCGGCAGCGGCGCCAAGCTGCCCTTGTCGGCTTGATTTGGGTCGACAGACCAAACCTCACTAAATCAAGGGTTTAACGCAATTCGAGCGAACGCTGCCGTGCGGAACGGCGGCGCGTAGCCGCGCGTTGGCGGGTCAGCAAAACCCGATTCGGGAGCCGACGATGAAGCGCTCGCTTGCCGTCGGCGCGGTCCTTGTCGCGGCGCTCGGCATCGCCCCCTTGGCCCACGCCCAGCCGTATCCGCTCTACCCGCCGCCGTTCCAAATCCGGCCGGCAATGCCGGAATCGATGCCGACCGTGTCGCCTTATGCCGGGCTGATCGACGACCCTTCCGGGACGGCACGGCCGACCATCGCCGCGACCCCGGATTGCGGCGCCGCCAACCCGCAAGGCGGCATCCCCTCGCCGGTGACCGGAACCTGTCCGTAGGAGCTAGCGATGAACAAACCGATGCTGGGCCTTGCGGTCCTCGCCGCGACGCTGAGCCTTGGCGGGGTCGCACGGGCGCAAACCTATCCCGTCTGGTCGCCGGAGGCGCAAATCCATGCCGCCGTCCAGAGCGCGTTGCAGCATGACGGCGCCGCCAGCCGCAACTGCATGCCGCCGGGTCTGCCGCCGACCGGGATCGGCGCGCTGCCCGCCTCCAACACGACCTGCCAGTAACCGCCGCGAACGCGAACCGTTAATCCCGGGCCATTATCCCGGGCCGCTTGCCTTGCCGGAGAGTGACGGGCCAATCTAGCACCACCGGCAATTATCGCGAAGGCGCGGCCCATGGCCCTCAAGGACAAAATCGCGTTCGGCATGTCGCTGCCGCACCGCTCGCCCGACCCGATCGACATGGGCGCGGTAAAGCGCGTGGCGCAGCGCGCCGAGGCGCTCGGCTTTCGCGACCTCTGGGTGACCGAGAACACGCTCAACGAAGAATCGATGTGCTTCGACCCGATCGCGGTGCTGACCTATGCCGCGGCGGTGACCTCGACGATCCGCGTCGGCGCCTCGGTGGTGGTGCTGGCGGTGCATCACCCGGCGATGGTGGCGCATCAATGGGCGACGCTCGATTATGTCAGCGGCGGGCGCGCGGTGCTCGGCGTCGGGCTCGGCCGCGGCCATCATTACCGCCAGTTCGAGGTGCCCGAGGAAAGCAAGGTCGCGCGCTTCCGCGAGGAGGTGGCGCTGATCCGCGCGCTGTGGACCGAGGAGCGCGTCACCTTTCACGGCAAGTTCTACAATATCGAGAACGAGGTGATGTCGCCGCGCCCGGTGCAGCACCCGCTGCCGCTGTGGATGGGGGTCGGCCACCCGGCCGCGATCAAGCGCACCGCCGAGCTCGCCGATGGCTGGATGGGCTCGGGCGGGTCGAGCATCGCCGAGTTCGGCCGCTCGGTGCCGATCCTCAAGGAGGCGCTGGCGGCGCGCGGCCGTGACCCCGAGAATTTCCCGGTCTCGAAGCGCATCTTCATGATGGTCGACGACAATGCGGCGACCGCGCGGCGGCTGCTCGACCGCTGGTTCACCGAGGTCTACCACAACCCGCCCGGCACCGATTTTTCCGGCATTCACGGCACGCCCGAGCAGGTGCGCGAGCGGCTCGAGGAAGTCGTCGCGATGGGCGCCAACCATCTGATGCTCAACCCGGTGTCGAACTATGTCGAGCAGGTCGAGGCGCTCGCCGAGGTGGTTGGGCTGAAATAGGAGATCGGGATGGCTGCGGTCGACATCGTCAAACAAAACGTCGCGGCGCATTGGGGCAAGCGGGCGGCGCATTTCGATCAGGATTTCGGCCACAGCATCCACACTGCGGAGGAGCGCGCCGCCTGGGACCGCGTGTTCGCGCTGGCGGTTGGCGGCCGCCCGGGCCTCGGGGCGCTCGATATAGGTTGCGGCACCGGGTTCCTCAGCCTTGAGCTCGCGGCGCGCGGGCATTCGGTGACCGGCATCGACTTCGCGCCGGAAATGCTGGCGCTGGCCAAGGAAAAGGCCACGGCGGCCGGCGCGCAGATCCGCTTCGAACATGCCGACGCGGAGAATTTGCCGTTCGCGGCGGCAAGCTTCGACCTCGTCATCACCCGCCATGTGTTGTGGACCTTGCCGCATCCCGAGGCGGCGATTTCCGAATGGATTCGCGTGCTGCGGCCGGGCGGCAGGCTGGCGGTGATCGACGGGCATTCGCTGGTCGCGCCCGGCGAGGAACAGGCCTATAGCGCGCGGCGCAGCGCCGAATACGCACCGATCGGCGACCGGCTGCCGTTCCTCATGGGCAAGCCGCAGGAGGAGATCGAGGCGCTGTTCCGGTCGAAGGGGCTCGTCGCGGTCGGCAGTGACCCGCTCGCCGACGTCATCATGGCGCAGAACCGCCGCGCCACCGCGGAAGGCGAGGAATTGCGCCCGCGCCGGCGCTATGTCGTCTGGGGCGACGTGCCGCTGGCCTAGAGCGTTATCCGAGCGAGCGGAGTCGGGAAGGGGGATTCCACTGCGGTTTGATTTGTGATTCAAGCTGTGTGCTGGGTTTGGGGGCCAGCATGCATGGCACGACCATATTCGCGGGATTTGCGGGAGCGGGTTGTTGGG
>DASZLY010000425.1:0-2426 GCA_035552135.1 Allostellaceae bacterium | reverse complement strand
TAAACCCAGGCATCGTCGGTCATGCCCTTGTCGGCGAGCTCCTGTTTCGCCTTGTCGTTCTTGTCGAGGTCGAGCCCCATGCCGCGAAGCACGTGCGAGGCCTTGGTGAACTGGATGTTGGAATACTCGATGATTTCGATGCGGTTGCCCCACGGATCGAGAAAATCGAGGAACGGCCCCTCGATAAATCGCGCGCCGGCGGCCTTCGCCAGTTCGACGATGCCGCTGCGGTCATCGACGACAAAGCCGATATGGCGCTTTTCCTCGCCCTCGGCGGCGTGGTCCTTGACCAGCGTCATGTTGACGAACTGGTCGCCCATGTCGATGAAGGCATTGCGCTCGCCCTTGCCGCGCAAGGTGAAATCGAAGATGCGCGCATACCATTCGAGCGCCTCGTCGATATTGCCGACTTCGATCGCGACGTGATTGATGCCGACCAGCCGCGGCTTTTTTGCTTCGGTCATGACGACCTCCTTCGCTCCGTTGCTGTCAGACTAACACTTTAGCGGGGAGGACGCGGAGGGTTCGCAAAGGGCGCGGAGGCTCTTTGGCGCGCAGCGCCTGTTGAAACTCACAGGGAGACGGTGAGGCGATGAGAGGCCAGAACCGCGATCGTCTCATCGTCTCACTGCCTCATTGTAAAAATATTACGCGCTGACGCGCGCTAAAAACCCGCTGCGTCCACCGCGCCTACTCGGCGTACTCTGCGGGTAGAACTTTTGGGTTGCGAGGGCAGGGCGCATGCCGAACATCATCACGACCGCGGTCGGAACCGGCGAGAAGGGCTTCGCCGGCGATGGCGGGGCGGCGGCCAAGGCGCTGCTCAACGGCCCGTTCGATGTGTGTTTCGACCGCGCCGGCAATCTCTATTTCTCCGACACGTTCAACAACCGCATCCGGCGGGTCGATACGCGGGGGATCATCACGACTGTCGCCGGCAATGGCGACAAGGGATATTCGGGTGACGGCGGCAAGGCGACCGGCGCGGCGCTCAACGAGCCCTATGGGGTCGTCGTCGACCGGGCGGGGAACCTCTACATCGCCGACCGGCTCAATCGCCGCGTCCGCCGCATCGATGCCGCGACCGGCATCATCACGACGCTGGCGGGGACCGATGAGGCCAAATACGGCGGCGATGGCGGGCCGGCGGCGGCGGCGAGCCTCGCCGAGCCCAACGGGCTTGCCTTCGGGCCGGGCGAGGGGCTGCTCTATATCACCGATGTCGCCGACAACCGGGTGCGCGTCATCGATCTCGCGGCGGGGACCATCGCAACCTTTGCCGGCACCGGCGCGGCCGAGCATTCGGGCGATGGCGGGCCGGCGGGCAAGGCCGGCACGTTCGGCGCGCGGGCAGTCAAAATCGGCGGCGACGGCACGGTCTATATCCTCGAGCGGCAGGGGTCGAGCCTGCGTGCAGTCGATCCGCGGACGGGGATCGTCGCCACCATTGCCGGCACCACCGCGCGCGGCTATGGCGGCGATGGCGGGCCGGCGCTCGCGGCGGTGTTCGATGCGCCGAAGGAGATGGCGATCGACCGCGACGGCAGCCTCTTGATCGTCGACACCGAGAACCATGCGATCCGCCGCATCGATCACCGCACCGGCATCGTCACCAACCTCGCCGGCGGGCGGCAGGGGCCGGGCGGCGACGGCGGTGCGGCGGAGCTCGCCGGGCTCGACCGGCCGCACGGCGCGGTCGTCGGGCCGGACGGCGCGGTCTATATCGGCGATACCAACAACCACCGCATCCGCAAGGTGGTGCGAGGCTGACGCGCGATGCGCTTTGCGGCGACACTTGGCGGCACGCGCTATGCCTTTGCCGATCTGAAGACGCTGCTCGCCAAGGCGACGCCGAAACGGGCGGGCGATTTGCTCGCCGGGATCGCCGCCGCCGATGCGACCGAGCGCGTCGCCGCGCAATTTGCGCTCGCCGACCTGCCGCTCGGCCATTTCCTCAACGAAGCGGTCGTGCCCTATGAGGATGACGAGGTCACGCGGCTGATCGTCGACCGCCACGACCGCGCGGCGTTCGCGGCGGTCGCGTCGCTGACGGTCGGCGGGTTTCGCGACTGGCTGCTGTCGGACGGGGCGGCCGAGGCGGCGCTGACCCGGCTGGCGCCGGGGCTGACGCCGGAAATGGCGGCGGCGGTGTCGAAGATCATGCGGCTGCAGGATCTGATCGCCGTCGCCGCGAAATGCCGCGTGGTGACGCGGTTCCGCGATACGATCGGGTTGCCCGGCCGGCTGTCGACGCGGCTCCAGCCCAACCACCCGGCCGACGATCTCCGCGGCATCGCTGCCTCGATCCTCGACGGGCTGATGCTCGGCTCGGGCGATGCGGTGATCGGCATCAACCCGGCGAGCGACAGCCTCGACAAATACTTGGAGCTCACCCGCTTTCTCGACCTGCTGCGCGAGCGGCTCGA
>DASZLY010000424.1:0-1517 GCA_035552135.1 Allostellaceae bacterium | reverse complement strand
GACGATCGCCGACCAGGCCGACCCGGCCAAGCTCGACCTCGGCGGCATCGGCGAAAGCATCACCCAGCCGTTCAGCATCAGCGGCGTGCCGGCACTGGCGATCCCCTGCGGCTTCAGCCGCGCCGAGGGCATGCCGCTGTCGCTGCAGATCGCCGCCGCGCCGTTCCGCGAGCCGACGATCCTCGCCATCGCCCATGCCTATCAGCAGGCGACCGACTGGCATCGCCGGCATCCGGTTCTCGCTTAGGAGTCCACGATGCGAGACGATTTCACCGACCTGCCGCCCGCGACGCCGGACGACATCCGCCTGCTGTTGAAGCGCGCCGGTCTCGACCTGCCGGAAGCGCTGGTGCAGCAATTCATCGCCGCCTGGCCGCATTACGAGCAGATGGTGCGGCGCATCCCGCGCGGGTGGGGCTATGGCGACGAGCCGGCCCACATCTTCCGCCCGACACGCATTGCCGGAGGTTGAGCATGTTCAAGCGCATCGACCATATCGAGATCGTCACCGACCGGCTCGACGAGACCGTGGGATTTTATACCGACGTGCTCGGCTTCACGGTCGGCGCGCACGACCGCGTGGCACGCCCGGGCTCCGACACGGCGCTCAACGTCGTCTATCTCGGGCTCGGCGGCACCACGGTCGAGCTGATGAACTGGGAAGGCGTGCCGGTCGCGCCGCGGCCCGAGCTGGAGCATCTCGGCTACCGCATGATGGCGATCGAGGTCGACGACATGAAGGAAGCCCTCGCCTACCTCAAAACTAAGGGCGTCGACGCGGCTTGGGGCCCGGTGTTTCGCGACAATTACGCCCGGGCCGAGATCGAAGACCCCAATGGCTACCGCATCGAGCTGCGGCACTGGTTCTAGTCCGCGCGTCGGCTCAGGCTTGGCGCGATCTCTGCATGAGCCGGACGGGGCACGGCAGAAACAGGCGCCAGATGGGCGATTGCGTCTTCGATTCCTACGATCCGGGCGGGTTCTATTGCGAAATGACCGGCTCGGGGGCGACCGCCGAGGTGCGCGAGCGCCTCGCGCGGATGCCGATCGCCGAGTTCTCCCGCCGCGCCCACCTCGCCGAGGAGGCGCTCTACCGGCTCGGCATCACATTCACCGTCTACACCGACAGCCAAGCGATCGACCGCATCCTGCCGTTCGACGCCATCCCGCGCATCCTGCCGGCCGATGAGTGGGAGCGGCTCGACCGCGGGGTCAAGCAGCGCGTCACTGCGATCAACCTGCTGCTCGACGACCTCTATCACGGCCAGAAAATCCTCAAGGACGGCGTCGTCCCTGCCGAGCTGATCCTGGGCAACGCCAATTGGCGGCCGCAAATGGTCGGCGTCGACATCCCGCACAAGGCCTATGTCAACATTTGCGGCACCGACATCATCCGCGACGAGCGGGGCCGGTTCCGCGTGCTTGAAGACAATGCGCGCACCCCGTCCGGCGTCAGCTACGTTATCGAGAACCGGCATATGATGCTGCGCTCGTTCCCCGATTTGGTGGACGATATC
>DASZLY010000423.1:0-11549 GCA_035552135.1 Allostellaceae bacterium | reverse complement strand
CGAAAAGTCGCTGGTGCCGCCGCCGAAATCGGCGACCAGAACCAGTGCGTCCGACGTCAGCCGCTGGGCATAGTAATAGGCCGCGCCCACCGGCTCGTAGACATAGGCGGGCGCGCTGACGCCGATCCGGCGATAGGCCTCGCCGTAGCGCGCGATGGCGAGCGCCTCGTCCGGCGCCGCGCCGACAAAGGCGACCGGACGCCCGGAAACGATCTGCGCTCCCGCCGGTTCGATCCCGCCCTCGGCGTCGGCCACCGCACGGCGGAAGAAGGTTGCCAGCAGGTCCTCAAATCTGAAGCGCCGGCCAAAGATGCGCGTCTCTTCGAACGCCGGACTCGCGACATGGCTCTTGAACGATTGGATGAAGCGGGTCTCCGCCGCCGCGGTCAAATAGAGGCGGACCGCCTGCAGCCCGGCATGCGCTTCGAGATCGAGGCCGGCTGCCGACAGCCCCTTCTCGAACAGCAGCACCGAGCGATAGATGTCGGAGGTCTCGCGCTCGTCGCGAAACATGACCGGGCGCACCCCCTCGCCCGGTCGTGCAATCGCCACCACCGTATTCGTCGTACCGAAATCGACGCCGATCGAGACCCGCTCGCGCATCGGGCCACCCTATACACGATCGGCGATCACTCCACCGTGGCGCTTTGCGCCAGATTGCGCAGCTGGTCGGCGTCGGTGCCTTTGCGGCCCGGGGCGTGTAAGAATGGGCGATGGACCGATTGCGCGCGACAACCGCCGAAAAAAAGGCCGAGCTCGACCGGTTGCGGGGCGCGCGGCCCGGCGCACTGCAAAATCTCGAACATGCGCACGATTTGGAGCTGACCTACACCTCCAACGCGATCGAAGGCGGCACGCTGTCGGCGGCCGAGACCACGCTGGTGATCGAGCAAGGGATCACCATTGCCGGCAAACCGCTCAAGGATCATCTCGAAGCGCTCGACCATTTCGAGGCGCTGCGCTACGTCCGCGCCCTCGCGCGCGAAACCGCGCCACTCGGCGAAGGAGATATCCGCAATCTGCACCGCTTGGTCGTGCAACGCTCCAATCCGGACATTGCCGGACGCTATGCCGATCAGGGACGTTTCGTCATCACCGACCGCGGCCGGCATGCCTTCCCATCACCGGCCGAAGTCCCGGCGCTGATGGGCGATTTCATGCGGTGGCTGGGCGGCGCGCCGGCAACGCCCGGGACGGCGTTCATGGCCCATCGGCGGCTTGTCGATATCCATCCCTTCAACGACGGGAACGGGCGCACCGCGCGGCTGCTGATGAACCTCGTCCTGCTGCGTGCCGGTTATCCGCCCATCGCGGTTCGACCCGCGGACCGGCCGGACTACCTTCATGCCCTCCAGCAGGCGCAAATGGGAGGTGGCGCGGCACCGTTCGACCGGCTGCTGTACGAACGGTTGAACGAGACGCTGGACGATTACCTGGAGGCCGCGCGCCAAGCGCGCCCCGTCATTCCACCGTGACGCTTTTCGCCAGGTTGCGCGGCTGGTCGACGTCGGTGCCTTTGATGACGGCGGTGTGGTAGGCGAGGAGCTGGATCGGGATCGCGTAAAGCAGCGGCGCGACAAAGGGCGCGCAATGCGGGATCTCGATGCCGAAGGCGAGGCGGTCCTTGAGCCGGGCGACGCCGGCGGCGTCGGAGATCATCACCACGCGGCCGCCGCGCGCCATGACTTCCTCGACATTGCTCAGCGTCTTCTCGAACAAATCGTCGGGCGGGGCGAGCACGATCACCGGCACGTTGCCGTCGATGAGGGCGATGGGGCCGTGCTTCATCTCGCCGGCGGCATAGCCCTCGGCGTGGATATAGCTGATCTCCTTCAGCTTCAGCGCGCCTTCGAGGGCCAGCGGGTAGGCGCTGCCGCGGCCGAGATAGAGCACGTCGCGCGCCTTGGCGATGTCGGCGGCGATCTCGCGGATGCGTTCGTCATGGTTGAGCACGTCGGCGGCGCGCGCCGGGATTTCGGCGAGCTGGTGGGCAAGCGCGGCCTCGCGCTTCTCGTCGATCGTGCCGCGCGCGCGGGCAATCGCCACGGTGAGCGCCGCCAGCACCGCGAGCTGGGTGGTGAAGGCCTTGGTCGAGGCGACGCCGATCTCCGGGCCGGCAAGGGTCGGCAGCACGATGTCCGCTTCGCGGGCGATCGAGCTTTCCGGCTGGTTGACGACGGCGATGATCTTCTGCCGCTGCGCGCGGCAATACCTGAGCGCCGCGAGCGTGTCGGCGGTCTCGCCCGATTGCGAGATGACGATCGCCGCACCACCTGTCGGCATCTCCGCCTCGCGGTAGCGGAATTCCGAGGCGATATCGACCTCGACCGGGATGCGGGCGATGCGCTCCAGCCAGTATTTCGCGGTGAGCCCGGCATTATAGGAAGTGCCGCAGGCGATGATCGTCACCTTGGGCAGATCGCCCAGCGCAAAGGGCAGCTCGGGCAGGTGCACGGTGCCGGTGGTCGGGTGGATCAGCGCGTGCAGCGTGTCGCCGATCACCGCCGGCTGCTCGAAAATCTCCTTCTGCATGAAATGCTGGAAGTTACCCTTGCCGATGAGGGCGCCCGACACGGCGGTGTCATAGACCTTGCGCTCTACCGGTGCGTTGGCATGGTCGCAGATCGCGACTTCGCGCGAGGTGACGATCGCCCAGTCGCCGTCTTCGAGATAGGAGATGCGCCTGGTGAGCGGCGCCAGCGCTAGCGCGTCCGAGCCGACAAACATCTCGCCGTCGCCATAGCCGATCGCCAGCGGCGGCCCGCGCCGCGCGCAGATCAACAGGTCGTGCTCGCCGGCAAAGAGGAAGACCAGCGCGAAGGCGCCTTCGAGGCGCGGCAAGGTCTTGGCCACCGCCTGCGCCGGGGTCGCGCCCTCGGCGAGATAGCGCGTCGCCATGATGGCGGCCGCCTCGGTGTCGGTGTCGGTATGGAACTGATAGCCGAGCCCGGTCAGCTCGTGGCGCAGCGCCTGGTAATTCTCGATGATCCCGTTATGGACGACGGCGACCCGGTCGGTGGCGATCGGGTGCGCGTTCTTCTCGATCGGCAGACCGTGCGTCGCCCAGCGCGTGTGGGCGATGCCGATCGTGCCGGGCACCGGCTCGCGCTCGAGGCGGGCGGCGAGGTTGTCGAGCTTGCCCTCGGCGCGGCGGCGCTCGATCCGGCCGTCGATCAGGGTCGCGATGCCGGCCGAATCATAGCCGCGATATTCGAGCCGGCGCAGCCCGCCGACCAGCTCGCCGGCGACATTGCTCTTCGAGATGATTCCGACAATGCCGCACATCAGCGTTGCTTTCCGCGAAGCCGGGCGCGCAACTCGCCGGCGCGGCCGGGCTTGTCGATTTGGCGGGCGCGGGCGATGGTCAGCGCATCCGCCGGCACGTCGGCGGTGACAACGCTGCCGGTCGCGACATAGGCGCCGTCGCCGACCCTGACCGGCGCCACCAGCGAGGTGTTGGTGCCGATAAACACGTTCTCGCCGATCACCGTCGTGTGCTTGTTGAAGCCGTCGTAATTGCATGTGATCGTGCCGGCGCCGATATTGGTGCCGCCGCCGATCTCGCTGTCGCCGAGATAGGCGAGATGGTTGGCCTTGGCGCCGGGCCCGAGCCGGGTCGCCTTGACCTCGACGAAATTGCCGACATGGACGTCGCGGTCCAATACCGCGCCGGGCCGCAACCGCGCATAAGGGCCGACGATCGCGCCCTCGCCGACGCTTGCGCCGTCGAGATGCGAGAACGAGCGGATGCGGACATTGTCGGCGATCGTCACGCCCGGGCCGAAGACGACATTGGGCTCGACCACGACATCGCGGCCGAGCCGCGTGTCGGCGGAAAAGAACACGGTGTCGGGCGCGACGAGGGTCGCGCCGTCGTCCATCGCGCGGCGGCGCAACCGGCCCTGCATCAGCGCCTCGGCCTCGGCCAGTTCGGCGCGGGTGTTGACGCCGAGCACCTCTTCGGCCGGCAGCTCGACGCAACAGGCGGCGAGATCGCGCGACCGGGCGATGCCGACAATATCGGTGAGGTAGAACTCGCGCTTGGCGTTGATGTCCTGCAGCCGGTCGACAAGGTCGAAAAGATGCGCGGCGGCAACCGCCATCAGCCCGCCATTGCACAGCGCGATCGCCGCCTCGTCCGGCGTTGCGTCCTTGGCCTCGACAATGCGTTCGACACCGCCATCGGCGTCGAGCACGAGCCGGCCATAGGGCGCGGGATCGGCCGGGCGCATCCCGGCGACGGCGATCGCCGCGCCCGACGCGCGCCGTGCTTCGATCAGCCGGGCGATCGTCGCGGTCTGCAATAGCGGCGTGTCGCCGTACAGGATCACGACATCGGCGAGCCCGGCGAGCGCCGGTTCGAGCGCGGCGCGCGCGGCGCGCACCGCATCGCCGGTGCCGCGCGGCGGATGCTGGATCGCCACCGCTGCCGGCGCCACCGCCTTGGCCACGCGTTCGGCGCCCTGGCCGAGCACGACGATTGTCGCCGCCGGCGTCAGCGGCTCCAGCGCCGCCAGCACGTGGCGTATCATCGGCCGGCCGGCGACCTCGTGCAGGATCTTGGGCAGTGCCGAACGCATCCGCGTGCCCTCGCCCGCGGCGAGCACGATGGCGGCGAATTCGGACGGTTGCGATGAGTTCATCGGTGGTAGCTCGCTCTTCCCCCGCCATTCCCCGTGGCGCAAGCGCTGTGCAAATTCGCACGCACTCCGCTCTCTGCCAAAACACAGATTATTGCGAAATGTGACGCCGCGGGCGCTACATTATGGGGAATGACGAAATTTCTCTTGCTGTTCGACCTCGACGGCACGCTGGTCGACACCCTGCCGGATTTGACCAATGCGCTTAACGAAGCCTTGCGCGAGCGCGGCTACGCGCCGCTGCGGCCGGACGAGGTGAAGCCGATGATCGGCGACGGGATGGCGATGCTGCTCGCCCGCGGCTTTGCCGCGCGTGGCGGCGACAGCGCCGAGGCGGCGGCGATGCACCCGCGTTTCATCGAGATATATGAAGCCGGCGCAAGCAATCTGAGCCGGCCCTATCCGGGCGTGCCGGAGACGCTGGCGGCGCTGCGCGCGGCGGGTTTCGCCACCGCCGTCGCCACCAACAAGCCGCAACACGCGACCGGCGAGGTGCTGCGCGGGATGGGCCTCGCGGAACTTTTCGACGGCTATGCCGGTGGCGACCGCTTCGCGGCGCGGAAACCCGACCCCGGCCACCTGCTCGGGCTTGTCGAGGCCCTGGGCGGCGACCCGCGCCGCGCAGCGATGATCGGCGACAGCGAGAACGACGCGCTGGCGGCGCGTGCGGCGGCGATGCGGCTGATCCTGATGGGCTACGGCTATGCGCGAATCGACCCGCGCGAACTCGGCGCCGACCGTGTGCTCGACCGCTTCGACGAATTGCCCGCGGCGCTCGCGGCGCTCGGCGTCAATCCATCAGCTTGAGGTCGACCCTGCGCCCCGACAGCTTCGACAGGAACAGCGCGACCTTGCCGATCTCGGTCTCCATCTCCATCCGCACCGGCACCGCGATGTCTCCGGGCATCAACGGCGCGTACCAGATCGTGCCGGCGCGCGCGCCTTCCACATGGGTGCGGTCGACGTAAAACCCGCCGAGCTCGGCGCGCACCATCCGGCAGGCCTGGGTCTGGCCCTTGAAATTCTGCCCCTCGGCCGGCGCCAGGATGTGCCGCCCGGCATCGCTGAAGTCGAGGTCGTAGCGATGGCGACCATCGAACACCGGCACCTTGAGCGCGCAGCCGCCGCCGCGGGCAAGTTGGCGCTCGAGCAGCAGATATGCCGTCAGATTGTCGACCGTGCCGGCGAGCTCCTTGAAGCTGACCGGCGTCACCGGCTCTTTCGGCGGCGGGGTGGCGCTGCCGCTGGGCATACCGTCAGCCGGGAAATCGACACGCAGGCGCTGCACCGCGCCGTTGCGGTCGGTCTCGCTCTCGAACTTCACCGGGCGCGGCTTGTCGGCGATTTGCCGCCCCTCGGCCACCGAGCGGTTGGCGACGCTGGCGAAGAGCGTGCCGAGACCGGCGGTCGCGAAATCGCCCTGGATCACGTACCAGGCCGCCGATTCCTCGATGACCGTGTGCGTCGTCAGGACATGGAAGCCGGCCGGGCCGAACCCCTCGAACTCCATCTTGACGACGTCCTCGGCCGCCGCCGGACGGATCGCCGCGGCGAGCAGTAGAAGCCCGGCGCACACTGTCCGCAAGTGGGGCGCCGGCAGCGCGGGAGAACCTGGTCTCATTTCGCTATCCTGCGTTGTCTGGGCGCGTTTACCGCAACGCAAAAACCGTGACACTGCACCGCAAAAATCATGCCGCAGCGCGGCGGCAGCCGTGCCTTGACAGCCCCGCCACCCCCCGCCTTAATGCCGCATCCGGCCGATATCCGCTGGTCATGGGCGCATAGCTCAGCGGGAGAGCACACCCTTCACACGGGTGGGGTCGTAGGTTCAATCCCTACTGCGCCCACCATCGGCCGCCAAGAGAGGCGCCAGATGCCCGAAGGCAGCGTGATCGCGAAGTTCCGCGATCACGGCGAACCGCGGCCATGATTACCGGCAGACTGCCCGGTGAGCCTCGACGACCTGCTCGACCCAACCTCGACCTCGACCAGCTCGTAGAGGCGATCAGACAGGCATAGGGCATGTGCTTGCTGCTGCATCGCCGCCGGTTCCGGGCTAAGCTGCAAGCCAGTTAACGCCCGCAGGAGGTTCCCATGCGCCGTGCCGTCATCGTCTCCACCGCGCGCACCCCGATCGGCCGCGCCTATCGCGGCGCGTTCAACGACACGCAGGCACAGGCGCTGGCCGGCCACGCGATCGCCGAGGCGGTGAAGCGCGCCAAAATCGACCCCGGCGAAATCGACGACGTCATCATCGGCGCGGCGGTGCAGCAGGGGGCGCAGGGTTACAACATCGCGCGGCAGAGCGCGCTGCGCGCCGGGCTGCCCGAGACCGTGCCGGCGATGTCGATCGACCGGCAGTGCTCGTCGGGGATGATGGCGATCGCCACCGCGGCGAAGGAAATCATGCATGACGGCATGACCGTGGCGATCGGCGGCGGGGTCGAGTCGATCTCGCTGGTGCAGAACGACCACGCCAACAAGTTCCGCGCGCAGGACCCGGCGCTGGTCGAGGCCGTGCCGGCGCTCTACATGACGATGCTGGAGACCGCCGAGATCGTCTCCGAGCGCTACGGCGTCAGCCGCGAGGCACAGGACGAGTTCGCGCTGCGCTCGCAGCAGCGCACCGCCGCCGCGCAGCAGGCCGGCCGCTTCGACGACGAGATCGCGGCGATGCCGTCGGTGATGCTGGTCGCCGACCGCAACACGGGCGAGGTATCGCGGGAGGCGGTGACCCTGGACAAGGACGAGGGCAACCGGCCCGACACCAACCTCGAAGGCCTCGCGGCGTTGAAGCCGGTGTTCAAGGACGGCCAGCGCCTCAAGGAAGGCAAATACATCACCGCCGGCAACGCCTCGCAGCTGTCGGACGGCGCCTCGGCGGCGGTGCTGATGGAGGAAGGCGAGGCCGAGCGCCGCGGCCTCTGGCCGCTCGGCATCTATCGCGGCATCGCGGTCGCCGGCTGCGGCCCCGACGAGATGGGGATCGGCCCGGTCTTCGCGGTGCCGAAGCTGCTCCAGCAGCACGGACTGAAGGTCGACGACATCGACCTCTGGGAGCTCAACGAGGCGTTCGCCTGCCAGGTGATCTATTGCCGCGACAGGCTCGGCATCCCGCACGACCGGCTCAACGTCAATGGCGGTGCGATCTCGATCGGCCATCCCTACGGCATGTCGGGCGCGCGGATGGTCGGCCATGCGCTGATCGAGGGTAAGCGGCGCGGCGCCAAGCTCATCGTCTGTACCATGTGCATCGGCGGCGGGATGGGCGCGGCCGGCCTATTCGAAATCGCCTAAAGCAGAAAAGCGGAGGCAAGGATGAGCCGGCCGGCCATGCTGGTGCTTGCCGGGTTGCTCGCGGCCTGCGTGCCGCTCGATCTTGCAACCGCTGGTAAAACGCCCGAAACTACGACGGGAACGGCGCGGGGGGATTGATGATCGCCAGAATGCTCTGTACCGCCGCGGCGACGGCGCTGTCGGGCTTCGGGTTTTTCGGCAATCCGGTATTGTCGGCAAACCCGCTGAGCCCGTTCGGCATCCTGTTCTTGCTGATCTCCGGCGTCGTCTGGTTCGGCTGGGACGCGATCGGCGACAGCTATGCCTATCGCGAGGAAATCTGCCCGAATAACGGGCGCGCCTTTTTGCAGACCGTGCGCCTCGGCCCGGTGCTGGTGAACGGGCTTATCCGGAAGAGCGCCGAGTAGAGCCGCGGCGGCGGCGGCGCTTCCTGGCCGGCGCGCGGCCGGGATCGAAGCGGCGGAAGGACGCGATCGCGAAGTCGAGCACGCTCGACCCGATGAAAGCCAGCGCGAACGCGCCGGTCATCGCCACGCCATAGGGCAGCGCGCGCAAATCGTTCAGCGCGCCGCCGAGCTCATGCGCGCGGCTCGCATCGCCCTGGATCGCCGAAAGAAACAGATAGAAGCCGACCAGCGCAATCGCCACGCCGCGGCCGCCGGTGCCGTACCGGCCGATTGGCAGCATCAGCCGCTTTTCCACCGGCGGGAGCTCGAGCGGCCCCTCGATATCGCCGACGCCCCCCCACCAGACGAGCCCCGCGCCGCACGCGAAGACCCCCGCCCCCACCAGCCCGACAAGCGCTCGCCCGCCCAAACCGGCGACAAGCCAGCGCACCCATTCTTGCAGCAGATGCTCGCTCCCGCCGCCGCCCCAGGCGCCGAAAATCATGCCCAGCACGCTCGCCATAAATCCGAGATAAATGCAGGCGTCGCCCAAGAGCCCGGCGACGAGTACCCAATGCGCGGGGCCCGGATGGTCGCGGCGATAAACGGCGGACACCGCCAGCCAGCTGGCGAAACACGCCATGCCGATCGCCAGCAGCGCCAGGACGATGCCGCCCGACCAGTGATGCTGGAACAGCTTGAGCGACTCCGTGAAGCCGCCCGGAGGGTGATGCGGGTCGAGTGTCGCCCGGCCGGCCGAGATGCCGACCATGAGGTAGATCGCGCCACGCGCGCCATAACCGGCGCGCCCCATCACGCTCACCGCTTCGCGTGAAGCCGACGATTTGAGGAGGATGCTTTTCGCGGTAGCCATGTTGCGCCAAAATCCAACGCCGGCGCGGGCGCGAAGGTTGCGCGGGCGGCGCCGAGGCGGAGAATCACGGCATGACCCTCATCGAACAGATCGCCGAAAGGATCGTCGCGATCCGCTCTGCGGAGCTGCCCCGCGAGGCGGTCGACTGGGCGAAGGCGGCGATCCTCGACACGGTGGGCGTGACGCTCGCCGGGGCGAGCGAGGATTGCGCGCGGATCGTCGAGGAGGTGCTGGCGACGGGCGGCACGGCGACCGGCGGCCCCTGCCTCATCTTTGGCGGCGATCGGCGCACTGGCCCGCTCGACGCCGCGCTGATCAACGGCACCGCGGCGCACGCGCTCGATTTCGACGATGTCAGCAACACGCTCGGCGGGCACCCCTCGGCGCCGATCCTGCCCGCGCTGTTCGCGCTCGCGGAGATAGAGGACTGTACCGGCGCCGACTTCGTCGCCGCCTATGTCGCCGGGTTCGAGACCGAGACGCGGATCGCGCGCGGCGTGCACTACCATCATTACGAGAAGGGCTGGCACCCGACCGCGACCTTGGGCGTGTTCGGCGCGACCGCGGCGTGCGGCCACCTGATGCGGTTCGACGCGGCGCACACCGCCCAAGCGCTGGCGATCGCCGCCTCGCACGCGAGCGGCATCAAGGCCAATTTCGGCACGATGACCAAGCCGCTGCATGTCGGCCACACCGCGCGCAGCGGGCTCTTCGCGGCGCTGCTGGCGAAAGGCGGGTTCACCGCCAACAACGCCGCGCTCGAACACAAGCAGGGTTTCCTCTTCGTCTATAACGGCGAAGGGAATTTCGACGCGGCGGCGATCCTCAAGGATTGGGGCAGCCCCTACGACGTCGTGCGCCCCGGGCCGGCGATCAAGCAATACCCGTGCTGCGGCAGCACCCACCCGGCAATCGACGCGCTCTTGGCGCTGCGCCGCGAGCACGCGTTGCCGGCCGACAAGATCGCCCGCATCGATTCGTGGACGCATCCGCGCCGGCTCGCCCACACCAACCGGCCCGACCCGAAAACCGGGCTTGACGCCAAGTTCAGCGTGCAATACTGCCTCGCCCGCGCGACGCTCCAGGGCGAGATCCGGCTCGAGGATTTCGAGGGCTATGACGACCCGACCGTGCGCGCGCTGATGACCCGCATCCACGCCGCGCCGCATCCGACCGCCGGCAGTTCGAACGAGATGGCGCTAGGCGCCGAGGTGCGAGTGACCTTCGCCGAGGGCGAGACGATTTCGAAGACGGTCGGCGCGGCCTTGGGGCGCGGGCCGGACAACCCGCTGCCGGCGGGCGCGCTCGCCAACAAGTTCGTCAATTGCGCCAGCCGCGCACTGCCGCGCGACGCAGTTACCCGTCTGCAAGGAATGCTCGATAGCCTGGAGACGCAGCCAAGCGTCAAAACCGTCGTCGCGGCGATCGCGACGCCGAAGCGGCTGGCGGCGGAGTAACGGGCGGCACTACTTATCCCCTCTCCCGCTTGCGGGAGAGAGGTTAACCGCACCGCAAGGGCCGGGAGCAGATTATGGAGATCAAGCAAATCCACCCGCTCTTTGCCGGCGAGGTCAGCGGCATCGACATACGCCGGCCGCCGAGCGCAGAGACCGTCACGGCGGTCGACCGGGCGATGGACCAGTACGCGGTGCTGGTGTTCCGCGGCCAGCTGATGAGCGAGGACGAGCAGAACGCCTGGTCGCTCGCCTTCGGCTCACTCGATACCGGCCTCACCAAGATCGCCTATGGCAGCGGCGAGAGCCGGTTCAAGCACAAGACGACGATGGACATCTCAAACGTCATGGTCGACGGCTCGATCGCCCCGGCCAGCCACAAGAAAATCGCCTCGGCGCTCGCCAACCAGCTGTGGCACAGCGACAGCTCGTTCCAGTACGTGCCGGGCAAATACTCGATGCTGTCGGCGGTGATCCTGCCCGAGCGCACCGCGCTCGGCGGCGGCGAGACCGAATTCGCCGATATGCGCGCCGCCTATGACGCGCTCGATGACGGGACGAAGGCGATCGTCGAGCCGCTGGTCGCCGAGCACTTCGCGCTCTGTTCGCGCATCTGGCTCGGCGACGAGGCCTGGACGCGCGAGCAGAAAGCGGGGATGCCGCCGGTGCGCTGGCGGGTCGTGCGCACCCAGCCTTACGGCCGTAGATCGCTGTTCATCGGCGCGCACGCCAACCGCATCGTCGGCTGGCCGGTGCCGCTCGGGCGGATGTTCCTCCTCGACCTCTTGGAGCATGCGACGCAGCGGCAGTTCGTCTATTGCCACGAATGGCAGGTCGGTGACCTGGTGATCTGGGACAACCGCGCCACGCTGCATCGCGGCCGGCCGTACGACCTCAA
>DASZLY010000422.1:0-9067 GCA_035552135.1 Allostellaceae bacterium | reverse complement strand
TACGTGCAGTCCGCCGCATTGAAGGATTTGTACGTTGCCGCGCAGAGATCGACGCGGCATTGCATCCCCGGACGCGGACCCGCCAACGTTGCCGACATCTCCCGCTGCCCCGCGGCGGGGCCGCGATCCTGCGTGTCTGTGCGGGCCGGCTGAGGCTGGCCCGACCCGGCCAGTCGAGGCTGCCCCGACCCGGCGGGCTGGGTCGGCTCCGGCCCGGCCGGCTGAGGCATCTCTGACCCGGCCAGTCGAGGCTGCCCCGACCCGGCCGGCTGAGTTTGCTCCGATCCGGTCAGCTGAGGCTGGCCTGGCCCGGCCTGCGGCCCGGTCGTTGTCTCGTCGGCCGCTTTGTTTTGCGCGGCGGCGCTGGCGGGCGATGAGCCCGGTTGGCTGACCGGCGCCTCAGCTACCGGCGCAACGACCGGGCGCGAAGGTTCCGCGGCTTCGGGTGCGCCGCCGGGAGCGGGCGACGCCTCGATAGCGGCTTCGGCCCGCAACCCCGAAGCGGCCGGATCGCCGCGTCGCGGTTCAAGAGGAGAGCCGAAGAGCACAGAGAGCAGGAGTGCGGAGATGACCCCCGAGCAGACCAATACGACCCCGAGCAACACCATACCGAGGCGCCAGATCAAGCGTCCGATGCCGGGTTCCGACGAGATATGGCTTGGCGCCGGCGGCGGTCGCCGATGCTGCGCGGCCAGCAACCGCCCGAACCGGGACGCGACCGCCCCCAGATCGGCGGCAAGCGCTTTCAGGAATTCGCCGCCCGCCGCCAGGCTTCGGCTGCGAGGCGCACGCGAATCCGCTGCTTCGGAGCCAGACTGCTCCTGGCGAGGGGCTTGAATAGCGTTTTGCCGATCAACGGGCGTGTCTGACATGAGGGCCGAGCCCACCGGAGCGGTTCTTCACTTCTGGCGTGATAACGCGTCATTGTCAGGCGCTGTTCCTCTGCGGGACGCCACCGGAGGTAGGGGAGGAGCGTCGGACCGTACGTGGCCGGAGGCTGCGTCAGGCGGTGAGGGCGGCGGGAGCGTCCTGTGCGGGGTCCGCGAGAATTCGCGACGCGGGCAGCGTCACGGTGACGGTGGTGCCGTGGTCTTTGCGGCTCGTCACGATGAGCGTGCCGCCGTGCATTTCGGCGAGCCGCTTGGCCAGCGGCAGGCCGAGCCCGGTGCCTTCGTGCTCGCGCGCCAGCCGCGCGTCGACCTGGCCGAAGGGCTGCAGCGCGATCTCGACCTCGTCATCGCTCATGCCGATTCCGGTGTCGCGCACGTCGAGCGCGATGCCGCCCTCGGCGTCGCGGCTCGCGGCGACCGTCACCGAGCCGCCGGGCTTGGTAAAGCGGATCGCGTTGGAGATCAGGTTCAGGAGAATCTGCTTCAGCCGCGTCGGGTCGGCGACGATCGGCGGCAGCCGGTCTTCCGCTTCGGCCGACAGCATCACCCCGCCGCTATCGGCGAGATGCCGGGTCAGCGCGACCGTGCCGTCGATGATGCGCGCGATGTCGAGACCGGGCTCCTCGTAGAGCTCGAACTTGCCCGAATCGGCGCGCGCCAGGTCGAGGATGTCGTTGATGATTTCGAGCAAATGCCGCCCGCTTTCGAGCACCAGCGCCGTGTATTCGCGATGCTTGGGCTGGATCGGCCCGGCGAGGCCCTGCTCGACCATTTCCGAGAAGCCGATGATCGCGTTCAGGGGCGTGCGCAGCTCGTGGCTGATATTGGCGAGGAATTGCGACTTTGCCATGTTGGCCGCTTCGGCCGCGTCCTTGGCGTGGCGCAGGGCGAGCTCGGCCTCGACTTGCGCGGTGATGTCGCGCGCGGTGCCGCGATAGCCGGCGAATTGGCCCGCCGCGTCGAACAGCGGAACGCCGCTCACCGACGCGGTGTTCGCGCCGCTGATCGACACCATGCGGCGATAGACGAAGTTGTGGAACGCTTCGTGCCGCGCCAGCGCCTCGCGGTGCGCCTGCCATTTCGCGGGTTCGGTCTCGATGTCGCCGGCGCTTTCGAAGCGGGTCTTGCCGATATACTGGTCCGGCTTCGCGCCGAGCTTCTGCACGTTCTCCGACAGGTAGGTGAAGCGGTGCGCGGCGTCGGTCTCCCACAGCCAATCGGACGAGGTGGTCGCGAAATCGCGAAACCGTTCCTCGCTCTGCTTGAGCGCGCCGGCCGCCGCTTCGAGCTCGGCGGTCTTGGCCTCGAACCCGATGCGGCCGGCCTCCAGCGTGCGGAACTGCGCCCGCAGCGTCCACAGCACGATACCGAGGCCGAGCGCCGAGCAGGCGGCGCCGATGGCGATCAGCAGCGCCTGGCGCCGCCAGTCGGCCAGTTCGGCGTCCTCGGCGATCGTCACCGCGACAACCAGCGGGAAATTGTCGAGCGGCTGCGTCGCGACGATGCGGGCGAGGCCGTCGATCCCGCCGATCGTGCGATAGGTGCCGCCGGTGCCGGCGAACTTGTAGAACGGCGACCCGGGCGGCAGCTTCTCGCCCATCATCTTTTCGGCATGCGGATAGCGCGCCAAGAGCGGCCCGTCGGCGCGGAAGATGGTGATCGACTCGCCCTCGCTGGTCGCCAGCCGCTGGTACAGCGCCTCGAAATAGCGCGCCTCGACCATCACGTTGACGATGCCGAGGAACTCCCCTTCGGCATTATCGACGCGGCGCTCGATCGGGATATCCCAGGTGCCGTTGGTCGAATTCTTGAACGGCAGCCCGACAAAGGCGCCGGACTTCGCCGCATCGCGCAGCGCCTGGAAATATTCGCGCTGGGCCGCGTTGATCGGCGGCGCCGGCCAGCTCCGGCTGAAGTTGACGACCCGGCCGGTCCGGTCGATCAGCGAGATCGCATCAGCCTGCGGCAGGGCGCGCAAGGCAGCGACGAGGTAATTATGCACATCCTCGCCTGCCATCAGGCGGGAGAAATCGTCAGGCGTCTCGACGCCGGCGTCGACCACCATGCGCTGCGTGCCTTGCAGCACCAGGTCGGTAGCCTGGAACAGCCGCGCGTTCTGCTCGGCGAGCAGCGTGTCGAGGTTGGTGACGTCTGCCTCGGCGCGGGCCACCGCGTCGCGCCGCAAATTCCAGATCGTGAGCGAGGCGACCGCGATCGTCACCGCAACGAGGATCGCCGCCGCCAGCGCGATGCTGCGGCCGGACGAAGTTCGCGTCGTGCGCTCGCTGTGTCGCGGGTTCATCTCAGCCCGGTTCGCCTTGTTGCGCGGCCGCGGCGTGCACGCGGGTTTCGGCTTTC
Organism: Allostellaceae bacterium; assembly: GCA_035552135.1. Taxonomy (GTDB): domain Bacteria; phylum Pseudomonadota; class Alphaproteobacteria; order ATCC43930; family CGMCC-115725; genus DATARH01. The sequence goes on along the minus strand of DASZLY010000422.1, from coordinate 5,819 downwards.
TACCCGCAGGTTAGGCGGCTATCGTTAAAAAACCGTCTGCGCTGCCGGCGCGGCCCGGCGTTCTTTTTTCGCGCGGCGCGCTTTGAGGCGGGCGCGGACATGGTAAGCTCCGCGGGCACGCACAAAGAGGGAGCGGCACGATGGATTGGTCCGAACGGCGCACGCGGTTTCGCGCTCTCATCGCCGGCGATCGCTGCGTCCATCCGGGCTCGGTCTACGATGCGATCTCGGCGCGCATCGCCGAGGATCTGGGGTTCGAGGTCGGCATCTTCTCGGGCTCGATCGGCTCGATGGCGGTGCTCGGCGCGCCCGACATCGTCGTGCTGACGCTGACCGAGTTCGCCGCCCAGGCGAACCGGGTGTGCCGCGCCGGCAATCTCTGCCTGCTGGTCGATGCCGACCACGGGTACGGCAATGCGATGAACGTGCGCCGCACGGTCGAAGAGCTGGAGACCGCCGGGGTCTGCGCGATGTCGATCGAGGACACGGTGCTGCCGCGGCCCTACGGTCCCTCCGGCAAGCCGACGCTGATCCCGGTCGAGGAGGGCATCGGCAAGATGCAGGCGGCGCTCGACGCCCGCCAGGACAAGAGACTGGTGATCGCCGGGCGCACCTCGGCCCTCGCGATCACCGGGCTTGACGACGCGATGCGCCGGGTCAAGGCGTACGAGGCGGCCGGGGTCGACGCGATCTTTCTCGCCGGCGGCGTCACCACCGAGGCGATCGAGGCGATCTCGTCGGAGATCAAGATCCCGCTCATCACCGGCGGCGGCAGCGGAAGCCTCGCCGACCTCGACTGGATGGGGGCGCACAAGGTGCGTGTCGCGCTGCAGGGCCACGCGCCGTTCAGCGCGGCGGTGCTGGCCGTGTACAATACCTTGAAGGCGCTGCGCGACGGCACCAAGCCCGAGGCGCTGAGCGGCATCGCGCCGGCCGACCTCATGCGCCGGGTGACGCGCGGCGAGGATTATGCGCGGTGGACCAAGGATTTCCTCGGCGGCGCCTAAACCGATGACGAAGACCGGAGGGGGATACGTGCGCATCGTTCTGTCGGCCGCGGCTTTGCTCTTGACTGCCGCCTGCACGAATTACTGGGGCTGGGGTCCGACCTCCTGGGCGTGGACGCCGCCGCCCGGGCAGCTGACGCTGAGCAACTATCGCTTCGACCAGGCCGCCGTCGAGGCGGTGATGGCCGCCGGCGGCGATTGCACGCCGGGCGATCCCGCCGCCGCACCGGCGACCGATTTCGTGCTGCCGCTCAAGGGCAGCCACGTGCTGGTCGCCGCGCCGCATACCGATATTTGCTGGCGCCGGCAGCTCGCCGACGGCAGCTGGACCGACTGGAACCGCGCCTTCACCGGGACCGGCCGGTTCGTCGACTCGCAGCTCTAGGGCCGCGCTGCGGGGCATGTCGAGCCGCCGCGATCTGTTTCCGCAACTCGAGCCCTATCGCACGGGGCGCCTGCGGCTCGATTCGCGGCACACGATGTACTGGGAGGAATCGGGCAATCCGCACGGCGTGCCGGTGCTGTTCCTGCATGGCGGGCCGGGAGCGGGGGCGACGCCGGTGCATCGCCGCTTCTTCGACCCGGCCCATTGGCGCATCGTCATCTACGACCAGCGCGGCGGCGGCCGCTCGACGCCGCTCGGCGAGATCGCCGACAACTCGCCCGCGCATCTCGTCGCCGACATCGAGGCGCTGCGCCGCGACTTGGGTGTCGCCGCGTGGTTTGTCTTTGGCGGCTCGTGGGGCTCGACCCTGGCGCTGCTTTACGCCGAGACCCATCCCGAGAGCTGCCGCGGCCTGGTGCTGCGCGGCATCTTCCTTGCCCGCCAGGCCGAGATCGACTGGTTCCTCTATGGCGTCGCCGCGGTCTTTCCCGAGGCGTGGCGCGCCTTTGCCGGTTTTGTCCCGGAAGCGGAGCGGGGCGATTTGCTCGGCGCGTATTACCGGCGCCTTGTCGATCCGGACCCGCGCGTGCACATGCCGGCGGCGCGCGCCTGGAGCCTCTACGAGGGGTCGTGCTCGACGCTGCTGCCCAACCCCGAGACCGTCGCCGCGTTTGGCGAGGACCGGCTGGCGCTCGGCCTGGCGCGGATCGAGGCGCATTTCTTCAGGCATCACCTGTTTCCCGCCGCCGCCGACCTCGTCGCCGGGATCGGCCGCATCCGCCATCTGCCGGGCATCATCGTGCAGGGCCGCTACGACATGGTGTGTCCAATTCGCAGCGCCGACGAATTGGCGCGTGCCTGGCCGGAAGCCGATTACGTGATCGTCCCCGATGCCGGGCATTCGGCGATGGAGCCGGGCATCCGCGAGCAACTGGTGCTCGCGATCGAGCGGATGAAGCGGCGCTGAGCGGCCGGGCGGCCGCGCATCGCGTTGCGGTTTCGCTTGCCGGCGGGATGATCCCGCTTAATATGCGTTGTCATTGCGAAGCCAGTTCAATGCGAAGCGTGTGCGGCGCAGCTTGGGGGATGCCGGTGAGACTGTCGAACAGCGCGAAGCATTTCCTGGCGGCGGCCGCGCTTGTCGCGGCGGCGCTGGCGGCGCGGCCGGCGGCGGCGCAATCCTGGCTCGGCTCGCCCTGGCTCGGCTCGCCCGGCGAGCCCCCGCGACTCGAACTGGGCGGCGGCGCGTTCGATGTCACCCCCAACAGCGGCCACCCCGATTCGAAGACGACGGGCCTGTTCCGCGGCGAGTACCATTTCGGCGACTTGCTGTGGATCATCTCGCCGATGGCCGGTGTCGAGGTCTCGACCAGGGGCAGCACCTACGTCTATGGCGGTTTCGGCTTCGACATCAATTTCGCGCCGAACTGGGTGCTGACGCCGAACGGCGCGATCGGCTGGTACCAGCGCGGCGGGGGCACCAATCTCGGCTCGACGACCGAGTTCCGCACCGGCGCCGAGCTCGACTACAAGTTCCCCGACCAGTCGCGCCTCGGCCTCACGGTGCACCACATCTCGAATGCCGGCATCGGCAAGTACAATCCCGGCGAGCAGGAGGTCATGCTCGTCTATCAGATCCCGCTGCACTGGTAAGCCCGGCCGGTGGACGTCACCGGCCATGCGGCGCTGGTCAGCGGCGGTGCGTCGGGGCTCGGCCGCGCGACCGCGGCGGCGCTCGCCGCCGCCGGCGCCAGGGTCGCGCTGCTCGACATTGACGGCGCCGCGGCCGAAGCGGCCGCGAAGGAGCTGGGCGGCATCGGCCTCGCCTGCGACGTCACCGACGCTGCCGCGACCGAGGCGGCGGTGGCCGCCGCGCGCGACCGGCACGGCCCGGCGCGGATCGTCGTCAACTGCGCCGGGATCGGCCGCGCCGGCCGCATCGTCGATCGCGACGGCAAGGCGATGCCGCTCGACCGGTTCCGCCAGGTCATCGAGGTCAATCTGATCGGCAGCTTCAACCTGCTGCGCGTCGCCGCCGCCGGCATGGCCGGGCTAGAGCCGCTCGCCGACAACGAGCGCGGGGTCATCCTCTTGACCGCGTCGATCGCCGCCTATGACGGGCAGATCGGCCAGGCCGCCTATGCGGCGTCGAAGGGCGGGATCGTCGGCCTCACTTTGCCGGCGGCGCGCGAGCTGGCGCGCGACGGCATCCGCGTCGCGGCGATCGCACCCGGCGTGTTCGCGACGCCGATGCTCGCCGGTCTGCCGGAGGCGGCGCAAGCCAGCCTCGCCGCCGGCGTGCCGTTTCCCCAGCGGCTCGGCCGGCCCGAGGAATACGCGGCGCTGGCGCTGCATATCTGCCGCAACACGATGATCAACGGCGAGGTCATCCGCCTCGACGGCGCGCTGCGCATGGCGCCGCGGTAAGGCGACCGTCCTTACCGCGTTCGAGCCCGGCAAAGACGACTTTCAGCGCAAAGGACGCAAAGGTTTCGCGAAGGCGCCCGGATCGCGGCGAAGCCGCATGAATTCACAATGAGGCAATGAGGCAATGAGGCAATGAGGTTCGAGCGGAGGCGGTTTCATTGCCTCATTGCCTCATTGTCGAATTGATGGCGCTTCGCGCCGCTACGCAGTCTTGGAACCTTCGTGTTGAAGCGTTCGGCCGAGCCGCGCTCGGTCAGGGCGTTGGCGGTTTGCGGTCGCGTTCGGGGGCGATTTCGTCGATCGCCTGGGCTTCCTTGATGTCGCGCTCGGACAGCCCCTCGACGTCGTGGGTCGCGAGGATGATCTCCACCCGATTGTAGACATTGAAGATTTCCGGGTGGTGATCCATCTTTTCGGCGATCAGCGCGATGCGCGACAGGAAGCCCCAAGCCTCGGAGAAGTCGCTGAAGTGATAGCTTTTGCGGATCGCATCGCGATCCTCGACCTCGGCCCAGCCGTGCAGGGTTTGCAGCGCCGCGTGGCGCGCCGCGCCGACCAGCTTCTCGACCATGTCATCCTCCCGCTCTGCGGTGTCCCAGCAAGTGCGCGGGCGCGGCGGCGCGGTCAAGCGGGAATGTCGCGATGACAACGCGGGCGACCCCCCGGGCGACTCAGCGCCGCGCGCCGACGCTCGGCGATATCGAGGTGCTGGCCGAGCACGCGCTCGCCACCATCCCCGACCAATTCAAACGCGCGCTCGGGCCGCTCGTCATCCGCGTCGAGGAATTTCCCGACGCGGAGACCGAGACGGAAATGGAGCTCGACAGCCCCTTCGACATATTGGGCCTCTATCGCGGCCTCGCGCTGCCGCAGCAGAGCGTCGCCAGCCCGCGCACGCAGATGGACATGGTGTTCCTCTACCGCCGGCCGATCCTCGACTACTGGTGCGAGACCGGGGAAGACCTCGCCGCCGTGGTGCGCCACGTGCTGATCCACGAGATCGGCCATCACCTCGGCTTCAGCGACGACGACATGGAGCGGATCGAGGAGGGCTGAGGGCCGGCGAGCGCGGCGGCGACCCGCGCCCGCGGCTCGGGCAGCGTCTCGGCCGCGAATCGCGGGTTGCGCGCCAGCCACAGCGCCCCGCGCCAGTTGACTTGGCCCGGCCCGCTCACTAGAACGGGCCGGGCATGCGCCGTGACAACCCCACTCATCGGTGGAGGGGTGGCCGAGTGGCTGAAGGCGGCGGTTTGCTAAACCGTTATAGGGTTAACCCCCTATCGTGGGTTCGAATCCCATCCCCTCCGCCACCTTCCTCATTGTCCCGATTTCATTGGCGCTGCTTGCGCCGCTGAGCGAGAGTCGCTGCGGGTAGACAAATCGGCGAGGCGGTCGGCATGAGCGATTGGAGCCAGGTGACGCGGCCGGTTCCCGTTCCCAACGAGTGGACGAGGCCGTTCTGGGAGGCCGCCAAGCGCGGCGTGGTCGAGCTGCAGCGCTGCCAGAGCTGCGGGCATTTTCAGCACCCGCCTTTCGCCACCTGCACGCAATGCGTCTCGACCGAGCTCAAATTCGAGCCGGTGCGCGGGCAGGGCGCGATCTACGCCTATACGATCATGTACCACACCGGCGACAAGCGCTTTGCCGCGGCGGTGCCCTACGCCAGCATCATCGTCGAATTGGACGACGCGAAGGGCGCGCTGATGGCGGGCAACCTGCTCGACGCCGAATACGCCGAGGCCAAGGTCGGCCGCCGGGTCGAAGTGGTGTTCGAAAAGCTCAACGACGACATCACCTTGCCGCAGTTCCGATTAGCGGCCTCGAAGTGAAGCCGATGGCAAAGGCCCTCTCCGCCCATTGGGGGGAGAGGGAGGGACCCGCGCAGCGGGAGGGTGAGTGGACATGCGCCGGACATGCCCACCTCACCCCGACCCTCTCCCCCCAATGGGCGGAGAGGGGGATTTTTTGAAGGGATCGAGATGATGTGGGAAAACCGCTGC
>DASZLY010000421.1:0-3645 GCA_035552135.1 Allostellaceae bacterium | reverse complement strand
CTCGCCGGTCAGGCGACCTCGAACTTCTCCGACCCCGACGCCAACGGCGAGACGCTGGACTTCGGCGGCAATGTCGGCGAGCCGGGCCATGTCCGTGTCCCGCAGGTGCGCTGGACGATGCCGGCCTGGTGGGGCGCCTCGCTGTCGTTCTCGGCCGAGCAGCCCGAGACGATCATCGCTACCCAGAACGGTCTCGAAGCCACCGACTCCGGCGTGACCCCGACCCTGACCACCAGCTGCACCGCGGGTGCGCCGAAGGCGGTCAGTGCGGCGACCTCGACCTGCAGCACCAGCCTCCTGACCAGCGGCGTCACCCCGCTCAACATCACCAAGAGCACGGCGCCCGACTTCACCGCGGCCTGGTACCTGCCGCAGCCCTGGGGCCATATCGACTTCTCCGCGGTGCTGCGTCCCGGCATCGACGTCACCGACGGCCACTTCTTCGCCAAGGACTACATCGGCTACGGCGGTCATGTCGGCATCGACATCAAGCCGGGCTGGATGGGCTGGGTGAAGGACGACTTCACCATGCACTTCACCGCCGGCGATACGATCGGCCCGTTCCTCAACAGCAGCAACAATTTCGACCTGGCGACGAATTATGGCCTGCCCTCGACCTCGGCCTCGGCCGGGACCTATGGCGGGTTCAACGGCCCGACGTCGGCAGCCTCGGCGTCGGCGATCCTCTTCAAGCCGACGCAGGAAATGGGTGCGGAAATCGGCTACCAGCATTGGTGGCTCGCCAACCTGCGCAGCAACATCAATGGCGGCTTCAATGCGCATTATGGCATCCCGATCGCCCTGGTCGGCCCGGCGCAGGCGGGCTCGATCAACAAAGAGCTGATGAATGCGCACGTCAATCTGATCTGGAACCCGGTGTCGTTCGTCACCATCGGCCTCGAATACACCTGGGGTCAGCGCACCGTGCTGAACAACCACACCGGCACGCAGAACGTGCTGATCAGCAAGCTGTCATTCAAGTTCTAGCGGCTTCGCGGCGCCGCAGCGACAATGGCAACCCCGCTGGCCCCGGCCAGCGGGGTTTTCCTTATCCGCAACCGCGCCTTCAACGCGGCTCGCAAAGCCGCGCTACCCGGCGCTCTTCGCCCGTTCGCGCAACACGAATTTCTGGATCTTGCCGGTCGAAGTCTTGGGCAGCGGCCCGAACACGACATTGCGCGGCGCCTTGTAATGCGCCATGTGCGCGCGGCAGAACGCGATGATCCCGGCGCCGTCGGCCGCAGCCCCGTCGCGCAGCGTCACGAAGGCGCACGGCGTCTCGCCCCAGCGCTCGTCCGGCTTGGCGACGACCGCCGCCTCGAGCACCGCCGGATGGCGGTAGAGCACGTCCTCGACCTCGATCGTCGAGATGTTTTCGCCGCCCGAGATGATGATGTCCTTCGAGCGGTCCTTGATCTCGATATAGCCGTCGGGATGCTGCACCGCGAGGTCGCCGGAATGAAACCAGCCGCCGGCAAAGGCCTCGTCCGAGGCGCGCGGGTTCTTGAGATAGCCCTTCATCACGATATTGCCGCGCATGAACACTTCGCCCATCGTCGCGCCGTCCCGCGGCACCGGCTGGAGCGTTTCGGGATCGCCGACCATCAGCCCGTCGAGCACCGGGTAGCTGATGCCCTGGCGCGCCTTGAGCCGGGCGCGCTCCGCGCTGTCGCGTGCGTCCCACTCGTCATGCCAGGCGCAGACCACGGCGGGCCCATAAACCTCGGTCAGCCCGTAGACATGGGTGATCTTGAAGCCGCGCGCCTCCATGCCCTCGATCACCGCCGCCGGCGGCGCCGCGCCGGCGGTCATCATGTCGACCCGGCGCGGCAAGGCGCGGCCTTCGGCGGCGCGGTCGTTCAGCAGCATGTTCATCACCACCGGCGCGCCGCAAAGATGCGTCACGCCGTGATCGTCGATCGCGTCGTAGATTGCCGCCGCCTCGGTCCGCCGCAGGCACACATGCGTGCCGGCGAGCGCGGTGATCGTCCACGGAAAGCACCAGCCGTTGCAGTGGAACATCGGCAGCGTCCAGAGATAGACCGGGTGCTGGCCCATCCCCCACACCATGATGTTGCCGAGCGCGTTCAGATAGGCGCCGCGATGGTGGTAGACGACGCCCTTCGGGTTGCCGGTCGTGCCCGAGGTGTAGTTGAGCGCGATCGCGTCCCACTCGTCGCGCGGGGTCAGTTCGGCGAAACCCGGGTCGCCCTGCGCGAGGAACGCCTCGTAATCCATCTCGCCGAGGCGCTCGCCAGGCCCCAGCGCATCGGCGATGTCGATGACCAGCGGCTTGCGATCGAGCTGGGCGAGCGCGGCCTTGACGACGGGGGCGAATTCGCCGTCGGTCAGCAGCACCTTCGCTTCGCCGTGCCGCAGGATGAAGGCGACCGTATCGGCGTCGAGGCGGATGTTGAGGGCGTTGAGCACCGCGCCCGCCATCGGCACGCCGAAGGTCGCCTCGAACGCCTCGGGCACGTTGGGCGCCATCACCGCGACCGTGTCGCCGCGGCCGACGCCGCACTTTGCGAGCGCCGAGGCGAGCCGGCGGCAGCGCTCCAGCGTCTGCCGCCAGGTGTAGCGGCGCGCGCCGTGGATCACCGAAACGCGCCGCGGGTAGACCGCCGCCGAGCGCAACAGAAACCCGATCGGCGACAGCGGCACGAAATTGGCCGCGTTCTTGTCGAGCCCGATCTCGTAAGGGTTGCCGGCGTTCATGGTTGGTGCGGGATCGGCAGGTCGGCGGGGCGCGGCCCAGGGAAATGCTCCTTCGCCGTCGCCGTCTCGAACCAGGGGTGCATCGCATCCTCATAAGCGGAATAGATCGGCGGGGGAAAGCCGGGATCGGCAAAGCAGCCGACAGCGATCCCGCAATGCTCCGGGCCGCGGTCTCCCTCCCAGAACACGCTCGATCCGCAGTTCGGGCAGAAATGGAAACGGATCTCGAAGCCGCTGTCGGCGACGCGGCCATAGATTTTATCTTCGCCTTCGATGCGAACCCGGCTCTTCAGCCAGCGCGAGCCGGAATGGACCACGGCACCGGTGCGGCGCTGACAGGATTTGCAGTGGCACAGATAGACGCGCTCGGGCTCGCCGGTGGCGATCGCCTTCAACTGCCCGCAATGGCACTCAGCGACGCGTTCCATGCCGCCCTCCCGAAGGATCGTTGCCGGCATTGTCTTCCGCGCCGCGCAGAGTGTCGAGTTGCTTGGCAAGTCTCCGCCCGAGGCCGACAATCGGGCAAATCCACGGGAGGCAACGCATGGCCGGCATCGCCGAGGTGTATCGCCGTTCGCTCGACCGGCGCGAGGAATTCTGGGCCGAGGCGGCCGAGGCGATCGACTGGGAGACGCGCTGGGACCGCGTGCTCGACGACGAGAAGCCGCCGTTTTACCGCTGGTTCGCCGGCGGGCGGCTCAACACCTGCTGGAATGCGCTCGACCGCCATGTCGCGGCGGGACGCGGCGAGCGGGTCGCGCTGATCTACGACAGCCCGGTCACCGATACGGTCGCCTCGCTCACCTATCGCGCGCTGCGCGACCGGGTGGCGCGCTTCGCGGGGGCGCTGGCCGGGCTCGGCGTCGGCAAGGGCGACCGCGTGCTGATCTACATGCCGATGGTGCCCGAGGCGGCGATCGCGATGCT
>DASZLY010000420.1:0-1727 GCA_035552135.1 Allostellaceae bacterium | reverse complement strand
GGCCGCTTCAAGAAGGGCTCGGGCCTGCCGCTGCGCATTCCTGTCATCGATATGGTCGAGATCGGCGCCGGCGGCGGCAGTATCGCGGGACTGGACGCGCTCGGGCGGATCGCGGTCGGGCCGGAAAGTGCGGGCGCCGATCCGGGACCCGCCAGCTACGGCAGGGGCGGCGCACGGCCGGCGGTCACCGACGCGAATTTGCTGCTCGGCCGCTACGATCCCGAACGCTTCGCTGGCGGCAGCCTCGAGCTCGACGTCGGCGCCGCGGAGACGGCCCTTGTCGATGCGGTCGGCCGCCCGCTCGGCCTGGAGACGGGCATGGCGGCGCTCGGCGTGATCGAGATGGTCGACGAGAACATGGCGAACGCCGCGCGCGTCCACGCCGTCGAATCCGGCAAGACGTGCGAAGGGCGCACCCTGATCGCGTTCGGCGGCGGCGGCCCGGTCCACGGCGCGCGCATCGCCGAGAAGATTGGCATCGCCCGGGTGCTCGTGCCCTCGGGCGCCGGGGTCGGCAGCGCGATCGGATTCCTGCGCGCCCCGGTCGGCTACGAAGTCGTGCGCAGCCTCTACCAGCGTCTCGGGAATCTGGATCTGGACGCGATCAACGCGCTGCTCGCGGCAATGGCCGAGGAGGCGGCCTCGGTCGTGGCTCGAGGCAGTTTCGGCGCGGAGACGGAAGAACGGCGGCTGGCCTACATGCGCTATGTCGGTCAGGGCCACGAGATCGCTGTGCCGCTGCCCGTGAGACCGCTCACGCCGGACGACGCGGCCGCGATCCGCGCTGCCTACGACGCCGAATATACCAGATTCTACGATCGCCCGGTGCCAGGCTCGGAAGTCGAGGTGATGAGTTTCGCGGTCACATTGGCGACCCTGCCGCCACCCCAGCCGCCGCGTCGATCCGAGCCGTCCGCCTGGCGCGCCGAACCCGCCCGTACCCGGAAGGTGCGCGACACGGCTACCGGCGCGGTCGCGGACTGGGCGATCTACGACCGCGCGAGCCTCGGCCCGGGCGCCAGCTTCGACGGCCCGGCGATCGTCGCCGAAGCGGAGACATCCACCCTCCTCGGCGCCGGCTGGCGGGGCCGCGTCACGGCGGAGGGCCACATCGAACTGATCCGGTCGGATGAAGTCGTAGCCGCGCTCGCCGAGCGCGAACGAGATGTAGCCGCGCTCGCTGAGCGCGGCCGGCGCGAAGCGCCACTGGCCGAAAGCGACATGCAAGCGGAACGCGCGCGGTCAGCGACCGCGCCTACAACCCGCGGCTGGCACAAAGCGCCTCATCTGGCCGGCTCAGCGGAAACGGAACCGACGCGGTCGGCGACCGCGTCTACAGCGAGGACCGCGTCTACACAGCTCGCGGCCATCCAGCGGCAGATCATGTGGAACCGCCTGATCGCCGTCGTCGAGGAGCAGGCGCAGACGATGATCCGCACCGCCTTCTCCACCACCGTGCGCGAGGCGGGCGATCTCTCCGCCGGCATCTTCGACCTCCGCGGCCGGATGCTCGCGCAAGCCGTCACCGGCACGCCGGGCCATGTCAATTCCATGATGGAGAGCGTCGGTCATTTCCTCGCGAAATTCCCGGTGGAGACGATGCGCGAGGGCGACCACTTCATCACCAACGATCCCTGGCTCGGCACCGGCCATCTGCACGACCTGACGGTCGTGAGCCCGGCGTTCCGTCGGGGCCGGATCGTCGGGCTGTTCGCCAATACCGCGCA
>DASZLY010000419.1:0-3832 GCA_035552135.1 Allostellaceae bacterium | reverse complement strand
GGCGGCGATGGTTTGGATGCTCCCTAGCGCCGATGACGCCCAGTTCCAGGTCATTACCCTGATGACTTACCTGATCGCCCTGGGCGGGTTTCCGCATATCGTCGCGGGTAGCATGGAAGGCTTCCTTCTCGTACTGCACGGGGACGCCCAGGCGTGGTGGATGGCGAGCGGCTTCTTTTTTCCGGTGCTTGCCGGAAACATCATCGGCGGCACGGCGCTGTTCGGCTTGATCGCCTACGCTCAAGTAATGGAGGAGATATAGGAGGCAGCGCGTACAAAAGAGCGCAAATGGCTCCTCACGCCCCGACCTTGTCGTTCCGGCGCCGCATTTTTGCCGAGCCGCTCGGCGACCAGGCAAGATTGGCGTGTCGCAATATCCCGGTCGGAAGCGACTGTCGTCATCCCGGCGAGCATCTCGGCGAGGAACTAGAAGAATTCGGCATTTCCCGCGGCCGAACTGGCGTGCCAAATTGACGACCCGGTGAACCGGATCACCGGGATCGTCAACGGCCAGCGCGGCATCACGGACGACACGGCTTTGCGGCTCGGCCACTGGTTTGGCACCAGCGCCGAGTTGTGCTCAACCTGCAGAAGATATTCGAGCTGCGCTCGGCCGAAGCACGCATCGGGAAAAAGATCGAGCAATTGCCGCGACGGCCGGCCGGCCATCTCGCCGGAACAGTTTAGAACAGCGCCTTGCGCAGCATGTCGAGCCCGCTCGCGGCAAGCACGACGAGCACCAGCAAGCGGAAGAGATGCGGGCTGATGCGGCTGCGCATCCAGCGGCCGAGCGGCATGCCGAGCTGGATCGGGATCAGCGCCACCGCCGACATCAGGAAGTCGCCGCCCGACATCGCGCCGCTGCCGCCGAGCACCAGCACCAGCGTCACCGCCGCGGTCAGTGCCAGGATCGCCATGTATTTGACGAAAGCGTTGGGCTCGATCCCGGTGCTGACGAGATAGGCGATCATCGGCGGCCCGAAGATCGCCGACATGCCGCCAAGGACGCCCGACCCGAACCCGACCAATGGCCCCGTCCAGCGCGCGGTACGGTGCGTGATGCGCAGCCGCGGCAGGCACAACAGCAGTAGCGAAACGGCGAGAAAGCTGACGCCGATAATGAGATTCAGCCGGCTCCGGTCGATGCTGATGAGGAGATGCGTGCCGATCACCGAGCCGGCGGTCAGCGGCAACAAGAGCGGCAACAGGTGGCGCACTGCCGCCTTGGTGTTGCCGCCCTCGGCCGACTGCACGATGTTGGTCGCGACCATCGACACCGAGACCAGCGCCACCGCGACCGGCACGTCGACGAATTGCGCGCTCAGCGGCACCAGCACGAGCGGCAGGCCGACCCCGGTCACGCCCTTGACCACGCCGCCGCACACGAAGACGGCGATAAGCGCGATGAGCGCGCCCGTGGGCAAGCCGAGTACCGCCTGCGTTACCATCGGCCGGTCCGTACTCGCCTTGTCGTTGCCCCCGCTCTGTTATGCCCAACGCCACCGTGCGACGCGAGCGAAACCCCTCCCGTTTGGCATGAAATCGGCTATTCTGCGGCCATGAGGTGCCGCGGCCTCCATAGCGCGGCCGGAGGAAACAAAGAAGGAGAGGCGACATGCTGCCGCGCGAAGACAACGAGCTGATCACCCGGGTCGGCCCCGGCACGCCGATGGGCGAGACAATGCGGCGCTATTGGATGCCGGCCTGCCTGTCGAGCGAGATCGCCGAGCCGGATGGCGCGCCGGTGCGCGTGCGCCTGTTGGGCGAGGACCTCGTCGCCTTCCGCGACAGCAAGGGCCGCATCGGTCTCCTCGACGAATATTGTCCGCATCGCCGCGTCTCGCTCTATTTCGCGCGCAACGAGGAGTGCGGCCTCAGGTGCATCTATCACGGCTGGAAATTCGACGTCGACGGTTCCTGCCTCGACCAGCTCAACGAGCCCGAGGAGCTGCAGTTCAAGCACAAGGTGCACGCCACCGCCTACCCGACCGTCGAGCTCGGCGGCATCGTCTGGGCCTATATGGGACCGCCGCAGAATATGCCGGCGCCGCCGAAATTCGCCTGGACCCAGGTCGCCGAGCCGCGCCGCCATGTCACCAAGGTGGTACAGGAATGCAACTACCTGCAGGGGCTTGAGGGCGGCATCGACACCTCGCACGCGCCGATCCTCCATCGCCTCCTCACCGACAACTCGACTCGCGGCGGCATGAAGCCGTCGAGCCCGTTCGTGCGCGGCAAGGCGCCCCATCTCGTCGTCGACCTCACCGATTACGGCTATCAGTACGCCGGCATCCGCCCGCTCGGCGCGGACGAGAGCGAGATGCACATCCGCACCTACCATTTCATCCTGCCGTTCCATCAGATCCGCCCGTCGCGCTCGGAAAGCGGCTCGCCGATGGATGCCGGGCACATCTGGGTGCCGATCGACGACCACAACACCATGGTCTACAACTGGAACTACACCACCAACGACGTGCCGCTGACTGACGAGGACAAGCTCGAGCGCGGCCTCGGCAACGGCCCGCTGCATGTCGACCAGAAGAGCTTCCGCTCGTTCGGCAACAAGGCGAACGACTATCTGCTCGACCGCGAGGTGCAACGCACCGAGAGCTATTCCGGCATTGACGGCATCAACATGCAGGACCGCGCGCTGCAGGAAAGCATGGGGCGCATCTGCGACCGCAGCCGCGAGTATCTCGGCCCCGGCGACAAGGCGATCATCCAGGCGCGCAAGCTCTTGATGAAGGCGGTGAAAGCGGTACAGGCGGGCGAGGCGCCGGCCGGTACCGGCACCAGCTACTACCGCCTGATGGCGCACGAGGAAGTGCTGCCGAAGAGCGCCGACTGGCGCAGCGAGATGACCCCCGAGATGGCGGACGGGATCATTCTGGAGACCGTGTAGGCTACCGACATCGCAATCCAATAGTGGCGTCGTCCCGGCGCAGGCCGGGACCCACGCTTCAGCCGTTCCTGCGGCGGATAGGTGGATACCGGCCTTCGCCGGTATGACGAGAACAGAAGGAGCTGAAAGACCATGCCGCAGCCGTTTGCCGGGGTTCTCGTCCCGGTTCTGACCCCGTTCACCCCGGCGGGCGAGCCCGATGCCGGCCGTTTTGTCGCGTTCTGCCGTTGGCTGTTGGACGAGGGCGCCGATGGGCTGGCGATCTTCGGCACCACAAGCGAGGCGAACTCGATGTCGGGCGCCGAGCGCATGGCGCTGCTCGACCGGCTGATCGCGTCGGGCATTCCCGCGGCGCGGCTGATGCCCGGCGCCGGCGCCTGCTCGATCACCGAGGCGTCGACGCTCATCAAGCACGCGGTCGGGCATGGCTGCGGCGGCGTCTTGATGCTGCCGCCGTTCTACTACAAGGGGATGACCGATCAGGGCGTCTACGATTTCATCGCCGCGGTGATCGAGCGCGTCGCATCGCCGGCGCTGCGGATGTACCTCTATCACATCCCGCCGCAGACCATGATCCCGTTCACCCTCGATCTGGTCGGCCGGCTCATCAAGGCCTATCCGGGGACGATCGCGGGCTTGAAAGACAGCTCTGGCGACTGGAAGAACACCGCTTCGCTGCTCGCCGAGAAATTTCCCAATTTCGGCGTGTTCCCGGGCTCCGAGGTGTTCCTGCTCGACGGACTGCGGCATGGCGGGATCGGCTGCATCACCGCCTCGGGCAACGTCAATGTGCCCGGTATCCGCAAGGTCTACGAGAACTGGCAGACGCCGCAGGCCGACCAGCTCCAGGCCGACATCACGCTGGTGCGCATGACCATCCAGAAATACCCGATGGTGCCGGCGCTGAAGCGCATCGTCGCGCATTTCCAC
>DASZLY010000418.1:0-3694 GCA_035552135.1 Allostellaceae bacterium | reverse complement strand
ACCGTGAAGCGGACCGCGGGCGTCCCGCCCGCCCTTCTGCAAGCCGATGGCGGCCGGGACGGCCGCGGTCCATGAGCTCCTCTCGCCACGCCTATCTGCGTGACCCGGCGGAAATCTACCGCCGCTCCTTCGCGCTGATCGAGGCGGAGGCCGATCTCGCGCGCTTCCCGGCCGAGCTGCGGCCGCTGGCGCTGCGCCTCGCGCACGCCGCGGGCGACACGGCGATCCTCGGCGACCTGGCGTGGTCGGAGGGCGCCGCCACGGCGGGAAAGAATGCGCTCGCCGCCGGCGCGCCGATCCTTTGCGACAGCGCCATGGTTGCCGCCGGCATCACCGCCGCACGGCTGCCCGCGGCGAACGAGATCGTCTGCACGCTCTACGACCCGCTGGTGCCCGACATGGCCCGGCAGCTCGCAACCACCCGTTCCGCCGCCGCCGTCGAGCTATGGCGGCCGCATCTCGCCGGCGCGGTGGTGGCGATCGGCAACGCGCCGACCGCGCTCTTTCACCTCATCGAGATGCTCGCCGGCGGCGCGCCGAGGCCGGCGCTGGTGCTCGGATTCCCGGTCGGCTTTGTCGGCGCCGCCGAAGCAAAAGCCGCGCTCGCCGAAAGCCGCGGCCTCGCCTTTGTCGCGTTGCGCGGGCGGCGCGGCGGCAGCGCGCTCGCCGCCGCCGCGGTCAATGCGCTGGCCGCCGGAGCGATGCCGTGAGCGCCTGGCTCAGCGTGGTCGGCATCGGCGATGACGGGCTCGCCGGGCTCAGCCGCGCCGCGCGCGCCCTGGTCGACACTGCGGAGACCGTCGTCGGCGGCGCCCGGCATCTGGCGATGCTGCCGCCCGGCACGGCCGAGCACATCGCCTGGCACAAGCCCTTCGCCGACAGCATCGCGGCGATCGCCGCAAGGCGCGGCCGGCGCGTCGTCGTGCTGGCCAGCGGCGACCCGATGTGGTTCGGCGCCGGCGCACTCATCGCCCGGCATTTCCCACCCGCCGAGATGGCGGTCGTCCCGCATCCCGGCGCATTCAGCCTCGCCGCGGCCCGCCTCGGCTGGCCGCTCGCCGAGTGCCTGACATTGAGCCTCCACGCGCGCCCGCTCGACGCGCTGCGCCTGCACCTCGCCGAGGGGCGGCGCATCCTCGCGCTGACCGACGACGCCGCGACCCCTGCCGCGATCGCCCGCGTGCTCGCCGCTGCCGGCTGGGGGCCGAGCCGGCTCACCGTGTTCGCGCATCTCGGCGGCGCGGTGGAAGCCCGGCACGACGGATCGGCCGCCGACTGGGGCGAGCGCCCGGTCGCGAGCCTCAACACGGTCGCGCTCGAATGCCGCGCCGCACCGGGGGTGCGCGGCCTGCCGCGTCTCGCCGGCCTCCCCGACGACGCGTTCGAGCATGACGGCCAGCTCACCAAGCGCGAGATGCGCGCGGCGACGCTCGCCGCGCTCGCGCCGCTGCCCGGCGAGCGGCTGTGGGATGTCGGCGCCGGCTGCGGCTCGATCGCGATCGAGTGGCTGCGCGCCGACGCTCATCTTGCCGCCATCGCCGTCGAGCGCGATGCCGCGCGCGCCGCGATCGTCGCCCGCAACGCCGCCGCGCTCGGCGTTCCCGGCCTCGCCATCGTGCACGGCAGCGCCCCCGCGGCGCTCGCCGGGCTCGACCCGCCCGACGCGATCTTCGCCGGCGGCGGGCTCGCCGACCCGGCGCTGCTGCCGGCGCTGTGGCAGGCGCTGAAGCCAAGCGGCCGCCTCGTCGCCAATGTCGTCAGCACTGCCGGCGAGCGGGCGCTGCTCGACTGGCAGGCGCGGCACGGCGGCGCCCTCACCCGCATCGCGGTCAGCCGCGCCGAGACGCTCGGCACGCAGCTCGGCTGGCGCGCGCTGGCGCCGGTGACCCAGCTCGCCGTGACCAAGCCGGGCTGAGATGCCGCTCGACACCTGGCTCGCCGGCTGGCGGCCCTATGCGCTGCTCGGCGCGTTGTGCCTCTGCCTCTATCTCCCCGGCATCGCCGCGCTTCCGGTGCTCGACCGCGACGAGGCGCGTTTCGCGCAGGCGACCCGGCAGATGCTCGAGAGCCGCGACTTTCTCGACATCCGCTTCCGCGACGAGGCGCGCAACAACAAGCCGGCCGGCATCTATTGGCTGCAGGCCGCCGCGGTCGCGGCGCTGAGCACGCCGCGCTCGACCGCGATCTGGCCCTATCGCGTGCCGTCGCTGATCGGCGCGACGCTGGCGGCGATGCTGACCTTCGCGCTCGGCCGCCGGCTGCTCGACGACAAGCGGCCGGCGCTCCTCGCCGCGATGCTGCTCGCCGCCGCGCTCGGCACCCTCGCCGAGGCGCATATCGCCAAGACCGACGCGGCGCTGCTCGCCGCGACCGCCGCCGGTCAAGGCGCGCTCGGCCTCGCCTATGTCCGCGCCCGCGGCGGGGCGCGAGCCGGGCCGTGCACGATCGCGCTGTTCTGGCTCGCCGAGATCGCCGCGATCTATCTCAAAGGCCCGGTCGGGCCCGGGCTGGCGCTCGTCACCGCGGCGAGCCTGTCGCTCGCCGACCGCGACGCGCGCTGGCTGCGCGCATTGCACCCCGCCGCCGGGCTCACCGTCACCGCGCTCGCCGTCGCGCCATGGCTCTATGCGATCGAGCACGCGACCGCGGGCCGCTTTCTCGGCCAGGCGGTCGGCCACGATCTTCTCGCCAAGATCACCGGCGGCCAGGAGGCGCACGGCGCACCGCCGCTTTATTATCTCGGCCTCGCCTTCGTGACGTTCTGGCCCGGCTCGTGGCTGATCGCGCCGGCGGTGCTCGGCGGGTGGCGGCGTCGAGCCGAGCCGGCACGCCGCTTCCTGCTCGCCTGGCTGATCCCGGCCTGGATCGCGCTCGAGCTGGTGCCGACCAAGCTGCCGCATTACGCGCTGCCACTCTACCCGGCGCTGGCGCTGCTCGCCGCGGCTTCTCTCGTCGATGGCGTTGACTTGGGCCGCTGGGGACGCTGGCTGGTCAGGGCCAACCGGCTGCTCTGGCTGGCCGTGACGCTCGCCATCGCCGTCGCGTGGATCGTCCTGCCGGTCCGCCTCGGCAGCGGAGCGATGCCGGCAGGGATCGCCGGCACCGTCCTGATCCTTGCCCTCGCCGCGTTGTTCCTGTGGCAGCGGCTGCGGCCGCTGCGCGCCACCGCGCTCCTCGCCGCGATGAGCGTTGTGCTGGCGATCGCCGGCAGCTTTATCGTCCCCGCACTCGACCGGTTGTGGCTCAGCCGCGGCGCCGCCGCCCTCGCGACCGCGCATCCGCCGCCCAATGGCAGCCTGACGGTCGTCGGCTATAACGAGCCGAGCCTCGTCTTCCTGCTCAACGGCAGCTTCAAGACGCAAACCGCCGACGTGCCGGTGCCGGCCGGCGGCGAGGCGCTCGTCTCCAGCCGCGACACCGCCGCCTTCGAGCAGGCCGAAGCCGCAAGCGGGCTCGCCGCGCAGGCAATCGACGCGGTCCCCGGCATCGACTATTCGAATGGCCAGCATCTGACCCTGACCCTTTACCGGATCGTGCCGCGATGACGGGAACGCTGTTCGGCCTCGGCCTCGGGCCGGGAGACCCCGAGCTGGTGACGCTGAAGGCGCTGCGCCTGTTGCGCGCAGCGCCGGTCGTCGCCTATCCCGCGCCGCAGGGCGGCGCCAGCTTCGTGCGCTCGATCGTCGCCGAGTGG
>DASZLY010000417.1:0-8425 GCA_035552135.1 Allostellaceae bacterium | reverse complement strand
AGCATCGCGCTCGGCACCAACGAGGTGAACCTCTTGGAGCTGGTCTCGGCCTATGCGCCTTTCGCCAATGGCGGCAACGGCATTCTTGCCTACGGCATCACCGAGATCACCGACACCAGCGGCAAGACCGTCTACCGCCGCTCAGGCGGCGGCGCCGGACAGGTCATCCCGCCCGACGAGGTCGCGGTGATGAACGGCCTGCTCGCCGGCGTCATCGCCCACGGCACCGGCAAGGCGGCGGCGCTGCCTCGCCCCGCCGCCGGCAAGACCGGCACCACCCAGGATTACAAGGACGCGTGGTTCATCGGGTACACCGCCGACCTCGTCGCCGGAATCTGGCTCGGCAATGACGACAACACGCCGATGAACAAGGTCACCGGCGGCTCGCTGCCGGCGCCGGTATGGAAGAGCTTCATGCTGGCCGCGAC
Source organism: Allostellaceae bacterium (assembly GCA_035552135.1). Taxonomy (GTDB): domain Bacteria; phylum Pseudomonadota; class Alphaproteobacteria; order ATCC43930; family CGMCC-115725; genus DATARH01. The sequence continues at coordinate 7,997 of DASZLY010000417.1, read as the reverse complement.
CCAGGGCATGCCGGTCAAGCCGCTGCCGAGCGCGCCGCTGCTGACGGCCGTATCGGCCCCGATCCCGCTGGCGACGCCGCTCACCCTCGACCGGCTGTTCAACCAGGTTTCCGCGCCGACGCCGCTGCTTCCGGTCGGCACCGTATTGCCGCCGCCGCGTAATTGAGAAATGCACGCCGCGGCAGAGCGCCCTGCCCTGCCGCGGCATCTCAGATCGAGCTAGTGGAGCGGGCTGAACGCCGCCGGGATCACGAACATGTTTTCCTGGCGGACGAACTGGCCGCGCGTCGCCGGCGGCCAGGCGCCGGTCTTCTGCGCCTCGGCGCGGATGCGGAAGCGTTCCGCCGCATCCTTGTAGGCCCAGACATGAATCCACTTGTTGAGCCCGCCCAATTCGGTCGAGCCGCAAAACGCCAGCGGCGACAGCTTGGTGCGGCCCTCGATCCGCTCGGCCCAGCGCTCGGTCACGGTCCCCAGCGCGCCCGGCAGCATCGTGTAGGTGCGTATCTCGTAGATGTTGCCGAGGCCGCGATCGCCCAGTTGCGGCGAGAATGGCGCGAGATTGATGATCTTCGATTTCATCTCCTCGATGAACTCGCCGATACTGGGCGGCCAGCCCTTGAGCTTCATCGCCTCGCCGCGCTTCTTCTCGCGGTCGTCGAGGCTCGCATAGGGCCAGCAATGAATGATGCGGTTGAGCGGCCCGACCTCGGTGTGGAAGAAGCCGCCGAGCGGCGACACCTTGTTGCGGCCGGAGGCTTCGACCGCCTCGCCAAACCGCTTCACCGCCTCGGGAATCGAACCGGGCTTCAGCCGGTAGGTGCGCATTTCGACGATCGACATGTCTGATCCTCCCACGCCAGGATTGGTGGGCGGCATTCTAAAGGGCGAATGGCCGTGCAGCACAAGCCCCAAGCGGCGCGACCGCCGGTGCCTAGCTGCCGCGCGAGGCGATTTCCGCTTCGAGCAGCTGGATCATCCGCGCCAGCCCGCCGCGCTCGGGATGATTGAGCTGCAGGCTTTCATATTTCGCGACGAGGTCTGTCAGCGCTTGCGACAGCGTGCGCAAACGGTGCAACAGATCGTTGGGGAGCTTAATCATCGGGGGCATCTGTCGGTCGGGGTCCCGATCATACTGCGCCCACGCGCCAAGCCCATTGCGAACCGATCGCGTTAAGCAACTTTAGAAACGCTTAACCTAGCTTAAGTTGAGGGGGCGAGGCGCTCCGCGAGCAAATCGAAGACCCCGTCGGCGTCGACCGTACGAAGCACGGTCGCGTTTGCCGGGCGGCCGCTGACGCCGCGCCAATCGACGACGGTCATGCCCAGGGTCAGCGGGCTCTCGCACTCGACCGCGACATTGACCCGGCTGCCCGCGAAGAGCTCCGGCGCCAGCAGAAAAGCGATGACGCAAGGGTCGTGCAGCGCGCTCGGCTGACTGCCCGACGGCAGCAGCAGTTCGGCCACCGCCGCCGCGACCGGCGTGCCGAGCGCCCGGATGCGGGCGATGCGCTCGGGCGTGCTGCGCACCTCATGCGTCACGTCGAGCGGGACCACCGTAATCGGCAAGCCGCTTTCGAACACCACGCGCGCGGCGTGCGGGTCGGCGTGGATGTTGAATTCCGCCGCCGGGGTCGTGTTGCCGAGCGCGCGCGAGGCGCCGCCCATCAGCACCAGTCCACCGACCCGCTCGACGATGTCCGGCGCTTTGATGAGCGCCATGGCGACATTGGTCAGCGGCCCCAGCGCGCACCACGTCACGCTTTTCGCCGGCGCGGTGCGAAACAGCTCGATCGTGAAGTCGATGCCGTGCCCCGCCCGCAGCGCTGTCTTCGACGGCGGCAGGACCAGCGTGCCGAGCCCGCTCGCGCCGTGGAAATACTCGGCGGTGACCGGCGCCCGGGTGATCGGCCGGGCGCATCCCGCCGTGACCGGAATGCCGCCTTGCCCGGCCAGTTCGCAGATCGCCCGCGCATTGGTCTCGGTCACCTCGAGCGGCAGGTTGCCCGCGACCGCGACCAGCCCCGCCACCTCCAGCTCCGGCGAGGCCAGCGCAAGCAGGATCGCGACCGCGTCGTCGATGCCCGGGTCGGTGTCGATGAGGATGCGGCGCGCCGTCATCGCCAAAGCCTACCGGCGCGCGCGGTGAGTCACAACGCCGCAGAGAAAAGTTCCGGTTGCATGCCGCTTGACCTCTTGTGCGAACCAAAGTAGAACATCATCTTGTGTTTAGGGTTTGTTCCGCCACTAGCGGGAGGTTGTCATGCTCACGAGAAAGCAGCACGAGCTGCTGATGTTCATCAATCAGCGGCTGACCGCGACCGGGGTATCCCCTTCCTTCGACGAAATGAAGGACGCCTTGAACCTGCGTTCCAAGTCGGGCATCCATCGGCTGATCAGCGGCCTCGAGGAACGCGGCTTCATCCGCCGCCTGGCGCATCGCGCCCGGGCGCTCGAGGTAATCAAACTGCCCGAGGAAAGCGCGGTCGCCGGCGGCGCCGAAAAGGCGCGCTTCTCGCCGACCGTGATCCGCGGCGATTTTTCCGGCGCCCTGCCGGGCTCGGCGGTGTCGGGCGACAGCGAGGCGGTCGACCTGCCGCTCTACGGCCGGATCGCCGCCGGCACGCCGATCGAGGCGCTGCGCGACCAGGCGGCGAGCATCGGCGTCCCGGCCACCCTCCTCGGCCGCAGCGGCGAGCATTACGCGCTCGAAGTCGCCGGCGACAGCATGGTCGATGCCGGCATTCTCGACGGCGACACGGTCATCATCCAGCGTTGCGACACGGCCGAGAACGGCTCGGTCGTCGTCGCGCTGGTCGACAACCTTGAAGTGACCTTGAAGCGCCTGCGCCGGCGCGGCGCCTCGATCGCGCTGGAACCCGCCAACCAGGCGTACGAGACGCGCATCTTCGGCCCCGACCGGGTCAAGGTGCAGGGCCGGCTCGTCGGCTTGCTGCGGCGCTATTGAACTGAAACCCGGCGCGCCGGCGGGCGACGCCGCCAGCAGCGCCGTGACGGGGCAAATCAGAAAAAGCCGCGCGGCGCTCACATTGACCCGGCCCGCATCGGCATTTTCGGCCATTCCGCCGGCAGCGCGACGGCGCTGATCGCGATCGGCCGCACAGCTGATTTCGACCGCACCGCCAAGTTCTGCGACGGCCACTGGATCGGCGCGCCGATGCCGGACTTCGACCGTGCCGCCTTCCACCAGGATTTCGGCAAGGCGGTCGTCGGCTTTTTCAAGGCGCAGCTCGCCCTGCCTGAGGCCAATCGCGCTCCCCCCCAGCTTCTTACTTGAATCGCGGCGAATAGCGGGTCTACTTCCCAAAAGAGCCCGGCGCGGGAGGAGCCAGCATATGCACGGGTTGATGGGCGAGCGGCCGCTTCTGGTCACGATGTGCCTGCAGCACGCGGCGAATTTTCACGGCGACGCCGAGATCGTCAGCCGCAGCGTCGAGGGGCCGATCCACCGCTATACCTATGCCGCCGCCGAGCGCGCCGCCCGTCGGCTGGCAAAGGCCCTGTTGCGGCTCGGCATCAAGCCGGGCGACCGGGTCGGCACACTGGCGTGGAATACCTGGCGGCATTTCGAGCTCTATTACGCGATCTCCGGCGTCGGTGCGGTATGCCACACGATCAACCCGCGGCTCTACGACGACCAGATCGTCTACATCGTCAACCACGCGGCCGACCGCATCCTCTTTATCGATACGAGCTTCATCCCGCTGGTCGAGCGGCTGCTGCCGCGCTTCCCGAAGGATTGCCGGATCGTCCTTCTCGGCGAGGGCGAGACCTCGCTGCCGGTGACCGCGCGCTATGACGATCTGGTGACGGCCGAAAACGCCGATTTCACCTGGCCGGATTTCGACGAGCGCAGCGCGTCGGCGCTCTGCTACACCTCGGGCACCACGGGCAAGCCCAAAGGCGTGCTCTACAGCCACCGCTCGACCGTGCTGCACGCGCTGGGCGCTTCGTTGCCCGGTGCGATCTCGCTCCATGCCGGCGATGCGGTCTGCCCGGTCGTGCCGCTGTTTCACGCTTGCGGCTGGGCGACGCCTTATACCGCGCCGATGAACGGCGCGAAGCTGGTGTTTCCCGGCCCCAAACTCGATGGGCAGAGCCTGCACGAGCTGTTCGAGGCGGAGGGCGTGACGGTCAGCCTCGGCGTGCCGACCGTGTGGCTTGGCGTCGACGCCTATCTGCGCGAGCAGAACAAGACATTGTCGACGCTGCGCTGGGTGCTGTCGGGCGGCTCGGCGGTGCCGGCCGCGCTGCTCCAGGCATTTGAGGCGCGCGGCATCGGCATCGTGCATGGCTGGGGCATGACCGAGATGAGCCCGCTCGGTTCGACCGGCGCGCTCAAGCGCAAGCACCTCGCGCTCGACCCGGCCGCGCAGACGGCGGTTAAGCTGAAGCAGGGCCGGCCAGTCTTCGGGGTCGAGATGAAGATTGTCGACGACCAGGGCAAGGCGCTGCCGCATGACGGCAAGGCGGTCGGCGAGTTGCTGGTGCGCGGCCCATGGATTGCCAGCGGCTATTTCGAGGACGCCGAGGCGACCCGCGCCGCGGTCGAGCCGGATGGCTGGTTCCACACCGGCGATGTCGCCGCGATCGACCCGGACGGCTATGTCCAGCTCACCGACCGCCACAAGGACGTCATCAAGTCGGGCGGCGAATGGATCAGCTCGATCGACCTCGAAAACGCGGCGATGGCCGACGACGCAGTCGCCGAAGCGGCGGCGATCGCCATCCCGCACCCGAAATGGGCCGAACGGCCGCTGCTCGTCGTCGTGCCGCGCGCCGGCTGCCGGCCCGAGCCCGAGCGGCTGATCGCGCTCTTGGCGCAAAGCTTCCCGAAATGGATGCTGCCCGACGATGTCGTCATCGTCGACGAGCTGCCGCACACCGCCACCGGCAAGGTGATGAAATCCAAGCTGCGCGAGATGTTCGCCGGTCACAAGCTGGCGGAACGCTAGGGCAAATCGCGATAGCTTCAGCCGTCAGGCATCCTATCTATTGTCGTACCGGCGAAAGCCGGTATCCATTGACGCCTCGCGGGCGTTGGAAAACTGGGTCCCGGCCCGCGCCGGGACGACAAGGGAAGCTGCCGGAACTATATTCGATAAATGACCGTCACCGTCCGCTTCGCCCCCTCGCCGACCGGCTTCCTGCATATCGGCGGCGCGCGCACCGCGCTCTTCAACTGGCTGTTCGCGCGCCACCATCAGCACCACGGGGACGGGGGGATTTTTCGCCTGCGCATCGAGGATACCGACCGCGCGCGCTCGACCCCGGAGGCGACCGAGGCGATCGTCGACGGGCTGAGATGGCTCGGCATCGAGTGGGACGGCGAGGTCGTCCATCAGTTCGCGCGCGCCGCGCACCATGCCGAAATCGCCCGCAAGCTGCTCGATGCCGGCCGCGCCTACCGCTGCTGGTGCACGCCGGAAGAGCTCGAGGCGATGCGCGCCCGGGCGCTCGCCGAGAAGCGCTCGGTACGCTACGACGGCACCTGGCGCGACCGCGACCCCGCCGAGGCGCCGCCCGGCGTCGCGCCGGTGATCCGCCTCAAGGCGCCGCAGACCGGCGCGACGACGATCGTCGATCACGTACTCGGCGAGGTGACGGTCGGCAACGAGGAGCTCGACGACCTCATCATCCTGCGTTCCGACGGCACCCCGACCTATAATTTCTCGGTCGTCATCGACGATCACGACATGGGCATCACCCACGTGATCCGCGGCAACGAGCATTTCCGCAACGCCTTCCGCCAGGTGCAGATCTACCGCGCGCTCGACTGGCCGATCCCCGAATTCGCGCACATCCCGCTGATCCATGGGTCGGACGGCGCCAAGATGTCGAAGCGCCACGGCGCGCTCGGCATCGACGAGTACCGCAAGCTGGGCTACCTGCCCGAGGCGATCCGCAACTACCTGCTGCGGCTCGGCTGGAGCCACGGCGATGACGAGATCATCTCGACGGACCAGGCGATCGAATGGTTCGACCTCGGCGGCATCCACCGCGCGCCGGCGCAGTTCGATTTCCAGAAGCTCGACAGCGTCAACGCGCATTACATCCGCGAGGCGGACGACTGGAGGCTGATCGAGCTGATCGCCGGGCCGCTCGCCGCCGAGATCGGCCGCGATCTGTCCGCCGCCGACCGCGAGCGCCTGCTGTGCGCGATGCCGGCGCTCAAGCCGCGCGCGAAGACCCTCGTCGAACTTGCTGAAAAATCTCGCTTCTATGTCGCGCCGCGGCCGATCCGCCCGGCCGCCGACGCCGCGAAGCTGCTGACCGCCGACGCGCGCAGCTTGCTCGGCGAGCTGTCGCCGGCACTCGGCCAGGACTGGCGGACCGCAGCGCTCGAAGCGGCGCTGCGCGATTTCGTCGCCGCCAAGGGCATCAAGCTCGGCGCGATCGCGCAGCCGCTGCGCGCGGCGCTCACCGGATCGCTTGCCTCGCCCGGCATCTTCGAGGTGATGGAGGTCCTGGGCCGCGACGAGACGCTCGGCCGGATTGAGGATGCCGCCAAATCGAGATGATCTCGCAAGTGCGATATTGCGTTGCAATATTGTGGCGCCATTTGATAATGGCACACTAGCGGCATATTCTTACGCGAAGCAGTGACATAACCGCCTGCGGGCGAAGCGAGCGAGGTGCATCCATGGATGGCAACAACACGAAGGTGGGCGCTCCGAGCGGCACAATGACGCTGACCGACAATGAGTCCGGCGAGTCCTGGGAGTTCCCGGTGCTGCAGGGATCGGTCGGCCCCAAGGTCATCGACGTCCGCAGCCTTTACGCGAAGACCGGCCACTTTACCTACGACCCCGGTTTCATGGCGACCGCCGCCTGTCGCTCCAGCATCACCTATATCGACGGCGACGAAGGCGTGCTCATGTATCGGGGCTACCCGATCCAGGAGTTGGCGGCAAACAGCGACTTCCTCGAAGTCGCTTATTTGTTGCTGAACGGCGAGCTGCCGACCCCGGCGCAGAGGACGCAGTTCGTCTCCGACATCACGCACCACACGATGGTGCACGAGCAGATCACCACCTTCTTCCGCGGCTTCCGCCGCGACGCGCACCCGATGGCGGTGCTGTGCGGCGTGGTCGGCGCGCTGTCGGCCTTCTACCACGATTCGACCGACATCAACGATCCGTACCAGCGGATGGTCGCCTCGCACCGGCTGATCGCCAAGCTGCCGACGATCGGCGCCATGGCCTTCAAATACTCGCACGGCCAGCCGTTCGTCTATCCCGACAACTCGCTCGGCTATGCCGAGAATTTCCTCCGCATGACCTTCGCGGTGCCGTGCGAGCCGTACAAGGTGAACCCGGTCCTCGCCAAGGCGATGGACCGCATCTTCATCCTCCATGCCGACCACGAGCAGAATGCCTCGACCGCGACGGTGCGCAACGCCGGCTCGTCGGGGGCCAACCCGTTCGCCTGCATCGCCGCCGGCATCGCCTCGCTGTGGGGCCCGGCGCATGGCGGCGCCAACGAGGCGGTGCTCAAGATGCTCGCCAAGATCGGCGACAAATCGGGCATCCCCGAGTTCATCAGCCAGGTCAAGGACAAGCACAACCACGAAATCCTGTTCGGCTTCGGCCACCGGGTCTACAAGAATTACGACCCGCGCGCCCATGTGCTGCGCGAGAGCTGCCACGAGGTGCTGACCGAGCTCGGCATCAAGGACGACCCGCTGCTCGACCTGGCGATGGAGCTCGAAAAGATCGCGCTCAGCGACGAATACTTCATCAGCCGCAAGCTCTACCCGAACGTCGATTTCTATTCGGGCATCATCCTCAAGGCGATGGGCTTCCCGACCTCGATGTTCACCGTGCTGTTCGCGATCGCGCGCACGGTCGGCTGGATCGCGCAGTGGACCGAGATGATCGAGGACGCCGATACCAAGATCGGCCGCCCGCGCCAGCTCTTCACCGGCTCCGATCTGCGCCACTACGTCGATATCGGCCAGCGGCGGTAACCCACCC
>DASZLY010000416.1:0-6558 GCA_035552135.1 Allostellaceae bacterium | reverse complement strand
AGCGCGCGGATATCGGCGATCCGGCATACCGCGGCGCTCCCCATATCGGCCGAGAACTGCTGGTCGCGGAACACGGTCAGCCCTTCTTTCAGCGATAATTGGAACCAGTCGCGGCAGGTGACGCGGTCGCCGGTCCAGTTGTGGAAATATTCGTGGCCGATCACCCCCTCGATGTTCTCGTAATCGATGTCGGTGGCGGTATCGGGCTTGGCCAGCACGTAGCGCGTGTTGAAGACGTTGAGCCCCTTGTTTTCCATCGCCCCCATGTTGAAGTCGCTGACCGCGACAATGTTGAAGACATCGAGGTCGTATTCGAGGCCGTAAGTATCCTCGTCCCACTTCATCGACGCCTTCAACGAGGCCATCGCGTGCGCGCATTTATCCTCGTCGCCGCGCCGGACCCAGATGGCGAGCGGCACGGTCTTGCCCGAGCGCGTGGTGAATTGGTCGCGGAACGGCACGAGTTTGCCCGCGACCAGCGCAAACAGATATGACGGCTTCGGGTGCGGATCGACCCAGATCGCGAAATGCCGGCCGCCCGGCAGGTCGCCGCTCTCGGCCGGGTTGCCGTTCGACAAGAGCACCGGATAGCGCGCCTTGTCGGCGGTGACGCGGACGCGATACTTCGCCGACACATCCGGCCGGTCGAGAAACCAGGTGATGCGGCGGAACCCTTCGGCCTCGCATTGCGTGCAGAAATTACCGCCCGAGGTATAGAGGCCGCTCAGCGCAGTGTTGAGTTGCGGCTTGATGGCGACGGTGATGTCGAGCGTGAAGCCGGCGGGCGGGCCGGCGATCACGAGGTCGCCGTCCGGCTCGATGCGGTAGCGCCCGGGCGCGAGCGGCGCGCCGTCGAGCGTGATCGCGCGCAGCTCCAGCTCCTCGCCGTCGAGCCGCAGCGGGGCATTTGGCGTGCCGGCGGACGGATTGCGGCGCACGGCGAGACGCGAGGCGACCAGGGTCTCCTCCTCGCCGAGCGTAAAGTCGAGCTCGACCGTATCGATCACAAAATCCGGAGGGCGGTACTCGGCGAGGAGCGTCAGTTTCGGCGGTGCGCTATCGTGCGGCAGGTCGATCATCGGACAGGTCCGTTGCGGAGGCAGGATTGATGAAGTTCTACACCTATTATCGTTCGCAGGCGGCGTTTCGCGTCCGCATCGCGATGAACCTTAAGGGGCTCTCGCACGACGACACCTATCTGCATCTCGAAAAGGGCGACCAGTTCGACCCGGCCTACAAGGCGGTGAACCCGCAAATGGTCGTGCCGACCTTGATCGATGGCGACGCGACGCTGTTCCAGTCGCTGGCGATCCTCGAATATCTCGACGAGACCCACCCGAACCCGCCGCTGTTGCCGAAGGACGCCGCGTCGCGCGCCTGGTGCCGCGGCTTCGCGCTCATCAACATCGCCGACTCGCACCCGCTGATCGTGCCGCGCATCCGCCATTACCTGCTGGACGAGATGCACTGGAGCCCGGAGCAGCTCAATGCCTGGATCGGGCGCTGGATCGGCGCCGGCTTGCAGGCGATGGAGGAGCTGCTTACCGGGCACAAGGAAAGCGGCCGGCTCGCGCATGGCGAGCAGCCGACCCTCGCCGATATCGGGCTCGTCACCCAGGTGACGCCGGCCCGGACCTTCGGCGCCGACCTCGCGCCATACCCGCGGGTCATGCAGGTCTACGACAGCTGCATGGCGATCCCCGCCTTCGCCGACGCCGCGCCGGCGCGCCAGCCCGACGCCGAGTAGCTCAACCGGTCAGTGGTCGAGCCAGGCGTCTTCCAGCCGCCAGCTGTTGTAGGCGCTGTTCGACATCTGCGTGATGTTCTTCACGTAGGGCTGCCAGCAGGTGGCGGCGCGTGAGTGGTAGATGATCGGCCGCACCACGTCGGCCGCCATCTTGCGCTCGATCTCCCAGACGATCTCCTTGCGCTTCGCGGGATCGGCCTCCATCGACTGCTTGTCGACCAGCGCCTCCATGTCGTGGTCGCAATAGCCGGTGTAGTTGCGCGGCGATTTGCAGATGTAGCTTTCGTAGAAGATCTGGTCCGGCTCGTCGACCGCGCTGCCCGACAGGCTGACCGCCAGCGTGTAATCCTTGCGCATCAGCTTGGGGATCCAGTTTGCGGTCTCGATCGTCTCCATCTCGGCGTCGATCCAGATCGATTTGAGCTGGTCGATGAGGATCGTGCCGGGATCGCGGTAGCCGGCGATGTTGCGCACCGAGAGCTTTACCGCGAGATGGTTGTCGGGGCCGTAGCCATGCTTCTTCATGAGCTCGCGCGCTTCCTCGCGGCTCTTGGCGACGTCGAGCGCGTAGCCGGGATACGGCCGCAACTGGTCGAGCGGAATGCCCCAGAGGCCCTCGGGCTGCGGCAGCATCACCGCGCTGATGTCGCCGTGCCCCTCTTCGAGGATGTCGATAAACGCCTGGCGGTCGAGCGCCAGCGCCAGCGCACGGCGGATTTCTAGATCGTCGAATGGCGGCTTGCGGACAATCGCCAAGGTCACCGAGACGTTGAGCGGCTCGGCGTCGCAAATGGCCTGCGGCGCCTGCTTCTTGATGTCCTTCATCAGCGGGAAGGTGACCTCGTACGGGAAGGTCATGTCGAACTTGCCGGCGATGAAGCTCAGCACCGCAGTCGAGCGGTTGGGGATGATCGTGTATTCGATACCGTCGAGATAGGGCAGGCCCGGCTTCCAGTATTCGTTGTTCCGCGCCAGCTTGATGGATTCATTGGGCTTGTACTCGACGAACTTGAACGGGCCGGTGCCGATCGGATGCTTGCGCATCTCCGGCGCCGGGATATGGCACGGGCAGACCGGCGAATCCCCCGAGGCGAGCAGCGCGACAAAGGCCGGCTGCGGCCGCTTCATATGGAACGTCGCCTGGTCGTCGCCCTCCGCGCTCACTGAATCGAGGTTCAAATACCAGGTCACCCGCGGGTTCAGCCGGAGCTTGTCCGCCCCCTTGCCGAGCAGCAGATTCCAGGTGCAGACGACATCGGCGGCGGTAAACGGCTTGCCGTCGTGCCACTTGACGCCGTGCCGCAGCTTGAAGGTCAGATCCTTGCCGTCGGCGCTCCACGACCAGCTTTCCGCCAGTTCCGGGCGGATCGTCGCCAGGCTGTTCTGCTTGATGTGCTGGTCGTAGATGATGAGGTTGTTGAAGACTGCGCTCATCGGCGCGATTGTCGACCACGTCGCCTCCTCGTGGATCGACATGCTGGCCGGGCTATCGCGGTGGTAGATATTGAGGATGCCACCGCGTTTTGGCTCGTCGGCGGCGTTCGCGCTGCCGAGCACCGCGATGAAAGCGCTGAACAATAATAAGGTGCGAAACATTCCTATTCTCCCACCGTCATTCCTGCGCAATGCCCCGGAATGACGAGTGTTTGATTGCCGCATCGTTCCTTCGATCCGCGGCTACTTATCCAGCCACCAATCCTCCATCCGCCAGCCATTATATTGGCTGTTGACCATCAGCGAGACGCCCTTGACCTGCGGCTGCCAGCAGGTCGCCGCGCGCAGATGGTAGACGATCGGCCGGCCGAGCCCCTGCTGCAGCCGGTAATCGGCGTCCTGAGCAAGCTGCTTGCGCTTGTCGGGGTCGATTTCGCGCGACTGCGCGTCGACCAGCTTGTCGAATTCGGGGTCGTTGTAGCCCGCATAGTTGCGGTTCGAGCCGCTGACATAGTTCTGGTAGAAGGTGACGTCGGGGTCGTCGACGGCGTTGCCGAGCACGTTGAGCCCCATGACGAAATCCTTGCGGATCAGCTTGGGCACCCAGTTGGCGGTCTCGGTGGTCTCGAGTTCGCCGTCGATCCACACCTCCTTCATCTGATCGAGGAGGATCGCGCCGGGGTCGCGATAGACCGCGAGATTGCGCACCGACAGCTTGACCGCGAGGTGCTTGTCGGGGCCATACCCCGCCTTCTTCATCAGCTCGCGCGCCTTGTCGCGGTTGGCCGCGACATCGCCGCCATAGCCGGGCAGCGTCGCCAGCCGCTCGGCCGGCATGCCCCACACCCCCTCGGGGGGCGGCAGCAGCGCGCCGCCGATATCGCCCTCGCCCTGACCGAGAATATTGATAAAGCTCTTGCGGTCGAGAGTCAGCGCAACCGCTTCGCGCACATCCGCGTTGTCGAACGGCGGCTTGGTGCGGTTCATCAGCACGCCGATCGACTCGGTCGCCGGACCGGACTGGCAGACCGCCTGAGGCATCTGGTTCTTGATGTCCTTCAAGAGCGGAAAGGTGACCTCGTAGGGGAAGGTCATGTCGAACTGCCCAGCGACAAAGGCCAGCATCGCGGTCGAGCGGTTGGGGATGATCGTGTACTCGACCCCGTCGAGATAGGGTCGGCCGGGCTTCCAGTAGTCCCGGTTCTTCGCCAGCTTGATGCTCTGGTTGGGCTTGTACTCGACAAACTTGAACGGGCCGGTGCCGATCGGGTTGGTGCGCATCTGCGCCGGGGCGACATGGCACGGATAGATCGGCGTGTAGCCCGAGGCGAGCATCGCCAGTATCGCCGGCTGCGGGTTCTTCAGATGCAGCGTCGCCTGCAGTTCCCCCTCGACGGTGGTTTCCTTGAGGTTGACCCACCAGCTTTTGCGGTAATTGAGGCGGAGCTTGTCCTTGCCCTGGTCGGTCAAGAGATCGAAGGTGCATTTGACGTCGGCGGCGATGAACGGCTTGCCGTCATGCCATTTGACGCCGTCGCGCAGCTTGAAGGTGAGCGCCGTGTAATCGGCGTTCCACGACCAGCTCGTCGCCAGATCCGGAACGATCGACTTGACGCTGTTCTGCGGAACGTTCTGGTCGTAGACGACGAGATTATTGAAGACGCCCATCATCGGCAGAATGACGCCGATCGTCCCCTCCTCGTGGATCGACATGCTGGCCGGGCTGTCGCGATGATAGATCTTGAGGATTCCGCCCGGCTTTTGCGCCTGCGCCGCGTCCGGCGCGACCGCCGCCAACAAGCCGGCGGCGACTACCGCCGACAGGGACAGAGCTCTCATCGTTTTCTCCCAAGGTGCATCGCGCGAGACTCGCCTCGCCCATCATTAGCACGGGCCGCCGTCGCCGCGATCGATCACGCACGGGCATTTCGCGAATAACGTGCTAGGATGGCCGCCTGAACAACACCGGCCTACCCGCATCGCGCGGGTCGCGGCCTTGCCAGAGGAGAAGTGGATGAGCGTTCAGGGCATGAACCATTTCACCGTGCTGAGCGACGATCTCGAAACGACGCGCAAGTTCTATTGCGACCTCCTGGGCTTCGAAGTCGGCGACCGGCCGAACTTTCAGTTTCCCGGCTACTGGCTGTGGGTCGGCGACCAACCGATCCTCCATGTGATCCATCGCAATCAGCTGCAAGAGCATCGCGCCGGCGTCATCGACCACATGGCGTTCACCGCGACCGACCTGCCCGCAACCGCCGCCAAGCTCGACAAGGCGGGGGTCAAGTGGGAGCTGCGCCGCCTCCCGGCCGAGAGCGTGCGCGGCGGGTTGTGGCAGCTGTTTTTCGACGACCCGCATGGCGGCAAGGTCGAGTTCGACTTCGACAAATCCGAGTCGGCTCCGGCGGGACACCACGCTTAACCCTCGGCGTCATTGCGAGGAGCCGTCAATCGACGCAATGACGGAAACTAGAAATCCGGCGCCGGCAGCGGCCGCGTCGGCAGCTTGAGGGCGAGCGGGGGCGGAATATCGTCCGCCTCCGCGGCCCATCCCCAATCGAGCAGCGGCCGGGCCGCGAGCGTAAACTCGACAATGCGCGAGACCAGTTTGGGCGACTGCATCGCGTCGTCGCCGATCGCGGCATCGGCGAGGAAATTCTTCCAGCAGATGTAATCCGCCGCTGCGCCGCCTTGCGCCGCCTCGAAACCGCGAGGCAGGCGCGTCAGGCGTTCGTTCTCGCAAGTCAGCTTGTAGCCGTGCCGTTCGAGCCGACCGGCCATCGCGAGAAACCCATCGGGGTCGCCCGCCACCGCGCCGCGCAGCCGCGCCAGCAGCGCCGGCTCGGGATGCCAGAACCCGGCGCCGATCATCGACGCGCCGGGCTCGAGATGGACATAGACGAGGCCCGGATCGCCCTTCCCGCCCGAGCGCGTCAGCACCCCGCCCTGATGCGTCTTGTAGAGCTGCTTGTTGGCCGAGAAGCGGACGTCGCGATAGATGCGGAAGATGCCGCGCGCCGGGTCGCCGGTAAGGGGGATGCCGAGCGCCGCGAAGCGCTCGGTCAGCGCCGCCATTAGCGCGCGCAGCGGCACCAGGATTTCCGCCTCATAGACCGGCTTGCGCGGCTTGAACCACAGCGGGTCGTTATGCCGCGCGAGGCCGCGAAAGAAGCTGAACGCGGCCGGCCGGAAGCCGGTGAAGCTGTCGCCTTGCGCCATGCCGATGAGCCCGACCTTTAGGGTTTCGTTCAGAAACTCGGCCGATTTTAGCGCGAGGCCTTGGGAGTGGGCGCGATGAAACTCGTCATCTTCTGCAGCATCACGATATTGGGGCTGCTGTTCCTGCTGAACCAGTACGTCAGCGGACTCTAATTCGC
>DASZLY010000415.1:0-1676 GCA_035552135.1 Allostellaceae bacterium | reverse complement strand
AGCGACCTGATCGATCCGGCGCAGAACCCGGCGACGCGCACCAACGGCGAGAAGGGCCATTTCGGCTGGCCCAGCGACGACAAGATCGAGGCGCTGCGGACGCAATGGCTCAAGGCGTCGACGCTCGACGACCGCAAGACGATCGCCGAAGCGATCCAGCGCCGCGCCTTCGAGATCGTGCCCTATATCCCGACCGGCCAGTATTTCCAGAAGACCGCCTACCGCAAGAACCTCAAGGGCACGCCGCTGACCGGCCCGGCGGTCTTCCAGTGGAACGTCTGGAAGGTGTGAGGTTGCCACAGACAATTATAGGGTGGGTTAGCGAAGCGTAACCCACCATCCGCCAGCGCTTGATGATGGGTGTCGCTCCGCTACGCATCCTACTTTTCGAGCAGCTTGGCACCTGCCGGGGTCGGCACCTCGAAAACGTTGAGCGTCACCGAGACGAACGAGTAGTAGCCGATCAGCCCGGCGAGATCGACGACGCCCTTGTCGCCCCAACGCGCCCGCACCCGCTCGTAGACATCATCGCCGACGCGGTGGTTCTGGTAGTAGGAATGGGCGAATTCGTAGACCAGCCGGTCGTCGGCATCGTCGAATTGCGGCGTCTGGCGCTCGGCGATCGCATCGATCTGCGGCTGGCTGAGCCCGGCCTGCAGCCCGAGCCGGACATGCGCGGCCCATTCGAACTGCGCTGTCCAATAGCGCGCGGTGACGAGGATGGCGATCTCGGTCTGCTTTGGCGTGTAAGGCGTGCCGAAACGGACATGCGCGCCGAGCCGGTGGGCGAAATCGGCAAGGCCCGGGCTCTTCAGCCAGACATGCACCGGCGGCGGTACCGCGCCGCGCGGCCCGGCCTTGCAGTCGTCCCAGATGCGACGCTGCTCGGGGTTGAGTGCGTCTTCTTGTACCTGCTCGTAGCGCGGCATTGCAGCGTCTCCGTGGTCGTTGTTGGCTTGTGGTGGCGGCGATCATATCGTGCGCCGCAACGACGGAAAGGAAGAGAAATGCAGAGGCGCAAGCTTGGGGCGCTCGAGGTCGGGGCGGTGGGGCTCGGCTGTGCGACGATGACGCCGTTCTACGGCCAGCCCGACCGCGCCGAGGCGATCCGCACGATCCACCGGGCGCGCGAGCTCGGTGTCGAGTTTCTCGACAGCTCCGACGCCTACGGCGCCGGCCGCAACGAGGAGCTGATCGCCGAGGCGGTCGCCGGCCGTCGCGGCGACTACGTCATCGCCAGCAAGTTCGGCAATGTCCAGCTCCAGGGCGGGCCGCGCTTTGCCGACGGGCGCCCGGAATACGTCAGGGAATGCTGCGACAAGAGCCTCAAACGGCTGAAGACCGACGTGATCGACCTCTATTACATCCACCGCGTCGACGCCGACGTGCCGATCGAGGACACAATCGGCGCGATGGCCGAGCTGAAGGCGGCCGGCAAGATCAAGCATCTCGGCATCTGCGAGGTCGGCGCCGACACCATCCGGCGCGCCCATAAGGTGCATCCGATCGGCGCGGTGCAGATCGAGTATTCGCTTTGGAGCCGCGATGTCGAGGCCGGGATCCTGCCGCTGTGCCGCGAGCTCGGCATCGGCTTTGTCGCCTACAGCCCGCTGGGTCGCGGCTTCCTGACCGGCACGGTGACGACGCTCGACACGCTGCGCGAGGGCGATGCGCGC
>DASZLY010000414.1:0-13647 GCA_035552135.1 Allostellaceae bacterium | reverse complement strand
ACGGTCGTCGAGCAGATCAAGAAATGCCGCGAAATTGTCGGCGCCGGCGTGCTCGACCTGTCGCTGACCAGCCCCGGCTCGGCCGATCTCGGCGCGCTGATGGATTCCGTCGAGCTGTTCGGCCGCACCGTGCTGCCGCGCATCAAGGAGATTTGAGCGAGGCTTCGGAACGAAGATGCAGATCGTCGACGCGCAAATCCACACCTGGGGCACCGGCCTGCCGAGCAATGCTTCGCACTGGCAGGTGACCCATTTCACCCCGGAAGAGGCGATCGCGCTGATGGACGAAGGCGGCATCGACGCCGCCGTCATCCATCCGCCCGGCTGGGACCCGAACTCGACCGAGCTGGCGCTCGCGGCGGTGCGCGATTATCCCGGGCGCTTCGCGGTCATGGGGTCGCTGCCGCTCGACAAACCCGATTCCCGCGCCCGCATCGCCGGCTGGCGCAGTCAGCCGGGAATGCTCGGCCTGCGCTACACTTTCCTGCACGATCCGGCGAAGCAGCTTCTGCACGACGGCGACTACGAGTGGCTGTTCGCCGAGGCGGAGAAAGCCGGCGTGCCGATCGCGACGCTGGCGACGGATTCGCTCGAATATCTCGGCGGGATCGCCGCGCGCCATCCCGGCCTCAAGCTGACGATCGACCATCTCGGTGGCCGCGGCGGGTTGACCACATTGAAGGACCACGCGGCGATGACCCACATCCCGCAGCTTCTGGCGCTGGCCAAACACCCCAATATCGCGGTCAAGGCGACGGGCGCGCCGGGCTATTCGGCCGAGCCCTACCCGTATCCGACGATGCAGGCCTATCTCCGGCAGATCTACGACGCCTTCGGCCCGCACCGCGTGTTCTGGGGCACCGACATTTCGAAGATGCCGTGCCCGTGGCGGCAATGCGCGGCGCTGTTCACCGAGGAACTGCCGTGGCTCAAGGGTCGCGACCTCGAACTCGTCATGGGTGAGGCGCTATGCGCCTGGTGGGGCTGGAACAGAGCCGCGTAGCGGCCTGGCAATCGCAAACGGCTGCATAGCGGCCTGGCAATCGCAAAAAGGGGACGTCAGATGAAGAACACGAAGCAGAAGCCGGTCGCGGTTGTCATCGGCGCCACGTCGAAATGGCAGCCTGACGGGCGCATGACCAATCTCCTGCACGGTCACGACCTTGACGAGAACGTGGTGCCGGTGGACGTGCGCTGGGGGGTCGGCGGTGCGATCGCGCAGAAATTCGCCGGCGAGGGTTTCTTCACCGTTGTGACGACGCGCACCGCCTCCAACGCGACGGCGCTGGAGGCGGCGATCCGCGACCAGGGCGGCGACGGCATGATTGTCGAGCTCGATTTGTCGTCGGAGGAGTCGATCGCCAACGCCTTTGCCGCGATCCGCCGTGAGGCTGGCGAGCCGGATGCCTTGCTCTACAATGCCGGCTATCTCGACGGCCGCGAGCTGCCGGCCGACAAGGAGCTCCTGGAACACGTCCCGGTGTCGATCCTCGACACCGCGATCCATGTCGCGATCCGCGGGCCCTTCCTCGTCGCCAAGGAGGTGCTGCCGGCGATGCGCAAGAAGGGCGAGGGCTCGTTCTTTTTCTCGAACAATTCGAGCTCGCTGCGCGGCCGCAAGCGCTACACCGGCTCATCGCTCTACTACCCGCGCGTGTTGATGCGCACGCTGGCGCAGGTGCTGACCGAGGAATATTCCGAGTTCGGCGTGCACGTCGCCAATGTCGTGATCGACGGCACCATCGACTCCCCGGGCACGCGGATGCTGCCGCGCAACGCCAACCGCACCGCCGAGATTATCAACCCGACCAAGATCGCCGAGGCTTTCTGGTACCTGCACACGCAGGACAGATCGTGTTGGAGCCACGAAATCCAGCTGACCCCGTTCCCGGTGAAGCCGAGCTACTAGCCGCCGTCGCCCCGGCGCAGCACCGTAGGATGGGTTGAGCTATGCGAAACCCATCATCGCCGTGGTGCCGGTGGGTTTCGCTTCGCTCTACCCACCCTACAGGGGGAACGGATGGATGGACCCGGCCTGCGCGGGGATGACCTGAACCGCGTACGCGGTTCAGGTCAATTGTAAACCCACTCCTTCTCGAACCGCGCATAGCACTCGCGCTCGCCGGGCATCTTGACCCAGCCGGCGAGGAGGCGCGGGGACGCCAGCAGCATGCGATCCTTGAGGTGGGTCGAGTTGAGCCCGTATTCCTCAAAGGTCGATACCGTGATCTTCTGGTTGTGCGGGTCATCCTGGAAGCGCGAGGCGCACAGCGCGACCGTCTCCATATAGGGCCGGCGGTCAGCGCCCGAGGCGAGATAGGCGTGCGCGACCGCGGTCGAGCGTGCGTAATCCAGCGACATGATCGCGTCGTCCAGCTCGGTGAGCAGCGCCTGCGGCGACTTGCCGGCGCCGTCATAGCGGCCGACTTCGTCCTCGATCAGCGAATTCTTGAGATTGTTCTCGTGCGCCACGTCGTTGATGAAATTGGCCATCAGGTAAAGGATGCGCGCCTTGTAGGGGCTCTTCGAATTGCGCAGCCAGTTGTTGGCGACGTTGCAATAGTCGAACGGGTGCTGGCCGTTGGTGAACTGGCGCGCCACGGTGGTGCGCAGGATCAGTTCGGCGGCGCCCAACTGGATCGTGTCGCCGAGGCTCTGGATCGACTTGCCGTTCTTCAAATGTGCGGTGATGAGGTCCCAAACATCGTCGCCGCTCGCCATCATCAGATGCTGGATCAAATTCTCGACCTCGCTGCGGCTGAGCGGGGTCTTGTTGGTCTCTTCGAGGCTCTTGCCGGCATCCTCGAACGCGGCGGCGATCTTCACCGAGGCGGCGTCGTAGAGCGAGTAGTAGAGCGGGCCGACCGCCATGTCGGGCACGCCCATGTAGAAGACGCCGTGCGACTTCTCCCAGCCGATATAGTTGGCGAGGTCGGTGACCGCGCGGGCGCGGATCGCCTTGTGGCCGGTATTGCGCGCCTTGCGGCCGATCACCGTCTCCTGGATGTCGATGAGCCCGAGGAACTCGATCGTCTCCTGCAGCGCGCGGCGCGCTTCGGGGTCGTGGGCGATGCCGAGGAACAGCGCATGCGCGCGCCTGGAGTCGCCGGTCATCGTCGCGATCATGTAGGAGTGCAGCCGCTCTTCCAGCGTGCCCGCCTCGACGATCGGCGCGGTGTCCTCGAGCCAGACCGACGGCCCGTAAGACGGCGGCGGAACGTTGACGCCCTTCATCGTCGCGTAGCGGCCGGGGTATTTGTAGAGCAGCTGGTTCCAGATATCGAGCCCCGCGCCGATGTACCAGACGCTCTGCAGCAGCGGCAAAAGCTTATATTTCTCCGGCAGATAGGGCATCAGGACGGTCGATGCCCGCAGCCCCAGCAGGGTGTGGTCGTTATTGGTGAGCGCGATGTTGCCGTCCTTGATGTTGATGTGGCACGGCACGTTGACGAACGGCGCCTCGGCGGCGGTGACGATGCTGAGCGCGTCGCCGATCGACTGGCCGCTCTGCACCATCTTGAAGAAGGTGTCGGTGGTCTTCGCCTGGTCGCGCTCGAGGATCGACTCGGTCAACAGGTTGAAGCTCTTGTCGGCGCTGATCTCGTCGCGGTTCAGCAGCATCGCGTCCCTCCCAGGCGTCCCGGCATTGTCGCGGCAAAAGCGTAGCCCCGCTTTGGCCCGCGCGTAAACCCGCACCGGCCGGCTCGCTGCATGTGCTGGCTGCATGTCTCGCCAAGCTGTTGTAGAACGGCTCGACAATCGCGCAGGAGCAGCCGTGAGCGAATTTCGCGAAGGATTTGTCGAGGCGGACGGGTTCCGCATCCGCTACATGGCGGCGGGCGCCAGTCAATCGGATGATCGGGCGCCGCTGGTGCATCTGCACGGCGCCGGTGGGATGCGGATCAGCCCGGCGCACGAGCTGATGGCGCGGCGCTACCGGGTCATCGCCTTCGAGATGCCGGGTTTTGGGACCTCCGCCGAGAACACCAGGACCGAAAGCCAGGCCGAGCTGGGCCGGACGATGGCAGCGGCGGCCGACGCGCTCGGCCTCGGCCGGTTCAATTTGTGGGGCACCTCGTTCGGCGGCAAAACCGCTCTATGGCTCGCCGCGCAGGCGCCGGAGCGTGTCGCCGCGCTGGTGCTGGAGTCGCCGGCGGCAATCCGCCTGCCCGGCGGCCGCTCGCCCTCGGGCACCCCCGAGCAGGTGGCGCGGCTGCTGTTCGCACATCCCGAGCGGGTCGCGCCGTTGCCGGCGCCCGACCCCGCGATCACCGCCCAGACCGGGCGGCTCGTCGCCCGGCTGCGCGGTCCCGAGCGCGATGCCGATCTCGAAGCGCGGATGCAAGGCCTGGCGACCCCGACGCTGGTACTGTTCGGCACGCTCGACCAGGTAACGCCGCCGGTGCTCGGGCGGCACTACAAGGAACTGCTGCCGAACTGCAATCTCGTGTTGGTCTACGACGCGGCGCACGCGATCGGCACCGATCGGCCGGAAGCCTTTGCCGAGGTCTCCACCGATTTCCTCGAACGCCACGAGGCGTTCATCATCAGCCGCCACGAGACGCTGATAAATCCGTAGCAGTCTGCGTCATTGCGAGGAGCCGCAAGGCGACGAAGCAATCTCGATCAAGCGTGTGCTCGGGACGAGATTGCTTCGCTGCGCTCGCAATGACAGCCCGTTTCTAGCGCGGCAGCGCGTCGTTCTTGGTCTCGCGGCCGATCAGCATCGCGATCACGCTGAGGATCGCGAAGCAGCTCATGAAGGCGGTGACGTTGTTGAAATTGCCGCCGAAGGCGCCCACTAGCAGGCCCGCGACGAGCGGCCCGAAGCTGGTGATGATCCGCCCGGTGCCGTTGCAGAACGCGACGCCGGTCGAGCGGATATGCGTCGGGAAGAGTTCGGGGAAATACACGGCATGCCCCGAGAACACCCCGAACACGAAAAAGCCGAAGATCGGCAGCACCACCGGGTACCACGGCTCATAAGCCGGCAGCGCCAGATAGAGAATGAGGCCGAAGACGATTGAGCCGATGCTGTAGAATGCGATCGTCAGGCGGCGGCCGACCCAGTCGGCGATGAAGCCGAAGGCCGAGTAGCCGAAGATCCCGCCAAAGCTCCAGATCATGATGCCGTTGCTGACAAACGGCACGGCATCGGCGCCGGTGATGCCGCCTTTTTGCACCATCAGCGACAGGATCGTCGGCAGCCAGATGTTGGTGGTCCAGATCGCCAGCAGCGAGCCGAGCCCGAACAGGAGGCCGACAAAGGTGTTGAAGCGGTTGTCGCGAGTAAACAGCTGCAGCGGGACAAAGCGCATGAAGGCCTGGTCGTCCTGGCCGACCTGCTGCCCGGCGCCGACCTTGCCGCGCCGCTGCTGCACCGCGGCGAAGCGTGGCGGCTCATTCATCCGGCCGCGGATAATCGCCAGAAGAATCGCCGGCACGACGCCGATAAAGAACACCGCGCGCCAGCCGAACCCGCCGACCAGGCCGTAGGCCCAGGCGCCAAGGAAGGTGCCGATCGCGCCGCCGGTCATCATCACGCCGGAAATCTTGGCGCGCTGGGTCTCGCCCAGCGTTTCGGCCAATAGCGGGATGCCGATCATCAACTCGGCCCCGGTGCCGATGCCGGCGACGAAGCGGTAGAGGGCGAAATCCCACAAATGCTGCGCCGTGCCCTGAAGCGCGGTGAACACGCTGAAGATGATGATGCTGAAGAACAGCGCGCGGACGCGGCCGATATAGTCGGCAATGACGCCGAAAACAAAGCCGCCGAAGGCCCAGCCGAGCAGCCCGGTCATCGCCAGCAGCCCGCCATACTTGCCGATCTGGGCGAGCTGACCCTTGTCGAGCGCGCCGGTCGCCGGAAACCCGAGCAGCTCGGTCAGGGCCGGCTTCAGCACCAGCGAGAACAACCCGAAATCGGCGGCGTCGAGCGTCCACCCCGCCCACACGACGGCGAAAACCAGCCATTGATAGGGCGTAATGGCCCGCCAGCCTTCAAGCCGCGTGGCCGCCAAATCCGACATCGCCTTCCTCCCCTATGCACCGGCCCCCGTTACCCGTCCCGCTCTCAAGACCGGGCAGGTCGCGGTCGCTCTCGGATCAGCACGTACTATGGGCGCGGCGGACGGTCAAGCAGGCGCAACCGTTCACCCGCTGTTAACCCTGAACGTGCGTAATACGGGAAGATTCCTCAACCCCGAGGCGCGCCATGCCGCAAAGCTACTTCACGATGTGGGGCATGCTGGCAATCATGGTATTCGGCGTCATTATCGGCCCGCTCATTCACGGCAATGTGCTCGGCGCGGTCCGCGCCGCCTACCCGGCGGACGAGGCGAAGCGCGACGCGCTGCACCGTTGCGGCAAGATGGACAGCGACTTCTCGCGCTTTTCCGAGCACGATCGCGAGGTGTGCTATCGCGCTGTCATGCATGCAGGCGATCAAGGCTGGTCGGCCACCGCCACGGGAGCGCAGACCGGAATGTAACCCGGCCATACGCACCGACTTCATGCTCCTCGATAGCGGCGGCTCGACCCGCGTCCGTAACGTGCTAAAACTGGCGTTGCAAAAGGCAATCACCGAGGCTGTCCCCGTAGCTCAGCCGGATAGAGCATCGGTTTCCTAAACCGGGGGTCGCGTGTTCGAGTCACGCCGGGGACGCCAATTCTTCCGAAACGCTTGCAGCCGGGTTGCCGGCGGAGTGACCGGCCGCTAGCGCGAAAGCCCGGTCGCCGCGCTCAGTGTCCGCCGCGGATCGTGCTCGGCGATGCGGCTCAGCTGCCGGTGGAGTAAGCGGACGGCGACAAAGCCGGTCTGCAACGGAATGCCGAAACAGACGATGCCGATGGCAAAGAGCATCAGCGTGCCGCCGGTCGAGGGCATTTTCTGCGCCTGCTGGAGAATGATCGCGATCCCTTCGTGCACGCCGATTGCGGCGCCGGCGCTCGACGACATGACCAGCACGAAGAAGGCCCGGGCGATATTCGGCAGGATCAGGAACGCGGCGAGATGCGAGCCGGCATGGAACGCGCGCAGCGCGTCGAGTCCGCCATCGGCGACATAGGCCGCCGCGTAGGGTACCAGCGACAGCGCCACGATCATGACCGGCGACACGATGCCGGGCGGCGTCGCGTTCAGCAGAAAGAACATGACGACAAAGGTCGGCGCGGCGCGCATCAGCCCGACGGCAAGGCCCGCAGCCATGCCGGCAACGCTGCCCCAATAGCGCGCCGCGGCCAGCAGCATCCCGCCGGCGATGCCGAGGAGCAGCGCAATCCCGGCGATCTCGAAATTGACCCGCATGCCGGCAAGAAATGCCGGGAAGAAGGCGGCCGGTATGCCGGCGAAGGTGCTCATATCGCCGCGCGCCCGCGTTCGAGAACGGCCTGCACCCGCCGGCACACGCCGATGATCGAGATGACGACGGCCGTATAAAAGACCAGCAGCAGCGTGTAGGTCGTCGTCCTGCCGCTGGAAAACGAGGTGATGTCGGTCAGCGCGCTCAGCAGCTCGGGGGCGCCGATAAAGCTGGCGATCGGCGTGCCCTTGGCGGCATTGATCAGGAAGGCGACGATCTGCGTGGCCGAGCGGCTCAGCGCGCGCATGAACAGGTCGCGCCGGTCGCTCGCGGCGGCGCCGCGCTCTTTCTGCAGCGTCCAGTAGGCCTCGGCGATCGCCTGCCCGGCATTGGCGCCATTGGTGAGCCCCAGCGCGAAAATCGCCGCGCCGAGGCCAACCAGCGCCGAATAGGAAAAGATCGCACGGCTGATCGAAGCGGTGATCACCAGCGTCAGCAAGATCGGCGACGATTGCAGTGCCGCGGTCACTCCGCGCGCGGTCCAGCGCAGCGACCGCCAGCGGCTTGCCATCGCGGCGCCGAAGAGCAGCGCAAACACCAGCGTCGCGAGCAGCGCGCCGGCGATCAACAACAACGAATTGACGATGCCGCCGACAAAAAGCGACCAGGCCGGCGCCGATTTCAGCATCGGCAGCGTGAATTCGACGCCTGTCAATCGGGCGATCGTCGCCTCGAATGCGGCGACCCGTTCGGCGAACGGGGTTGGCGCAAGGTCGACGTTCGCCGCCGGCAGCACGCAATTCGGGTCGGCACTGCCGTTCGCCGTGTCGCATTCGGGCTGCGCCCAGACTTTCTGCTGCCGTAGCAGAAAGTCCGTGCCGATACGGTTGGCCCGCGCCGCCGCGAGAAACACTCCGTCGCGGTGAAAAATCTGGCTGATGAGGCCGAGCGCCGCCGCCAGCCGCGCGGTGCGCTCATGCGCCACCCCGATCCCCCACGGGACCTGGGCAAAGCCGAATTTCTCGGCGAAGCGGCCGGCAAAAGGGGGCTCGTCGAAATACGACGCGAAAAAGCTGTCGTCCTGTGCGGCGAGCGTACACGTCTGATCGTTCAGCCGATCGGGCAGCGCGGCGGCGTCATCGAACAGCATCAGCCGCGCGCCCTGCGACACCAGCTCGGCGTTCGACCCGTTGCCGATATTGACGCAGACCGTCTTGCCGCGAACAGTTTGGGCTTCGATGGCAAGGTCGCGCGGCCCGACGACCACCGTCTCCGACTGGTAGTAGTGCGGCCGGATAAAGCGTACCTGGCTTTCGCGCTGCGTGTTGTCGCCCATCGTCGCGATGACCGCGTCGATCGATCCTTCCGCCAGCATCGGGATGCGCGTCGCGGGCTTGACCTTGGTAAACTCGGCCGTGACACCGAGCCGTTGCGCGATCGCGCGCGCCACATCGATCTCGTAGCCGCGCCACGTGCCGGCCGCGTGCGTGCCGAACAGCGGATATTCGTCGCGCACGCCCACGCGGATGCGGCCGCTGCACAAAATGCCGACGAGCCGGTCGTTGCCGCTGTGGGCGCAGGCTTGCGGCTTGGCCGCGGCCGCGCGGGCGTCGCCGAGCAGGCGCGCGAGCGCGCCGTCGGGCGAGCTTTCGGCGCGCGCTACGCCCGGCGCGACGAGAACCAGGCATAGCGCGATAAAGGCGGCGGCCCGGTGCGGCATGCTTCCTCAGTCTTCCAGGGAGCGCCGGAGCTCGGCGACGTGCATTTCGGCGAAGGCATGGGGGCCGTAGCGATGGATCGAGCGCCCTTCCTCGGCGACGCGAATGCCGCCGGTCATGAGTTCAAACTTTTCCGGCGGAATGTGGACCAGCAGGGTCGCGAGCGAGCGCAGCGACAGGCCGTGCGCCCGGGCGATCGACCGCGACCGTTCAAGATCGATAAAGGCGTTGTGGGTGATCACCGTGCGGCCGCAGGCGGTCAGGTGATCGGCGAGGCCGGTCAGAAAGCGATCCATCACCTGCCGGCCGTCGGTGCCGCCGGCGCTCCAGCTCGGCAGGCGGTCCTGACAGAACCGCCGCTCCATCGGAAATTGCGGCAGGTTGGCCAGGATCAGATCGAACCGCCGCCCGCCGACCGGACGCCACATATCGCCGCGCAGCAGCTCCACATGGTCGCCATGACCCATGCCGTGCAGCAGGACGGCGCCCGTCGCGACCGCGCTCTCCTCGATGTCGACACCGCAAAGCTCGGCGGCGCCCAGCGCCGCGGCCGCCGCGAGAACAACACCGCTGCCCGAGCCGATTTCCAGCACCGTGGCGCCGCGGACGAGACCGGGCCGGGTGCGCAAGGCGTCGATCAGCGCCGCGGTATATTCGCTCGGCCGCAGTGCCACCGCCTCTTGCGGCGAGCTTTTCGCGGCGGGCCGTTCGGCGGCGAGCGACAATCCCGTCATCGCCATTACTCCGCGGCCTCGGCCGGAAGCGCCTGCGCCGGCCGCATCGCGTTGAGACGGCGGACCAGCACCAGCGAAACGGGGTCGCCCGGGAATTCGTCGAGGATCGCCTGATAGCGGCTCAGCGCGAGGCCGAACGCCTCCTGCTTCATCGCCTCGTGC
Organism: Allostellaceae bacterium; assembly: GCA_035552135.1. Taxonomy (GTDB): domain Bacteria; phylum Pseudomonadota; class Alphaproteobacteria; order ATCC43930; family CGMCC-115725; genus DATARH01. Next base: position 3,732 of record DASZLY010000414.1, on the reverse strand, counting down.
GCAGCTCGCGTCAGGCGGCAGAGCCGCACCGCCGCCGCGTCGGGTTCCAGCTCGCCGCCCGCGCCATAGGCCCCGAGCAGCTCGTAAATCGGGATCGTCCCGCGCCGTCCCTTGACGGCGGCGTCGCCGATCGGCCGCACGCAAAGCCGCTCCCCCGCCTCACGGAAGACCGCATGGCTGATGCAGATCCGGGTGCCGTATTCCTTGTTCACCTCTTGCAGCCGCGCGGCGATATTCACCCCGTCGCCGATGACCGTGTAGCCCATCCGCTCGCTGGAGCCGATATTGCCGACCAGCACCGCATCGCTGTGAATGCCCATGCGCAATTTGAGCGGTTTGAGCTCGTCGCGCTCCCAGCTTGCGTTAAGTTCGTCCATCGCGCGCTGCGCGCGCAACGCTGCGAGGCAGGCCCGCCAGGCATGGTCTTCGAGCAGCGCCGGCGCACCCCAGAACGCCATGACGCCGTCGCCGATGAACTTGTCGATCGTCCCCGCCTGCGCGTTGATCGCCTTGCTGACGGCCTCCAGATAGGCCGACACGCGGGTCAGCAGCTCGTGGCTCGGCACGTCTTCCGACAGCGTCGAAAATGCCTCGAGATCGCTGAAGAAAATCGTCAGGAAACGGCTGTGTCCGCCGAGTTCGAGCTTGCCGTCGGAGGTCATGAGCTGGCGCACCAGCCCGACCGGCACGAAAGCAGCAAATGACTCGACCGTTGCCCCGAGCCGGCCGATCGCCCGCGACAGCACCGAAAGCTCGGTGACGGGCGATTGCGGGTGCGCCGGCATATCGCGGTCAAGCCGCTCGATCATCGCGACGCTCCTCGCCATCTGCTCGAGCGGCGCCGAGACCATCGCGGAAAGGAAATAGATGATGAGGATTTCCGTCCCGATCCCAATCAGTCCCCAGATGAACAGCAGCCGGTCGTTGTGGTCGAACGGCCCGGTGAAATCCTCGAGCGGGGTGATCGTGAAGAGCTGCCAGCTTTTGCCGAACCACGGCGGCAGCGTCGCGCAGCTGGCGACGTAGTTCCTGCCGCCATACGAGAATGAATAAGGCCCATCGCCGTTACGCGGCCGCGCGCTGTAGGCAATCGCCGGCAGCCGGTTGTCGAGCGAGGTGATGTGGCGCAGCGCGACGTCGCCCGCGGTGTCGGCATAGGTCTTCGCCAACTCCGAGTTGGCGAGCACCCCGCCCTGCGTATCGAGAATAAAGCTGAGCGTGCCCGGGCTGATCTTGCGTTCCGACAGGAATTGCGAGAGCCCGTCGAGCGTGATGTCGGCGGCGGCGACGCCGGCGACCGCGCCATCGGCATAGATCGGCGCGGCGATGGTGAAGCCGATCAGGCCGAAAACCGCGAAGACCTCGGGGTCGGTGACGATGATTTTGCTTTCGCCGGCGGCTTGCCGGTACCACAGCCGAACGCGCGGGTCGTAAGACGTCGCCTGTTCCGACGAGCCGAGCGCGGTATGTTCGGCGTCGAGGAATGTGTAGTGATCGATTGCACTTCCATCCCGCGGCGCGTCGATCCAGCGATAGGCATGGCTGACCCCGGCGGGCGGCAGCTTGCCCTGAACCTTGGTGCCCGGGTTGAGCACCCGGGCCTGACGGAACGAGCCGTCGCCGAGCCCGACATAGACGCTGACCAGCTTCCCGCCGTGCTGCAGGATGCTCAGCAGGTATTTCAGCGATTTATCGCCCTTGTAGAAGTCCGGCTGCTGCGTTCCCACCACCGCCGCGCTGCGGATCAGCGATTTTATGGGATTGAGCATCTCCTCGATGCTGGAGACCGTTTCGCCGCGAAACCGGGCGATCAGCGCATCGGCATTGTTGCGGGCGATCGTCTCGTTGGTAAGGTATGTCAGCGCGATGAGGGAAAAAAATATAGGAATTGTCAGTAATACGAATAAAACTGTGATCGCCGGACGCAGTCTAAATTTCCCTGAGATTCGTGAAATATTGTGGATCATAAGGGGCCGCGGGAGGATTCGATTGTAGGAAGATTGCCGTGCATCAAACCTGAGCGCAGGCTGAAGCAGTAATATGCGCTTAATAAATAAAATTATCTTAAGCCGGACAAGGTAAATGGCGGCCGGCCGGGCGCCGGCGGGTCTACGCCTCGATCGGCATCCGCTTTATCAGGCCGACACGCCGCAGCGTGTTCGATGTTCCGGTAGGGAAGCCAGCCCTGCGTCAGCGCGCGGCGTGCTGGCGCCAGACGAGCGCACCGATGACGATCAGATGCGCGACATTGAAGACGATGCCGGCGGCGAAGGCCGCGGAATAGAACCCGACCGTGTCGTAGATCGCGCCGGCGAACCATCCGCCGAACGCCATGCCCGAGCCGCTGAACAACAGCACGCTGGGCACCCGCCACGATGCCTCACTCGCCGGGAACAGCTCGCGCACCGCCAGCACATAGGCCGGAATGATGCCGCTGAAGCCGAGCCCGAACCAGGCCGACACCGCGAACAGCCCAGCCTCGTTCTGGGTCAGCAGGAAGCCGACCATCGCGGTGATCTGGCAGGCCGAGCCGGCGAGAATCGTCCGCAGCCCGCCCATCCGGTCGGCAACGAGGCCCCAGAATTGCCGGCTGACAAACGCGCAGCCCAACAGCACCGACAGCATCGCCGCGCCTTGCGAGGCCGGTATGCCGAGATCGCCGCACAGCGCGACGATATGGCCTTGCGGCATCGCCATCGGCACGCAGCAGAGGAATCCGGCGCACATCAAGCCGGCAAGCACCACCCCCGGCTTCAGGCCGAGCACCGGCGCGCCGGCCCGCGGGCCGAACCCGGCACCGTCGATGGTCGCGGATTCCGGCGCCGGCCGGAGCACGATCGCCGCCACCGGCAGGATCAGCACCAGCTCGATGGCGGCAAAGGCGAGCATCGTGTGACGCCAGCCGATCAGCGAGTCGGAATAGGCGAAAATCGGCGCCCAGATCGCCGCCGACACCGACGCGCCGCTACCGATCAGCGCCAGGGCGGTGCCGCGCCGCCGGTCGAACCAGCGCGAGACATAGATGTAGAGCGGTGCGTTGATCCCGGCATTGCCGAGAAAGCCGACAAAGACGCCATAGCCGACGAGCAGACTGACGGCGCCGCCGCTTTGCGCCAGCACCAGCCCCAGCGCGATCATCAGCGCACCACCGATCACCGTGACGCGGACACCGTAGCGCTCGGCGATCCGTCCCATCGGGATGCCGCCGACCGACGCGCCGAGCCAGGCGAGCGAATAGGCGAGCGCCGGCACCGAGCGTTCGCCGCCGAGCTCGGCGGCGATCTGCTTCAGCGAGACGACGGTAACGGCCGGTGCGGCGAACGACACCGCGGCGATGCCGAGCGCCGTGAGGCATACGGTCCACGAGGCGCGGGTCTCGATCGTTGCCCGGCCTTGCCAGCGCCGCTCGGCATAGGATGCTGTACTCATCACCAAACCAGACGGTCACTCCGCACCTCGGCCGGGCTTGGCCCTGCCATCGGTGCCCTGCCATCGGTGCCCTGCCATCGGTGCCCTGCCATCGGTGAATTGGCAAAAGCCGCTCACGAACCCCGGGCTTGCGACCGGGGCGCGAGTTCCGATAGTTGCGGCGTCAGGCGAGGGTGATGCCGACGGCCTCGGGGCCCTTGTGGCCCTCGGCGATGTCGACGACGACGCGCTGGCCCTCGTTAAGGTTCATCAGCCCCGCCCGCTGCAGCGCCGAGGCGTGCACGAACACGTCCTTGCCGCCGC
>DASZLY010000413.1:0-2983 GCA_035552135.1 Allostellaceae bacterium | reverse complement strand
GTCGGCGGTGAGCACGCCGTTGTGCCGCCGGCCCGACGAGTCGAGCACTTTCTCGGTGCGGCAGAATTTGTCGATCGCCTCGGCGACAAAGCCGCGATACCAGGAATCGCGGGCGCGCTCGATCACCCGCTCGCGGTCGCCGCCGCCGTCTTCCGCCTCGGCCAGCACGCGCTTGTAGGTCGCCGCGAGCTGGCGGTTGCGGAACAGTTGCCCGGCCTTGGGCGGCTGGCCGTTCTTGAGATAGACCGCGGCCGAGCTCGGCCAGGCCGAGCGGAACATCTCGGCGACGGTCGAGATCGTCACCGGGATGCGCCAGGCGAGCGGATAGCCGTTCTCGGCATAGCCGATCGCCGGGCCGAGAATGTCGCCGAGCGGCAGCGTGCCGTAATCGCGCAGCAGCCGCATCCAGCCGTCGAACGCGCCGGGCACGGTCGCGGCGAGCAGCCCGGTGCCGGGCACCAGGCTGAGCCCCAATTTGCGGTAATGCGCGATCGTCGCGCCCTGCGGTGCCACACCCTGCCCGCAGATCATGTCGCAGCGGCGGTTCTTCTCGCTCCACACGAGGATCGGCGCCTCGCCGAGCGGGCCGTTGAGATGCGGCTCGACCACCTGCAGCGTCAGCCCCGCCGCGGCCGCCGCGTCGAAGGCGTTGCCGCCTTTCTCCAATGTCGCCATCGCCACCGCGCTCGCCAGCCAATGGGTCGAGCCGACGACCCCGAACGTGCCTTGGATTTCCGGCCGGGTGGTGAATGCGGGCATGCGGGCGAACCTTCTAAAAATTGCGCGGGGCTACCTTACGTTAGCGGAGCCGGCGGGAATTGATCAAATCGCCGAAAACACGATCTCCTGCGCGCCGTGCCACAGGGTCAATTCGCCGAGCGGCCGCAAATTCTCCAGGCCCTCAACGATCGTCAGGAATGGGTTACCGGCGAGCTGCCCCGCTTTGCTCGCGAAACGGCAGGCGCCGTAGGCCAGCAGGATTTCGGTCTCGCTGACGCCATTGGGGTAGAACAGGATTTGCCCCGGCGCCGGGAAGCTCGTCGCATTTTCGTGCGGCAAGCCCGGGTCGAGCGCTCCCAGCGGGATCCAGCACGCCTCGCCGCTCCAGCGCACATGAATGATCCGCTCACGGTAGGGCAGCACGCTCGCGAACCAGACGCAGGTCTGTGGCGCGGCGTCGCGGTCGTAGCGAGCGAGGAACTCATAGGGGCCGGCGGTGATGCGAATTTCGCTCATGCAGCCCATCCTTCCGGCTGTGAAACTGCTTGCGCGCAGACTCTAGGCGGGGACAATCGCCGCGACAACCGAACGGGGGAGCGGCCGATGCCGGTGACGATCTATCACAACCCGCGCTGCAACACCTCGCGCAAGACCCTGGCGCTGCTGCGCGACAAGGGCGTCGAGCCGGACATCGTCGAGTATTTGAAGACGCCCTACACCGCGGCGCAGCTCAAGGCGCTGCTGGCGCAGCTCGGTCTGCCGGCAAAGGCGATCGTCCGTAAGAAGGAAGCCGCGGCGGCGGGCGTCGACCCGGCGAAACTGTCGGAGGATCAGCTCATCGCGGCGATGGCCAAGCACTCGATCATCGTCGAGCGGCCGATCGTCGTCTCGGGCGGCAAGGCGGCGCTCGGCCGGCCGCCCGAGGCGGTGCTGAAGGTGCTTTAGGGCGAGCCCTAGGCCGCGCTCGCCTTCTGCTCCTTCGGCTTGATGTAGGCGATCGCCGAGTGGCTCTCGCAGTAGGGCTTGCCCGGGACCGGCCGGCCGCCGCAGAAGTGGAAGTCCTCGTCGCCCGGGTGGCCGTGCGGCCACATGCAGACGGGGCCGGTGAACTCGAAGACGTTGCGCCGCGGCGCGGGCTTCTGGGTGATGACCCGCGGCACAAGTCCCAGCCGGTGCACCTTGCCGATTACCGCATTCTTGGTAACCCCGATGCGGCGGCCGATCTCGGCGGTCGTCACCCCCTCGTCCCACAGAAGCGTCAGCTGTTCGATGCGCTCGGTCGTCCAGGTGCCCAGATCGATCATGTCCCCCACCGCATGCTGTAGGCCAGGCCATATGCCCTACAAAATACGGTAGCACCCTTGTGGTGGGTCGCCAACAGGGAACTAGATATAGTGCTAGATAGATTCGCGCCGCCAGCTCATGACCTTTGACAGATAGGCCGGTCGCGCGCCGAGCGCCTTGAATCCACGGCCGAAAAGCCGCCCGAAATCCTCGCGCAGATAGCTCGCGTAATAGGGCTCGTGGAAGGCGACCGGGAACCATTCGAGCATCGCGTCATAGTCGGGTTCGTCGCCGGTCTGCAGCGAATCGATATTAATGAAATGTCCGCCCGGTTTGAGTACGCGGCGGATCTCATCCGCGACCGTCCGCCTTGCCCGGTGCGGCAGCTCGTGGAACAGATAGACGCAGGTGACGATGTCGACACTGGCGTCGGCGATCGGCAGCGCCTCGGCATTGGCCTCGACCAGCGCAACGCGCGACCAGGCGGCGAGATTGCGGCGGGCGAGCGCGAGATAGGGCGCCGACAGGTCGATCCCCGTCACCGCGAGGCGCGGGTGGTTGCGCTTTACGTCCGCGAGAAACGCACCGGTGCCGCAGGCGATGTCGAGCAGCCGGGCGTTGCGCGCGCCGCCGGCGATCTCCTGCAGCGCCGCGCGCAGCGGCACCAGCGCCTGGCGGCGCATCGCCGCCGCGCCGCCACCGAACAGCACCTCGACCTGATGGTCGTAGCGCTCGGCAGAGGCGGCGCTGAGATAGCCGTCGCTCTGGAAATGGAAATGCCGGCGGTAATAATTCGGGTAGTGGGCGGTTGCGGGGTCTTGCAGCAGAGCCTCGTCCGGGCTGCCGTGGCGGCGCGCCTCGACCGCGCCGAGATCGGCGAAGAAATCGATCGCCCGCGCCATCCCGGCCAGCGGGTTGCCGCGCCACTCTTCGGGCGCCGCATAAAGCCCGGCGGCGATGTTGCGCCAGTCCTGCTCCA
>DASZLY010000412.1:0-2911 GCA_035552135.1 Allostellaceae bacterium | reverse complement strand
CCGACGCCGAATAATCTTGCGGCGCTGCGGCGGGCAATCGAGGCGCAAGGGATTAGGCTGCTATTCAACGATGAGGGGACCGCTGCCGGCATTGCCCGCCAGGGTCCAATTCAATCCAGGCCTTGCGATCCGGGATGATGGTTGGAAGCGGACCAGCAGCTGGCGGCACAGCACTGAGTGCAAAATCCCACATAGTCCATCACTGATCCTTTCTGATGGTCTGATTGCTGATTCCGACGATGTCGCCCGGTCATTCCGGGATCATGTCGCTCGCTGTTCCGACATGAAGTCGCCCGCTTGAGGCGTCCTGCTGGCGGTTGGTTTTTGAGCGATAAGCGGGGTGCTGGTCAATCCTTCATGGCGGATCGCGGTCGGGAGCGGCGCAGGCTGTCGCCAGCGAGATCGATGCGATGGGCGTTGTGGACGAGGCGGTCGAGGATGGCGTCGGCATAGGTCGGGTCACCGATCACCTCGTGCCATTTGTCGACCGGGACCTGGCTGGTGAGGATGGTCGAGCGGCGGCCGTAGCGTTCTTCAAGGATTTCGTACAGGTCGCGGCGGGCACCGGCGTCGAGCGGGTCGAGGCCCCAATCGTCGAGGATCAGCAGCTGGGCACCGTTGAGGCTGCGCATGATCCGGGCATAGCGCCCGTCGCCGCGAGCCAGGGCGAGATCGGCAAACAGCTTGGGGACGCGCTGATAGAGCACCGAGCGGTTGTCGCGGCAGGCCTTGTGCCCCAAAGCACAGGCGAGCCAGCTTTTGCCGACGCCGGTCGGGCCGCACAGGATCAGATTGTCGTGCGCGTCGATCCACTCGCCGTCGGCGAGCTTGTGGAACAGGGTGCGATCGAGGCCGCGCGGGGTGCGGTAGTCGACATCCTCGACGACGGCCTGGTGGCGCAACCGGGCATAGCGCAGCCGGGCAGCCAGGCGCTTGTCGCGGCGATGCGTCATCTCGCGATCGACGAGCAGGCCGAGCCAATCGGCATGGGTGAGGGTCGCGCCTTCGCCGGAGGCTTCGAGTTCGGCGAAGGCCTGGGCCATGCCGGTAAGCCCGAGTTGGCCGAGCTGGTCGAGCATCGGATGGGTCAGCACTTCCATTCTCCTAACCAGTTAATGGTAGTAGCGGGGTCCGCGGATGTTGGGGTGGAGGACCGGGACGGCATCGGCAGGCGGCCGGTGCGCGGCCTGGCGATCGAGCTTGTTGTCGAGGATCGAGCGCACCGAGCCATAGGTCAGCGTGCCGATCTCGATGGCGCGCGTCGCCGCCGCTTCGAGACGCTCGGCGCCGAACGGCCGCACCAGGCGCACGATGCCGAGACAGGAGCGGAAGCCCTGTTCGGGGTGCGGCCGGCGCTCCAGGATCAGCTCGCACAAGGCAGCGGTGGCGGGGCCGATCGCAGCGGCTTCGTGGCGGATGCGCTCGACGGTCCAATCGGCGTAACGCCGGTGGCTGGACGGCATGTGATCGGCGACGGTGGTGTGCCGGTGATTGCCGCTGGATCGCAGATGCGCGGCGATCCGCTCGCCCTTGAGGAAGACCTCGACGGTGCGCGGCGTCAGCCGAACCTCGACCTCGCGACGGGCGAAGCGGTAGGGCACGCTGTAGAAGTGCGCCTCGACCTCGACGTGGTAATCGATGCCGACGCGGCGCAGCCGCCACTCGGCGAACGAATACGGCTCGCTCGGCAAGCCCTTGAGGTGCGGCCGGTCGAGTTCCTCGAGCAGAGCGCGGCGGGTGACGCCGAGTCGCCGGATCGGCCGCTCCTCGTTGAGCTGGCGCATCAACTCGCCGATCGCTGCGTTGAGTTCGGCCAGGCTGTAAAAGCGGCGATGGCGCAGCCGGCCAAGCAGCCACCGCTCGACGATTAGCACCGCCGCCTCGACCTTCGCCTTGTCGCGTGGGCGGCGCGGCCGGGCCGGCAGGATCGCGGTGTCGTAGTGTGCGGCCATCTCGGCGTAAGTGCGGTTGACCTGCGGCTCGTAGAGGCAGGCCTTGATTACCGCGACCTTGGTGTTATCCGGCACCAGCAGGTTCGGCACGCCGCCGATCGCCTCGAAAGTCCGGGTATGGGCGCCGATCCAGTCGGCGAGCGCCTGGGTCCAGCTCGCCTCGGCGTAGGTGAAGTTGGAGGCGCCCAGCACGGCGACAAAAATCTGCGCCGGGCGGACCTTGCCGGTCAGCCGGTCGACGATCACCGGCACCGTGTCACCGGCGTAATCGACAAACAGCTTGTCGCCGCCGGCATGGGTCTGCCGCATCGTGACCGAGATGCGCGATGCCCAGCTCCGGTACAGCTCGCAAAACCGCGAATAGCGGTACCCGTCGGGATGCCGCTCGATGTACTCGTCCCACAGGATCTGCAGCGTGACGTGCTTGCGCTTGAGTTCGCGATGAACCGCCGCCCAGTCGGGCTCGGCGCGGCGGCGGTGACCCTGCTTCTTGCCAACCCCGGTAAAGAGCTGCGCCTCCAGTGCCGCATCGGTCATCTCGATCGGCAACGGCCAGCTCAACCCGGCGACGGCGAGCCGCTTCAGCGTCAACCGCACGGTTGACGGCGCCACGCCCACCCGGCGGGCGATCTCGTTGCCGGATACGCCGGCGGCCGTCAACCGAAGCACGTCGCGCACCTGGCGCATCGCAATCCTCTCTGCTGGCATCGTCCCCTCCCGTGGCAAAGCCGAAGGAGCGGACCCTAAGCGGGCCAGCAGAGACGCCCTTTAACCGGGCGACTTCATCCCGGAATGGCGGGCGAAATCATCTCGGAACGCCGAGCGACATCAAATCGGAATGGCGGGCGAGATCATCCCGGAATCCCGGGCGACTTCCGTCGGAATCAGCAGTGTCGGCATCGAGACCGCCGATATGCTGGTCAATGAAGTTCTTTGCCGAGGATTGCGAGATCGACGGG
>DASZLY010000411.1:0-4735 GCA_035552135.1 Allostellaceae bacterium | reverse complement strand
GGCATCTCGCTGTTCCTGGTGCCGAAATTCCTCCTCGACGAAGAGGGCCGGCCGGTGCAGCGCAACGATGTCCGCACCCTGCGCCTCGAGGAAAAGCTCGGCATCCACGCCTCGCCGACCTGCGTCCTTTCCTACGGCGAGGATGGCGGGGCGATCGGCTGGCGCATCGGCGAGGCCAATCGCGGGCTCGAGGCGATGTTCACGATGATGAACAGTGAGCGCCTGCTGGTCGGGGTGCAGGGCGTGGCGATCGCCGAGCGCGCCTACCAGACCGCGCTCGCCTATGCCCGCACCCGGGTGCAGGGCCAGCCGCTAGGGATGCCGCGCGGCCAGGAAACACCGCCGATCGTCCATCACCCCGACGTGCGCCGGATGCTGTTGTCGATGCGCGCGCAAACCGAGGCGGCGCGCGCGCTCGCCTATTACGCCGCCGCGGCGATCGACGCCGCGCACCGCGACCCGGGCGAGGCGACGCAGCGCCGCGCCGACCTCTTGATCCCAATCGTCAAGGCCTGGTGCACCGACAAGGGGATCGAGATCGCCTCGACCGGCATCCAGGTGCATGGCGGCATGGGGTATATCGAGGAGACCGGCGCCGCACAGCATCTGCGCGACGCGCGGATCGCGGCGATCTATGAGGGCACCAACGGTATCCAGGCGGGCGATCTGGTCGGCCGCAAGCTCGGCCGCGACAAGGGCGAAGCGGCGCGTGCGCTGTTCGCCGAGCTCGGCGCCGGCCTCGACGGCTTCGCGGCGCCGCTGCGCCAGCCGCTCGCTTCCGGGCTCGCCGCGCTCGACCAGGCGACCGAATACCTGGTCGAGGCCGAGCCGGTGGTCGCGGCGGCGGGCGCGGCGCCGTATCTCAGTCTCTTCGGCACGGTGCTCGGCGGCTGGCTGATGGCCAGCCTCGCCGCCGCCGCGCAGCGCGACGCAAACCCGCTCGCCGCCGCCAAAGCGGCGACCGCGCGGTTCTTCGCCGAGCATGTCCTCGCTACCGGGCCCGGCCTGCTGCCGGCGATCATGGGCGGCGCTACGGTTGTCGGGTTCGATCCGGACGCGCTGTAAGGAAGATACGCCTATCAAAATGCCATCCCGCCGTGATACCGGCGAAGGCCGGTACCCATTTTTCTACCGCTCATGCGTCGAAGGAGTGGGTCCCGGCATTCGCCGGGACGACGACAAGGCAGCGCGCCAATGACCGCCGCCGCCTCGTCGCCGCTGCGCGTCGACAATATCCGGCTCGGCATTCTCTACATGCTCGCGTCGGTGTTCCTCTTCTCGATACAGAACGCGATCGGCAAGTGGCTGGCGCAGAGCTACCCGATCCCGATGCTGGTGTTCTTCCGCAGCTTTGTCGCGCTCTTGCCATCATTCATCCTGGTGATGCGCGCCGGCGGGCTGCCGGTAATGCGCACCAGCCGGCTCCGCGGGCAATTCGGCCGCGCGATGATCTGGGGCGGATCGAACGTCGCCTCTTTCTTCGCCTATCATCTGCTGCCGCTGGCCGACGCGGTGGCGCTGACCTTTGCCGCGCCCCTGTTCCTGACCGCGCTCTCCTACCCGATCATCAAGGAGCGGGTCAGCCGCGAGCGGTGGATCGCGGTCAGTGCCGGGTTTGTCGGCGTGCTGGTGATTGCGCGGCCGAGCGGCGCCGAGAACGCGCTCGGCGTCGCCGGCGCGATCGGCTGCGCGGTGTGCAACGCGGTCGGCACGCTGACCGTGCGCGACCTCTGCCGCACCGAGCATTCCGCCTCGATCGTCACCTGGACGGCGGTATTCATGACGCTGCTGGCGCTGCCGCCGCTGCCGTTTTTCTGGAAGACGCCGACCCTCTTCGATCTCGCCCTCTTCTGCTCGATCGGGCTGATCGGCGGCGTGTCGCAATACTGGACGACGCTGGCCCTGTCCTATGCGCCGGCGGCGGCGGTGTCGCCGTTCAACTACACCGCACTAATCTGGGGCTCGATCATCGGCCTCGTTGTCTGGGGCGACTGGCCGACGCCGACCATCGTCATCGGCGCCGCGATCGTGACGCTGACCGGGCTTTACCTGCTGCGCGCCGAAAGCCGCCAGCGCCGGTTTGTCGTCAAGGCTGCGAAGTAGCTGGCCGTCGTCCCGGCGAAAGCCGGGACGACACCGAGAGACGCCTACTCCGCCGCTTGCGGCATCCGCTTCAGATCGGTCGAGTATTTGAGGTGCACCGGGCTGTTGAGCTCGAACGGGTCCTTCAGCCCGAGCTCGTTGCCGATCTCACGCATCGCCGGCATCACCTCTTGCCCGAGGAGCCGGATGCAGGTGCGCGCGTCGGCGTCGCTCACCGTGCCGTCATTGCCCCAGATGCCGTAGATCGACGGGCGCGTCTCTTCGAGCACGCGGCGCAGCTTGGGGATGACCGTCTTCGGCGTGCCGAAGATCACCCGGCCGTCGGCGACCTGCTGCTCGAAGGTCGGGCGGCCGCGCGGGTTTTCGGCCCGGCCAACCGCGAACTCGACAAAGTTGCGGCGCAGCGTCGGCGAGAAATAGCCCGACGGGTTGGCCCAGACCGGGTGCGCGAGGCCGGTGAACTCGCCCTGCATCCAGAGGAACTGCCGGGCGTTCTTCTCGGCCTTCTCCTCGTTGTCGGAGACGTGCACCTGCTGCAGGTAGCCGCGGTTCTCCGGCCCCGACTCGTAACCGGTTTCGTGCGCGACCTTGTCGTACAATTCCCAGATCTTCTTGGTCGCCTCGATCGAGGTGTTGAGCGCGATATAGGGATAGCGCTGCTTTGCCGCCCAGATGATCGTTTCCTGGCTCAGCACCCCGGGGATCCACACCCGCGGATAAGGCTTTTGCAGCGGCACCGCCCACGGGTTGACGACGCGGTGCTGGTAATGCGCGCCTTCCCAGCGGAACGGCCCCTGCCGGCTCCAGGCGGCGACGACGAGGTCGTGCGCCTCCTCGAAGCGCTCGCGGTTGAACGCCGGGTTGACGCCGGTCGCGAGCTGCTCCTGGCCGCCGCCGCGCACGAAACCCGAGACCAGCCGGCCCTTCGAGATCATGTCGATCATCGCCAGCTCTTCGGCGAGGCGGACCGGGTTCTCGGCCAGCGGCAGCGGATTGCCGAGCAACACGATCTTCGCTTTCTTGGTCACCGCGGCGAGGATCGAGGCAAAGACGTTGCATTTCGCCTGCATGCAGAACGGCGCATTGTGGTGCTCGTTCAGCATGAATCCTTCGACGCCCTGCTCCTCGGCGTAGATGTAATGCTCGAGGTAGCGGTTATAGAGCTCGCTGCCGGCGACCGGATCGAAGTGTTTGTTCGAAAACATGAGCGCGGTATGGCCGGCTTCGAGTCCGATATCCGAGGGATAGGCGGCCATCGGCTGTTCGGTGAAATACATCACATGCATGGCGGGTCCTCCTGTTGGACCGCAGGCGTCTCGCCTGCTCTGGCTGTTGGACCGCAGGCGTCTCGCCTGCTCTGGCAATTTGCGGGCGGCCCTTCGACAAGCTCAGGAGCCCGCGCTCCGTCAATTCTCGTCGATAAACCCGGTGACCAGACGAGCGAGCTCGTCGGGCTTTTCCATGTCGACGCAATGGCCGCAGGCGGCGACGGTCTCGAACCGCGCCTTCAGCGCTTTGGCATAGACCTCGCCGGCGCTCTTCGGCACGATCTGGTCGTCGTCGCCCCAGACGACGAGCGAGGGCGCCTTCACCCCGCCCAGCAGATGCGGCAGGCTGGCGCTGTACATGTAGGGCTTCCAGGCGATGCGGAAGCTCATCTCGCGGCACAGATCCCACTCGACGAGCTGGTCGGTCGAAACGTCGCCATAGACCCGCTCGAACGCCTTGCGGTCGTGGAACCCGGCCAGGGCGTAGTCGATATAGCTAACGATCGCCTGGTCCTTGATGTCGCCCTCGGGCGGCTTGACGCCCATCGCCCCGACCAGCACCAGGCGGTGGAAATCGCGCGGCGCCAGCGCCGCCATCTCGGCCGCGATCCAGCCGCCGAAGCCGAGCCCGACAAGGCTCGCCCGCTCGACGCCGAGTTCGGCCAGGAGCCACTGGTACAGCGCGGCGAGGTCGCGCGGGTGGCGCACCCATGACGCCCGCTCCGACTTCTCGCTGTAGCCGGGATGCACCGGCACGATGACGTCGAAGCGCGCGCTCAGCGCCTCGTAGAACGGCAGCTTGTCGAGCGTGCCGATATCATGGTGCAGCACCAGCACTGCCCGGCCGGCGCCGCCGCGCCCGACCCGCAATTTGAGCCCGCCCAGATCGATCTCGTGGTCACTCCACCCGGCCATCGTCCACTTCCCTCGCTGACTGATGATAAGGGTAGCCATGCTTTCGCTCTCGCCGCAACCGGCGGCGCGCGCAGGGCCGCCTGCGCGACGCTCAACGCTGGTAGCTCAGCGTCAGGTCGGCGCGCCCGACCATATAGGGTAGGGCCATGGCGATGACCGTCTCGGCGTCGGGCGAGGCCGGCAGAGCGAGCTTCGGCTCGTTGAGTGCGATCAGCGTGAAGATATAGCGGTGGCGCGAGCCCGGCGGCGGGCAAGGGCCGCCATAACCGGCCTTGCCGAAATCGTTGCGGCCTTGCGCAAAGGGCGCTGGCGCCCCGGCACGGTAGCCGGCGGCAAGGCTGGTCACGCTCCCAGGAATGTCGTAGGCCGCCCAGTGGCGGAACATGCCGCCCGGTGCGTCGGGATCCTCGACGACGAGGACAAAGCTCTGGGTTCCCTTCGGCACCCCC
>DASZLY010000410.1:0-2175 GCA_035552135.1 Allostellaceae bacterium | reverse complement strand
CCGCAGCGGCTCGCAATTGCCGCTGGTCGGCCCGAGCAGCGCGGTCGCCAGCGCCTCCTCGATCGGCGCGTCGGCGACTTCGCGATTCTGCCAGTGCGAAAACGTGCGGGCCTCGGTGAAGAGTTGCGCCAGCGCCGCGGGACCGATCGTCGTCATCTCGCCTCACCCCTCTCTGCCCGGCTGCGGGCCGGGCGCCATGTCACGGCATTATTCCCGATGCGCGCCCGCCGGCGGCAAAAAATCCACGCCGGCGGCGTGCCTTGGCGTAACCTCGCCGGCTTGCCGCGCGCGACAGTTGCCTGTAAGGCGGCCGTGTCAATATCGCGGGGAGCCGGATAGGGACAGCTCCTTGAAGACAGTCGTGGTGGCGCGCGACGGCAGCCAATCCGTCGCCGATCATCTGGCCGAAATGAGCGCCTGGCTGGGCGAGCGCAATATTGTCGCCCGCGAGCTGACCATGCTCCACGTGCTCAATTTCCGCGTCGTCTTCCGCGCGAGCTTCGACAGCGACGCCGACGCCGACCGTTTCGCCGCCCATTTCGGCTGAGCCTTAGGGCGCACCCCAGCCGCCGCCGCCCGGCGTCTCGACGACGACGACATCGCTGTCGGCGAGCGTCAGGCTCGCTTTGCCCGGCACCTCCTCGACCTGGCCGTCCGCTCGGATCACCGCGTTGCGGCCGCGCGCCCCGTCGGCGCCGCCGTGCAGCCCGTAAGGCGCGAAACGCCGCCGCTCGGATTGCAGCGATACCCGCGCCTCGCGGCCGAGCACGCGGATCGCCCGCACCAGCCCTTCCCCGCCGCGATGCTTGCCGGCGCCCGCCGAGCCGTCGCGCAGCTCATAGCGCTCGACGCGCAGCGGATAGGTGATCTCCAGCGCCTCGATCGGGGTGTTCATCGTATTGGTCATGTTGCACTGGATACCGTCATCGCCCGGCCCCATCGGCCGGCCGCCCTGGCCGCCGCCGATCGTCTCGATATAGGTATAGGCCCTCCCCGTGCGGCCGTCGCCGGCACGGCTGTCGCGCCCGCCAATGCCGATCAGGTTCATCGTCCCCTGGCTCGCCGCCGGGATGCGGTCGGGGGCGAACTGGGCGAACACCTTGAGCACGGTATCGGCGATGCGCTGCGTCGTCTCGGTATTGCCGGCGCACACCGCCGCCGGCGGCGTGGCGGCGAGAAAGCTGCCCTCGGGCAATTTCAGCTCGACCGGGCGGAACGTGCCGGCATTCACCGGGATTTCCGGGTCGGTCAGGATCTTCACCGCGAAGAACACGCCCGAATAGGTCATCGGCGCGACCGCGTTGATGTTGCCCTTGCGCTGCGGCGACGAGCCGGCGAAATCGAGCACCAGCCGGTCGGGGGTCACGGTGACTTCGAGCGCGACGCGCACCGGCTCGTCGTCGGTGCCGTCATCGTCGAGAAAATCCTCGCCGCGATAAGTGCCGGGCGGCAATTCGGCGATCCGCCGGCGCATCCGCCGCTCGGCGTAATCGAGGATCGCGTCGAACCCGGCGCAGAGCAGATCGGCGCCGTTGCGCGCCGCCAGCTCCTTGAGGCGCTGCTCGCCGACCCTGAGCGCCGCCAGCTGGGCGTTGAGGTCGCCGCGCCGCTCGTCGGCGGTGCGCACATTGGCGAGGATGAGGCGCATCACGTCGTCCTGCAGCTCGCCCTTGCGGTAGAGCCTGATTGCCGGGATGACGAGGCCTTCCTGGTAGATTTCGCGGCTGTTGCCCGGCATCGAGCCTGGCTCCATGCCGCCGACATCGGCGTGATGGGCGCGGGTCGCGACATAGCCGATCTGCCGCGTCGCGACATGAACCGGCGCGACCAGGGTGATGTCGGGCAAATGCGAACCGCCGATGAACGGGTCGTTGACGATGACCACGTCGCCGTCGTCGATGCGGCCGGCGGCGGCGACCGTCGCCTTGACCGCGCGCAGCATCGAGCCGAGATGCACCGGCACATGCTCCGCCTGCGCCACGAGCTGCGCCGCGGCGTCGAAGATCGCGCACGACGCGTCCATGCGCTCCTTGATGTTCGGCGAGAACGCGGTGTGCTTGAGCACGACGCCCATCTCGTCGGCGATCGATTCGAGGCCGTTGCGCAACACTTCGAGGGTGATCGGGTCGATCGCGTTGGCGCGGAAATTGTCGTTCATGCCCCGACCTCCACGAT
>DASZLY010000409.1:0-17573 GCA_035552135.1 Allostellaceae bacterium | reverse complement strand
GAAGACAGCGGATTGAAGAACTCGCATTTGCCGAGAATGTCGGCCTCGACCCCGGCATCGGCGGCGATCCGCGACAGCCGCACCAGCGGCGTTGCGCCGATCGTCTCGACGATGCTGTCGTAGATACGGCCGCGGAATTCGTCGCTTCCGTGCTTTTTCCCGGACGCCGCGATGGTCGAGCCGGCCTCCATGCCGCGAAATCCTCCCGTCATTCTGTAGATTTAAGTCTGCGAACCGCCGCCGGCAACGCAAGCGAATTTCTGCTCCCCTGCCCTGCCGCGATATCGGTTCAGCCACGCGGCCGGATGGGCGTAGAGTTTATGGGTTCAGCGAGGAGTGCGACCATGACTATCGAGGTCATTCCCACCGGTGCGGCGGTCGGCGCGGAAATCCGCGGCGTCGATCTGTCCCGGCCATTGGGCGACAATGTCTTCGCGCTGGTCGAGCACGCTTTCGACGAGCACGGCGTCATCTTCTTTCGCGACCAGCAGCTGACCCCGCCGCAGCAGGTTGCCTTCACCCGGCGCTTCGGCGAGATCGAGTACAACATTTTCGGCGAGCGCTGGAGCGTCGAGGGCAGCCCCGAGATCGTCGTCGTCTCGAACGTCACCGAAGACGGCCAGCCGATCGGCGTCAAGCGCGCCGGCGAGAACTGGCACAGCGACATGTGCTACACCGCGCGGCCGCCGCGCGGCACGATGCTCTACGCGCACGAAATCCCGACGCTCTACGGCCTGCCGCTCGGCGACACCGAATTCGCCAGCGCCGCGGTTGCATGGGAGGCGCTCCCCGAGGCGATGCAGGGCTTGCTGCGCGGGCGGCGCGCGACCTTCGACTTTGCCGGCCGCAAGCGCGCCTTTCCGCCCACCCGGGCGGAGGTCGAGCGCAACCCGGCGATCAGCCATCCGATCGCCCGCATCCATCCGCGCACCGGCCGCAAATGCCTCTACGTGATGCGCGACGACTGCACCGCGATCGACGGGATGGAAGATTCCGAGGCCGAGGCGCTGATCGCCGCGCTCGCCGAGCACATCGTCAAGCCGGCGCATATCTACCGCCACCAGTGGCGGCCGGGCGATCTGCTGATGTGGGACAATTGCACGGTGCAGCATCGCGCGATCCAGGATTACGACCTGCCGCAGCGCCGCCTGATGCACCGCACGACGATGGGCGGCGCGGTGCCGGTCTAGCGCCCGCCCCACCCGCGCTGCTCGGCGGCAACGCGGGCGAGGCGCGATTTTTCGCGCACAACCGGGCGGAATGCGTTATGCCGCGCGCGACGCAAGCGGCGAAACCGGCCGGGCCCATGTCGAGGATTGTTCAGCACTCCCGCGCGAGCTGGTCCTACCTGCTCCACCGGCTCGACCGCGCCGCGAAATGGCGCGAGCTGCCGGCCGATCCGCGGGCGGACGACCTCTACCTTGTCGAATTCCCCAAATCGGGGGTGACGTGGCTGAGCTTTCTCGTCGCCAACACCAATCTACTGCTCGCCGGCGACCGCGAGCGCGCCGTCACCTTCTTTAATATTAACGATTTCGTGCCCGATATCGAAGTCAACCGGCACGTCAACCCGATCGCGCCCGCGCCGCTCGGGTTTCGTGTCATCAAGAGCCATGCGGCGTTCAACCGTTTCTATTCGAAGGCGATCTATCTTGTCCGCGATCCGCGCGACGTGATGGCTTCGTACTGGCATTTCCTGACGGGCCTCGGCTTTTTTCAGGGCACGCTCGAAGCGATGATCGGCGATCCGCGCTTTGGTATCGCCGCGTGGTGCGCGCACGTCGCTTCCTGGCTCGACAAGGCGGAGCCGAGCCAGAGCCTCATGGTGCTGAAATACGAGGATTTGCGGCGCGACACCACCGGCCAGCTCAAGCGCGTCTATCGCCTGTTCGGCCTCGATCTGGCGGATGCGGTCGCGTCGCTGGCGGTCGAGCGCTCGGGAATCGAGCGGATGCGTGAGGAAGAGGCGCTGTTCAACGCCTCACACCCGGCGCTCAAGGATTTCGATTTTGTCCGCAAGACCGCGATCGACGGGCCGCGCGCGCCGCTGTCGGCCGGCTTGCGCGAGCAGATCGCGCAAGCCGCGGCGCCGCTGCTGGCGCGGCTCGGCTACGCATAGCGGCGCGCCGTCAGGGTGAGGCGGCCGAGCCGAGCAGCTCGCGCACATCCCTGAGCTCGCGGCCGCCGACCACGAACAGCACCGCAAAATAAGCAATCGCGGCCACCGCGATCGTCCCGGCCAGCATCGCGGGGCCAACCGCTGCCGCCTCGCCCGGCCGGTAGCCGAGCGCGAGCAGCAACAGACCCATCGCCAGCGCCGCGACGCAAAATCGCAGCAGGGCCGGCCATTCAACCTCGAACCGCCACGAGCGCCGCAGCATCGCGACGATCAGCGCTAGGCCGACGATATAGCCGACGAGCGTCGTCACCGCCGGAACGACGATGCTGACGAAGACGGGCAGCAGCACAAGGTTGAGGACGACATTCACCACGCCGCCGAACGCGCTCGCAGTCACGATCGCCCGCGTGCGGCGGAGCGCGAAAGCGACCTGGCCAGCCAGCAGCATTACCCCGTAGAAGATCGCCGCGCCGGCGACCAGCGGCGTCACCCAGCGGCTCGCCTCGGCGATATCGTCATTGGTCAACAGGCGCAGAATGCTCGGCCCGAGCAGCAGGCTCGCCATCACGAAAGGCAGCGCGACCATCAGCAGCAGGTTGAATACGATCTGCAGAAGGAGCCGTGCCTCGTCGATTTTGCCGTCATCGATCAACTTGTTGAGGTTGGGCAGGACGATCGCGTCGGACACCTTGGGCAGGAAAAGCACCAGCGTCCCCAGCGTGTAGGCCGGCTGGTAGCTCCCCACAGCGGCGGTCGACAGAAAGAGCGCGATCAGCGGCCGGTCGCTGCTCGCGAGCAGGAAATCGATGACCAGCTCGACCGTCAGCGGCGCGCCTTGCCGGAGATCCGCGACAAGGGTACGCCACGGCAGGTTCGGCCGCGGCACGCCGATTTCGCACAGCATCAGCGGCAGGAACAGCAGCGCCGGCACGGCCAGGCTCACCGCCTGCAGCCAGAGCAAGCGCTCGACCGGTAACGCGCCATTCGCGAAAACGACGCCCAGGACCAGCGACAAAAAAAGATACGGAAACGCCGCCGCGAGAAAGTTGAAGACCCGCAGGCGCAGCGTGTAGCGAAAATAATCGGCGACCAGGCGGTAGAATGTATTCGCCGCCAGCCAGGCGATCAGCGGCGCGGCCAACGCGCCCGAACGCGATGCCGCAGCCCATAACATGAGCGCCGCCGACACAAGCGCGAGGCATATGAGCTGAAAGGTGAATTGCGGCGCGAACAGCGCGCGGCGTTCCTCCCGGCCCTGCGCCGAGACGAGCTCCCGCCGGTAGCGATACGGCACGCCCGACGCGTAGAGGCCGAACACCAGATAGAGTAGCGTCACCAGGACCACGAACTCGCCGTAATTCGCGGCGCCGGCATGGCGGATGACGATCGGAAACAGGATGAGGCTTTGCAGGTAGATGGAGGCCTGAACGGCAACGCCGAGGAGAAACTGACGTCCCATTCTGGCTCCAGGTCTTACAATCGGGCGGGCGGCGAACCCGCCACTGCGCGAGCAGACTCATAACGGATAACGATGCGGCACTATTGTACCTATTTCGATAGTCGTTATTTGTCGCGCGGGTTGGTTCTTCACGATTCGCTGCGGCGGGTCTCGGGGCCGTTCCGGCTTTGGGTGCTGTGCCTCGACGAGGCGTGCTACGAGGCGCTTTCCGCGCTCCGGCCGGAATCGGTGGTGCCGCTGCGCCTTACCGAGGTAGAAGCGGCGGATCCCGAGTTCCACGCCTGCCGGGCGAACCGCTCGCTCGTCGAATATTATTTCACTGCGACCCCGGTGCTGCTCTCGTACCTGTTCGCGGCCAATCCCGACATCGACATCGTCACCTATCTCGACGCCGACATCGGGTTCTTCAAGGACCCGGAATTCCTGTTTGACGAATTCGCCGAACACGCGGTGCAGATCGTCCCGCACCGCTATTCCAAGCGCAATCGCGCGCTCGCCGAATGGGGCTTCTACAATGTCGGCTGGGTCGCCTTCCGGCGCGACGCCGACGGGCTCGCCTGCCTCGCGTGGTGGCGGCGATCGTGCATCGAATGGTGCTACGACCGGCTCGAAGCCGACCGCTTCGCCGACCAGAAATATCTCGACCAGTTCCCGCAGCGTTTCGCGCGCGTCCAGATCGTGACGCATCCCGGGGTCAACGCGGCACCGTGGAACCTCGACACCGGCACGCTACGCAGCACCCCTGACGGCGAATTGCGGTTTGGCGAGCAGCCGCTGATCTTCTTTCATTTCCACAAGCTGCGCCGCGTCGCGCCGATGCTGTGGCGCACCCGGCTCAGCGATTACGGGGCGGCGCTCGATCGCCCGGCGCGGGCGCTGCTCTATCGCCCCTATATCCGGCGGCTGGCATCGACCGAACGGCGATTGCGGCGGCAGTTCCCCGCGCTGCGCCCGTCGCCGCCGCTGCTGCGCGGCGGCGCAAGGCGGGCGCTGTGGAGCGGCCTGCGCGGCGCGCTCGGCGGTCTCTTGCGGCGCGACACAATCGTCTATCCGAGCCTTATGTGACGCTTCCCGAATCGCGGCGGAGCAGGAAGCCTTCATGCTGCGCGATCTCAGGCGCGCCCCGCGCGTCGATCGGCCCGCCGGCGAGAAATTCGCGCACCAGGGTCAAACCCAGCCCCTCCAGATGCGCAAGAAGCTCGCCGCGGTCGAACACCCAGGAGATGTACTCGGTCCTCATGTCGTAGGCGTAGGGCCGCTGGACGATGACAAAACCGCCGCTGCGCCGCACCACCGGGATGCAGGTAAGAAACAGCCAGTGCCGCGCCCCCGCGGCCAGCGCCGTGGTCTGCGCCCGCCAATCGGGCGCGTACTGGATCGCGTTGCTGACGAACACCAGATCGTATTGCCGCGACAGCGCCGCTTCGTCTGATGGCGCGAAGGTGACGCCGGGCTGCACCGCCGCCAGCGCCGCGCGTAATTCCGGCAGGTCGCGGATCGTATAGTCGAGCGCCAGCTCGGGCAGCAGCGCCTGCGCGGCGAGCGCGTAATGACCGATCGACCCGCCCCAATCGAGCACCGACAGGCGCTCTCGCCCATGGCCGGCGCGGGCGAGCACATAGCCGAAGGTCATCATCAGATTATGCGCGAGCTCGTCGCGCGCCGCGGGCGCCAGCGGCCACAGCCCGAGCGGCGCGGTGCCGGTGACGATACTGGCATAGGCCGGCCAGTTCTGCTGCAAGGCGGCGGCGACCGAGGGATGCGCCCAGCCCGCGGCGCGCGGGTCGCGCGCCGGCCATCCGCGCGCGACATATTCCCAGTGGCTTGCCGGCATGCCCAGCCGGCGCTTCAGCCAGGCGACAAGGCTGCCCGGCAGCCAGCGGCGCGCGGCGGCCTTGATCCGGTTTCCGTTCATCGCCGCGAGGCTAACACGCGCGATCAGATCTCGAAGTCGCCGCCTTCGGCCATGCGGCCGGCGATCCCGGCCTGATGCGCGCGCGCGCACAAATCCTCGAGGGTCAGCGAGTCGAGCCGGCGCATCGTCTCGTCCTGCAATTCGAGCCAGAGCGGCCGCAGCACTTCCTGGCCGAGCGCGCTGCCGGTGGGCGTCTCGATCGGGTCCTCGACAGTTTCGAGCACCCGCACGGTGCGGACGATATCGCCGATAGTGACCCGGCGCCGCTCGCGCGCCAGCCGGTAGCCGCCGCTCGGGCCGCGTATGCCGATCAGCACGTTGTGCCGCACCAATTCCTGCAGCACCGGCTCAAGGTAGCGTCGCGGGATGCCCTGGCGCGAGGTGATCTCGGCGGAACGGACCGGCGCAAGGCCGCCGTTATAGGCGATGTCGAGGACCGCCTCGATCGCGAACAGGAGCTTTTTATTGAGGCGGATCATATTGTTGGATTGACGTCCTCCCGTCGGTTCAGTTTCGCCGCAGCCCGCCGCGGCGGCAAGTGGAGGCGATGCCGGTTGAGCCGAAGCCGCCCGATTGCCGCTCTCCGCTATCGGAAAACACCTCGACGACGGAAAATTCCGGTCGCGCGATGCGAGTAAAGACAAGTTGCGCGATGCGATCGCCCGGTTCGATGCGGATGGGGCCCAAGCTGCCCGGCGGATTGCGGTTCCAGGCCGAGATCAGCAGAGGCCCCTCGTAGTCGGCGTCGATCAGCCCGACGGCGTTGCCGAGCACCAATCCCTGGCGGTGACCCAGCCCTGAGCGCGGCAGCACCAGCGCGCACCATTCGGGGTCGCCGATGCGAAAGGCGATGCCCGCCGGAACGAGCACCGCCGGCGCCTGCGGCGCGACCATCAGCGGCATGTCGATGCAGGCGTGCAGATCGAGCCCGGCGGCAAGGCTCGACCCGTAATGCGGGAATCCCCAGCCGTGGAGGCGCGGATCGAGGATCTTGAGCTCGACCTTCACATCCCTCTCCACCCGTTGGGGGGAGAGGGTGGCCGCGGCGCAGCGGCGGACGGGTGAGATGGGAACGCTGGACCGCGGCCGTCTCGGCTGCACCTTTCGCGCGCATTGGCGGCCGGAATGCCCGCGCTCCGCTTCCTCACCTCACCCCGGCCCTCTCCGGCCCCGGGGGCGGAGAGGGAGAATTGGGAGGGTCTCCGAAATCTCACGTCGAGACCGAATCCAACCAGGTCGCGATACGGTCGGCGAGCCGGGCGGCGACCTCGTGCTTGGTCATTGCCGGCCAATCCTCGACCCCGTTCGCATCCACGAGATGGATCGTGTTGCGGTCGCCGCCGAACGTGCCGGTGCCGGCCGAGACGTCGTTGGCGAGGATCCAGTCGCAGCCCTTCTTTTGCCGCTTGGCGGTCGCGTTGGCGACGATGTTCTCGGTCTCCGCCGCAAACCCCACGACCAGCGCCGGCCGGTCGTTGCCGCGATGCGCGACAGTCGACAGGATGTCGGGGTTCTCGGCGAGGTGCAGCAGCGGCGGGCCCTTGCCGTCCTTCTTGAGCTTCTGCCCGGCAACCGTTTCGACCCGCCAGTCCGACACCGCCGCCGCCATTACCGCAACGTCGACCGGCAGATGCGCCTCGGTCGCGGCCAGCATTCCGGCGGCGCTCTCGATCGCCACGAGCTTGACCCCGGCCGGGGTCGGCTCCTGCGTCGGGCCCGAGACGAGGATCGTCTCGGCGCCGAGTGCGGCGAGCGCGGCGGCGATGGCGTGGCCCTGTTTGCCGGACGAATGGTTCGAGAGATAGCGCACCGGGTCGATCGCCTCGCGCGTCGGCCCGCTGGTCACCAGCGCGCGACGTCCGGCAAGACGGTTATCGCGGGCGAGGCAGCGCTCGATCGCCGCGACAATCTCCAGCGGCTCGGCCATGCGGCCGGAGCCTACCTCGCCGCAGGCGAGATCGCCGGCATTGGGGCCGACACGCCTGACCCCGCGCGCGGCGAGGGTCGCGAGATTGGCCTGGGTCGCCGGGTGCGCCCACATCATCGCATTCATCGCCGGGGCGATGAGGATCGGCTTGTCCGAGGCGAGCAGCGCCGTCGCGGCAAGGTCGTCGGCCATGCCGGCCGCCATCCGCGCCATCAGATCGGCGGTCGCCGGGGCGACGACGACGAGATCGGCCTCTCGCGACAGACGGATATGGCCCATCTCGCTCTCGTCGGTCAGCGAGAAGAGGTCGGTATAGACCTTGTCCTCGCTCAGCGAGGCGACCGACAGCGGCGTCACGAACTCGGCCGCGGCCCTCGTCATCACGCAGCGCACCGCCGCGCCACGGTCGCGCAGCCGGCGGATCAGCTCGAGGCTCTTATAGGCGGCGATGCCGCCAGCGATGATGAGCAAAATCCGCTTGCCGTCGAGCAACACCGCCTCCGCGCTCACTCTGCGATAGGCGAACGCCGCTACGGGTCGCAGAGCACCGTCACATAGTACAGGACAGCAAAGGAAAATGCCCGCGTCTTCGCGCCGCTAGCGTCCGAACCACAGCACCAGGGCGATCGCGACAAGGCCGGCGGCGCCGAGCCAGAGCGGCACGATCAGCCAGAACACAGCGCGCCAGCGACGCTCGGCATGGGCGGCGAGGCTCTCGGCGTGGAGCACCACCCCTTCTTCGGCCCAGGTTTCGACCAGCTTGTGGGCCGAGCGCAGCAGGCCGGGCAATGCGTCGAGCGCCTCGACGAGATTGTCGAAATGCTGGCGCACGCGCGCTTCCGGACCGCGATTATCCAGCATCCACGCTTCGATAAGGGGTCGCGCGAGCGCCCAGATATTGACCTCGGGGTCGAGCTGCCGCCCGACGCCCTCGATCAGGACCATGGTCTTTTGCAGCAGCAGAAGTTGCGGCTGGGTTTCCATCTCGAACTGCTCGGTGACGCGGAAGAGTTGCGCGAAGAGGCGGGCGACCGAGATTTCCGCAAGCGGCCTGCCGAGGATCGGCTCGCCGATCGAGCGGCAGGCCTGGGCGAACTCGTCGACCGAGCGGCCGGGCGGCACATAGCCGGCCTCGAAATGCACCTCGGCGACGCGGCGATAATCGCCGGTGAGGAAGCCGACCAGCATGTCCGCCAGGAAAAACCGGGTCTCGCGATCGAGCCGCCCCATGATGCCGAAATCGACGACCGCAATCGCGCCGTCCGGCTCGACGAACATGTTGCCGGGGTGCAGATCGGCGTGGAAGAACCCGTCGCGGAACACTTGGCTGAAGAACGCCTCGGCCGATTTTTTGAGCAATGCGTCAATGTCGTGCCCGGCGGCGACGAGAGCGGCGCGGTCGTCGATGCGGACGCCGTCGACAATGCGGTCGGTGGTGAGCACGCCGCGTCCGGTGCGCAGCCAGTCGACGCGCGGCACATGAAAATCGCTATCGCCGGCGAAATTCTCGGCAAGCTCCGATGCCGCCGCCGCCTCGAACCGCAGATCGATCTCGACCTGGACGGATTTTTCGAGCGTGCGCGCGATCTCGACCGGCTTCAGCCGGCGCAGCGCCGGGCGGGTGCGCTCGATCAGCCGGCCGAGCCATAGCAGCAGCTCGAGGTCCCGGGCGAAGGCGGCGACAATCCCCGGCCGCAATATCTTGACCGCGACCTCCCTGCCCTCGCTGGTGACGGCGAAATGCACCTGGGCGATCGACGCGGCGGCGACCGGCACGTCGTCGAAGGCCAGGAACAGGGTGTCGAGCGGGCGGCCGAACTCCGCTTCGACAAGCGCGCGGGCCTCGCGCGCCGGAAACGGCGGCAGCCGGTCCTGCAGGAGCGCGAGGTCCGCGGCGACGTCGTCGCCGAGCAGGTCGGCGCGCGTCGCCAGCATCTGGCCGAGCTTGATGAAGGCCGGGCCGATCTCCTGAAACGCAGCGGCGAGACGCTGCCCCGGCCGCGTCCCGCCGCCGCGCCGCCGCACGAGCCGCGCCAAACGCAGCAGCGGCGCCGGGCCGAGTAGCGGCTCGACGAGGAACAGCGCGTCGTGCCGCGCCAGTGTGACGGCGATGCCGACGAGGCGCGTCACATGACGCAGGCTGCGGAAGAAGCCGAACAAGGTAAGGCCGGCTACAGCCGCCAGGCCGAATGCAACGCCGCGACGCCGCCGGTCAGATTGCGGAACCGCGGCCGCTCGAGCCCCGCCGCCTCGATCAGGTCGCACAGCGCGGTCTGCGACGGAAAGCGCCGGATGCTTTCGACGAGATAGGTATAGGCGTCGCGATCGCCGGCAACGATCTGCCCGATCAGCGGCAAGACCCGGAAGCTGTAGAGGTCGTAGGCCGGGGCGAGCCACGGCGCGGCCGCAGGCGCGAATTCGAGGCAGAGAAACCGCCCGCCCGGTTTCAGCACGCGCCGCGCCTCGGCGAGCGCGCGCTCGATATGGGTGACGTTTCTGAGGCCGAACCCGATCGTGTAGAGATCGACGCTGCGATCGGCGAAAGGCAGCGCCTCGGCATCGCCGCAGACCCATTCGATGCCGGCGAGGATGCCGTCGTCGATCGCCCGCGCCCGCCCGACATCGAGCATCTGCTGGTTGACGTCGCAGACGATGACACCGCCGCCTTGCGTCGAGTCGAGCCGCTTCAAGGCGCGGCCGGCGATGTCGCCAGTGCCGCCGGCGACATCGAGCAGCACCTGGCCCTGGCGCGGCCGGAGCCAGGCGATCATCGCGTCCTTCCACCGGCGGTGGACGAAGCCGCTCATCAAATCGTTCATCAAATCATAGCGGTCGGCGACGCTGTCGAAGACGGCGCGGACGAGCGGCGCCTTGTCTGCTGCCGGCACGCGGCGAAAGCCGAAATCGGCTTCCGCGGCGGGTTCCCGCCGATGGTCGCGGCTTGTCGCTTTTTCGCTCATCGGGCAGGAAGATAACGCTATTTTCGCGGAAGCGGCACCAGCCGCTCAGCAGACAGCAAAAACCGGACGCCATGCCCGAGCTTCCCGAAGTCGAAACCGTGCGGCGCGGCCTCGCGCTGAAGATGACCGGCCGGACCATCGCCAAGGCCGAATTGCGCCGCCAGGATTTGCGCCGGCCCTTCCCGCCGATGCTGGCGCGCACGTTGACCGGCGCAAAAATCGGCCAGCTCGCGCGTCGCGGCAAATACATCCTCGTCGAGCTCGACGACAACGGCACGCTGCTCCTGCATCTCGGCATGTCGGGGCGGATCACCGCCGGCCCGGCGGACCTGCCGCACGCGCTGCACGATCATGTCGTGCTGACCCTCGACGATGGCACGGTAGTGCGGTTCAACGATGCGAGGCGCTTCGGGCTGCTCGACTACATGCGGCGCGGCGAGGAGGCGGCGCATCCGCTTCTCGCCGGCATGGGGCCGGAACCGCTCGAACCCGGCTTCGACGGCCGCTATCTCGGGCAAAAGCTCGCCGGCAAGATGACGCCGATCAAGGCCGCGCTGCTCGATCAGAAGATCGTCGCCGGGCTCGGCAATATCTATGTCTGCGAGGCGCTTTACCGCGCCGGCATCTCGCCGCGGCGGCTCGCGGCGACCGTGAGCGGCGCGCGCGCCGAAAAACTGGCGGCGGCAATCAAGGCGGTGCTGAGCGAGGCGATCGAGGCCGGCGGCTCGTCGCTGCGCGACTACGTCCAGGCCGACGGCGAGCTCGGCTATTTCCAGCATCGCTGGGCGGTCTATGGCCGCGAAGGCGAGCCCTGTCCCGGCTGCACCTGCAAGGAAGGCGTGCAGCGCATCGCGCAATCCGGCCGTTCGACGTTTTACTGCGCAAAGAAGCAGCGCTGAAAGGAGCCCCGAATGAGCGACGACAAAGAAAAGACCGTGCTGGTCGAGCGGCAGGGCGCGGTCGGCATCGTCCGCCTCAACCGTCCCTCGGCGCTCAACGCGCTCAATGCGCAGCTCATCCGCGAGCTGGGCGCGGCGCTCGACGAGCTGGAATTCGACCCGGCGATCGGCGCCATCGTCCTCACCGGCAATGAGCGCGCCTTCGCCGCCGGAGCCGATATCAAGGAGATGCAGGCCAAAACCTACATCGAAGCCTACACTGAGGACTTCATCACCCGCGGCTGGGAGCGGGTCGCGCAATGCCGGAAGCCGATCGTCGCGGCGGTCGCCGGCTTCGCCCTCGGCGGCGGCTGCGAAGTGGCGATGATGTGCGACATCGTCATCGCCGCGGAGACCGCGAAATTCGGCCAGCCCGAGATCAATCTCGGCACGATACCCGGCGCCGGCGGCACCCAGCGCCTGCCGCGCTTTATCGGCAAGGCGAAGGCAATGGATTTGTGCCTCACCGGGCGGCTGATGGACGCGCAGGAAGCCGAGCGCGCGGGACTTGTCAGCCGCATCGTGCCGGTCGACAAACTGATGGACGAAGCCTTTGCCGTCGCCACGCGCATCGCCGGCCTGTCGCAGCCGATCGCCATGCTGGTCAAGGAGTCGGTCAACCGCGCCTTCGAGACGACGCTCGCCGAAGGCGTGCGCTTCGAGCGGCGTCTGTTCCATTCGACTTTCGCGACCGAGGACCAGAAGGAGGGCATGGCCGCTTTTGTCGAGAAGCGTAAGCCCGCGTTCCGCAATCGCTAATCAGCCAGAACCGCCGCGCGGTTGACGCTGGCAAGCGGCGTCGATATAAGCGCCGTTTCCTTGGACTGGGCCTGGGTTACGATGCCTCACCATAAATCGGCGGAAAAACGTCTCCGCCAGACCGAGAAGCGCACCATCGTCAATCGCTCGCGCATGAGCCGCGTGCGGACCTTCGTCAAGAAGGTCGAAACGGCGATCGAAAGCGGCGACAAGGCAGCCGCGCAATCGGCCCTTCAGGGTGCCCAGCCGGAGCTGCATCGCGCCATCTCCAAGGGGGCCATGCATCGCAACACCGTGGCCCGAAAACTGTCGCGATTAGCGGCCAGAATCAGCGCCTTGCAGGGATAAAGCTCAACCGCGCGGCGGCCATCGCCGCGATCAACCGTGGCGATCGCGCCACGGCCTGAAAAATTCTCTCAGTTGCGCATCCTCTCTGTTGCCATCCAAACGTCATCAAGCTACATTTCTCCCGCCGGAGCAAAATCCCATTTAGTTCCCCGCTCAGGCGAGTAGTTAGCAAAAAATCTATGAGATTAAACGACGTGAGCGCCACTAGTGCGCCCACGACAGGGAGAGAATACCTAAAAACATCACGACGATGGAGCGCCAATAATATAAGCCCAAAAGGCTGATTATTGCGACGCCAAGCGTACCTCTGACTTCAATGCTTGTTTAAAAGGGGGCGACATTGGTGGGGGACGTGACCGAGGGAAAAAACCCGGGCGGAGCCAAACCGCAGGCTTTGCCGGGTGATTGGGGCCGGGTGCTGGGCCGGATGCGTCGAGAGGTGGGGGAGACCGCTTACCGCTCCTGGTTCGAGCCGATGTCGGTGGATCGGGTGAATGGCGACGAGGGGGTCATAGCCGTACCGACGCGGTTCCTGCGCGACTATGTCCGGACGCATTACGGCGACCGGCTGCTCGCGATGTGGCGCTCGGAAAATCAGGCGGTTCACCGTATTTCCTTCATCGTCGATCCGGGTCCGGCGCGGGGGGCGACGCGCGCCACTGGCAGGGCCCTTGCCCGTCCGGCGCCGGTCCTGCCAGCCGCCGGCGAGCTCGGCGCCGCCGAGCTGATCGACGACAAGAGCGTCTCGGCGGTGCTCGACCCGCGGCTTACTTTCGACAATTTTGTCGTCGGCAAGCCCAATGAACTGGCGCACGCCGCGGCGCGGCGGGTCGCCGAAGCCGTTGTCGCGCCGGTGTATTCGGTCTCGTTCAACCCCCTGTTCCTTTATGGCGGGGTCGGGCTCGGCAAGACGCACCTGATGCACGCGATCGCCTGGCACGTGCGCACCCACGCGCCGGGGCGCAAGGTGATCTATTTGTCGGCCGAAAAGTTCATGTACCAGTTCATTCGGGCGCTGCGCTATCGCTCGACGATGGACTTCAAGGACCAGTTCCGCTCGGTCGACCTCTTGATGATCGACGACGTGCAGTTCATCAGCGGCAAGGACTCGACCCAGGAGGAGTTCTTCCACACCTTCAACGCGCTGGTCGACCAGAACCGGCAGATCGTGATCTCGGCCGACAAATCGCCCTCCGATCTCGAAGGCCTCGAAGAGCGCATGCGCTCGCGGCTCGGCTGGGGGCTGGTCGCCGACATCCATCCGACGACCTACGAGCTGCGCCTCGGCATCCTGCAGTCGAAAGCCGAGCAGATGGGCCTGGCGCTGCCGCAAAAGGTCATGGAGTTCCTCGCGCACAAGATCACCTCGAACGTGCGCGAGCTCGAGGGCGCGCTCAACCGCATCGGCGCGCACACCCAGCTGGTGCGGCGCGAGCCGACCCTCGAAGCGACGCAGGAGCTGCTGTCCGACGTGCTGCGCGCCAATGAGCGGCGGGTGACGATCGACGAAATCCAGAAGAAGGTCGCCGAGCATTTCAACATCAAGATGGCCGACATGACGTCGAGCCGGCGCGCGCGGATCGTCGCGAGGCCGCGCCAGGTTGCGATGTACCTGGCGAAGCAGCTGACCCCGCGCTCGCTGCCCGAGATC
Organism: Allostellaceae bacterium; assembly: GCA_035552135.1. Classification (GTDB taxonomy): domain Bacteria; phylum Pseudomonadota; class Alphaproteobacteria; order ATCC43930; family CGMCC-115725; genus DATARH01. The sequence goes on along the minus strand of DASZLY010000409.1, from coordinate 3,497 downwards.
GGCCGCAAGTTCGGCGGGCGCGACCACACCACGGTGATGCACGGCGTGCGCAAGATCGAGGAGCTGATGCTCAGCGACCGGGCGCTGGCCGAGGATGTCGAGCTGCTCCACCGCATGCTCAGCTGAGCGCGCGGTGGCGTTGCCGCGCCGGCATCGCGGGCGCCCGCCCCGGGATCGCCATGCCGCCCCAAGCCCCGCCCCGCCGCCGGGGCGCGCGGCGAAACAAGTAGGGCAATAGCCGTTCCGTGCTATGATGCCTGACCGTCCGTTGACCCCGTGCCGCCGTGCCCGGAAAAGCGGTCGGGACCCGGTTCCATCCCTTTAAGACAGTCGCGCTACAATCATGAAGCTGACGATCGAACGGGCCGCTCTTCTCAAGGCGCTGAGCCACGTGCAGAGCGTTGTCGAGCGGCGCACGACCATTCCCATCCTGTCGAATGTCCTGCTGCAGGCGAAGTCCGGAAAGCTGGCGATGAGCGCCACCGACATGGATCTCGAGATCGTCGAGTCGGTGCCCGCGCGAATCGATGGCGAGGGCCGCACCACTGCGCCCGCACACACGCTCTACGACATCGTCCGCAAGCTGCGCGAAGGCGCCCAGGTCGAGCTCGAAACCATCGGCGAGCGCAACGAGATGGTGCTGCGCTCGGGGCGCTCGACCTTCACTCTGTCGTGCCTTCCGCCGGAGGACTACCCGGTGATGACCAGCGCCGAGCTGCCGCATCATTTCACCCTGACCGCGGCCGAGTTGCGGGCGCTCATCGACCGCACCCGCTTTGCGATCTCGACCGAGGAGACGCGCTACTACCTCAACGGCATCTACCTGCACGCCACCAAGAACAACGAGGTGCCGGTGCTGCGCTCGGTGGCGACCGACGGGCACCGCCTGGCGCGCATCGAGATGGTGCTGCCCGAGGGCGCGGCCGGGATGCCCGGCGTCATCGTTCCGCGCAAGACCGTGCTTGAATTGCGCAAGCTGATCGAGGAAGGCGACGACGAGGTGCAGGTCGCGCTCGGCGACACCAAGATCCGCTGTGCTATCGGCGAGGCGGCGCTGACCTCGAAGCTGATCGACGGCACCTTCCCTGACTACGACCGGGTGATCCCCACCGGCAACGATAAGATGCTCGAAGTGCCGTGCAAGGAATTCGCCGAGGCGGTCGATCGCGTGTCGACGATCTCGACCGAGCGCAGCCGCGCGGTGAAGCTGGCGATCGACCGCGGCAGCCTGACGGTTTCGGCCACCAGTCCGGAAAACGGCACCGCGGTCGAGGAGGTCGAGGTCCGCTATCAGAGCACGCCGATCGAAATCGGCTTCAATTCCCGCTATTTGCTCGACATCACCGAGCAGATCGAAGGCGAGGCGGCGCTGTTCGCGATGTCCGATGCGGCATCGCCCACGATCGTGCGCGACAGCGCCGATGCGAGCGCCCTCTACGTGTTGATGCCGATGCGGGTTTGACCGCCAAATCTCGCGAATTTTCAGGGTTTTAGGCTGGTTTTCGGGGTTCCCCCACCCCATATGAACGAGCATGAGGATGGGGGTGCATGAAGGCCGCAACCAGGCCGAAATCGCGGTCCTGCCGCCCCGCTTCGGGCCGCTCGGCGTGACCCGGTTGGCGCTCACCGATTTTCGCAATTATCGGGCCGAACGGCTCGACCTTGCCGCGGGCCGGAGCCTGCTGCCGGTGGTCGTGCTGACCGGCCCCAACGGCGCCGGCAAGACCAATCTGCTCGAAGCGGTGTCGGTGCTATCGCCCGGCCGCGGCCTGCGCAATGCGCGGCTCGCGGATCTCGACCGGCGCCCGGCGAATGACGACGAAGCCGCCGCCCCGGGCGCAACCGGGGGATGGGCCGTCGCGGCGACGATCGAAACGCGGCGCGGCGCGGTGCGCATCGGCACCGGCCGCGACCCTACCGGCGGTGAGCGCCGGATTGTGCGCATCGACGGCGAGAACGTGCGCGGCCAGGCCGTGCTCGGCGAGGTGATCGGCGTGACCTGGCTGACGCCGCAGATGGACCGGCTGTTTATCGAAGGCCCGTCGGCGCGGCGGCGCTTCCTGGACCGGCTGGTGCTCGGCCTTGACCCGGCGCATGCGACGCGGGTTTCTGCCTATGAACATGCGATGCGCGAGCGCTCGCGGCTGCTGCGCCCGGCCGACCGCGACGGCGCCGCCGATCCCGCCTGGCTCGATGCGGTCGAGGAGACGATGGCGGCGCAAGGCGTCGCGGTCGCCGCCGCACGGCGCGACGCGGTCGAGCGTCTCGACGCGGCCTGTGCCGCAACTGAAGGCCCCTTCCCGCGCGCCGCGCTGGCGCTCGCCGGGACGGTCGAGGCCTGGCTCGACGAATTGCCGGCGCTCGCCGCCGAGGATCGCCTGCGCGCGTCGCTGCGCGACAGCCGTGCGGTTGACGCGCTGACCGGCGGGGCGGCGGTGGGACCGCACCGCTCGGACCTGGCGGTCACGCACGCCGAGCGCGGCGTCCCGGCCGAAAGCATGTCGACCGGCGAGCAGAAGGCGCTATTGATCTCTATCGTCCTCGCCCATGCGCGGCTGCAGCGTCAGACGCGCGGCGAGGCGCCGCTACTGCTGCTCGACGAAGTCGCCGCGCATCTCGATGCTACGCGCCGCGACGCGCTGTTCGCCGCCCTGCTCGGCCTGGAAAGCCAGGTCTGGCTGACCGGCACAGATGCCGCGCTGTTCGCGCCGCTGCGCGACTGCGCGCGCTTCCTGTCGGTCAGCGACGGCACCCTTTCCGAAACCATGTCCTGAGCCCGATGACCGACAACGCCCACGCCTCCGAATCGATGCCGACCCCGCTCGCCAATGGCGCCAACGCGACCAACGGCAGCAACGGGACCAATGGCGCCAACGGCGCGCATGAATACGACGAGACCTCGATCACCGTGCTGCACGGGCTCGACCCCGTGCGCAAGCGGCCAGGCATGTATATCGGCGACACCGATGACGGCTCGGGCCTGCACCACATGGTCTACGAGGTGGTCGACAACGCGATCGACGAGGCGCTGGAAGGCTATTGCGACACGGTCACGGTGACGCTCAATCGCGACGGCTCCGTCACGGTCACCGATAACGGCCGCGGCATTCCGGTCGGCATCCACCAGGAGGAAGGCGTCTCGGCGGCCGAAGTCATTATGACCCAGCTCCATGCTGGCGGGAAATTCGACCAGAACTCGTACAAAGTCTCGGGTGGGCTGCACGGCGTCGGCGTGTCGGTGGTCAACGCGCTGTCGTCGGTGCTGGAGATGCGCATCTTCCGCAACGGCTCCGAATGGTTCATGCGCTTCCATGACGGCGTGCCGGAGGTGCCGCTCGCCGAAATCGGGCCGGCGCCGGAATGGCCGGAAGGTTCGAAGCGCGAGGGGCAAAAGACCGGCACCGAGATCACCTTCACCCCGAGCGGCGCGACCTTTACCAAGCTCGAGTTCGACTTCACGACGCTGGAGCACCGGCTGCGCGAGCTCGCCTTCCTCA
>DASZLY010000408.1:0-3191 GCA_035552135.1 Allostellaceae bacterium | reverse complement strand
CCCCTGGCCGCCGGGACGGTCATGCTCGGCCTCGGCTATGTTGCGGTCGGCAATGCGCCGAGCCTCCCGCTCTTCATGCTGGCGCAAGGCCTGCTCGTCGGCGTCGGCAGCGCCGCCGCCTACACGCCGCTCGTCGCCAGCGTCTCGCTGTGGTTCACGCGGCACCGCGGCATCGCGATTGCGATCTGCGCCTCCGGCAATACGCTCGCCGGCACGGTCTGGCCGACCGTGCTGCAGCATTTCTTCGACACGATCGGCTGGCGAAAGACCTTTGTCGCGCTCGGCCTCTTCTGTCTCGCGACGATGCCGCCGCTGATCCTGGCGCTGCGCCGGAGCGCGCCCGTCCGCGATCACGGTCGCGCTGCGGCGGCGCCGGGCGCCGGCAGCGTGGCGGCGCTCAGCCTCGCGCCGGCCCGGCTGCACATGCTGCTGGTCATCGCCGGCGTCATGTGTTGCCTCGCGATGTCGGTACCGCAGGTCCACCTCGTCGGCTACGCCCGCGATCTCGGCTACGGTGTGACGCGCGGCGCCGAAATGCTGTCGCTGATGCTCGGGGCGAGCCTATTGAGCCGCGTCGCCTTCGGCTGGAGTGCCGACCGCATCGGCGGGGTGGCGAACCTGCTGCTCGGCTCGACAATGCAAGCCGCAGCGTTGCTTCTCTATGCGTTCTTCGACAGCCTCGATGCGCTTTATGCGATCTCGGCTCTGTTCGGCTTCGTTCAGAGCGGCATCATCCCGAGCTATGCAATCATCGTGCGCGAATACTTCCCCGCGCGCGAAGCGGCGACCCGGCTCGCCCCGATCGCGGTGGCGAATTTTGCCGGCATGTCGTTGGGCGCCTGGATGGCTGGCGCGATTTTCGATCTGACCGGCTCTTACCACGCCGCTTTTCTCAACGGCGTTCTATGGAACGCCGTCAACATCGCGATCGTGGCGTGGCTTTTGCTGCGGGTCCTGCAACGGACGGCGACGATCGCCCCTGACGCTGCCCACCTCCCGCCGCGCCGACCACTGCCCGGGCGCTGACAATAGCCGCACCCACCCTCGGGCGGCGTGCGGCAGCGGGGGCGACCGCTATCGGCCTTGTCCTCCGGACGGTGGCGTAGCCCTCCGCGGAATACACCGGGTTATCACGCGATAATCGTCTAGTGCAGGCGTTTGCCGGTCCAGCGGTCCCGCCCGCCCCTGAACGAGCAAAACCGGGCAGATCGCGCCTTCGTAGTCGATGCCCTCTTCATGTGGGCAGCCGATAATCCTATCGGTCACCACGACCGACTTGGCTCCGGCCTCAGTGATGAAGGCCTGCGCTTCTTCCGTAACCGGGATATCATCGCGGATGTCTGTCTGGTCCTTGGCAAGCCAGCGTCGAAGATGAAACCCTTCCTGATGCCGGTGCTGGACGAAATCGCCGCGCGTCGGCGCGGCTAGCAGGCTACTGCCGCGTTGGAAACGCCCGCGAACAGATGAGCCCACGGGACCAGCCCGGTAAGGGCTGGGCGCGGGGCGCGGCTTTCAGCGAACGCGGTATTTTTCAAGGGTGTCCCGGTTCAGCGTGACGCCCAGGCCGGGGCCGTCCGGCACGCGCATCATGCCTCCACCGTCGTAGTCGAATGGTTCGTTCAGCAGCTCAGTGCGCAGCCCGTGTTCGGTTTGGTCCCATTCGACCATCAGCACGTTCGGGCTGGACGCGGCGAAATGCAGCGCCGCGACGAACAACAGCGCCGACGAGAAGCAATGCGGCGACAGCGTCAGATTATGCGCCTGGGCGAGGGCCGCGATCTTACGGCATTCGGTGAACCCGCCCGACCAGACCAGGTCGGGCTGAGCGATATCGATCGCGCCGCGGCTGATCAGCTCGCGATAGCCAAACAAACCGACCTCGGTTTCGTATCCGGCGATCGAGGTCGTCAGCGCCCGCGCCACCTCGGCGCTGCCGTCGACATCGTCGGTGGCGACCGGTTCTTCCAGCCAGAACAGGTCATAGGGTTCCAGCGCCTTGCCCATCTTGATCGCGGTCGCTGGGCTCCAGACGCAATTGGCGTCGGCCATCAGGCGGCGGTTGGGACCCAGCGCCTTTCGCACGGCGGTGACGCGGGCGATGTCTTCCTCGGGCGTGACGACGCACAGTTCCGGCTGGTTCAGCAAACGACGGAAATTCGTGCCGGTGAAGTCATAGCGTCCGATTTTCATTTTCATCGCGCGGAAGCCACGTTCGACGTAGCTCTCGGCTTCTCGCGTCAGACCGTCCAGGTTCTTGTCGCGCTGATAGAATCCGCCGCTGGCATACACCTCCACCTGGTCGGTGAAGGCGCCGAACAAACGATAGAGCGGCATGCCCGCCGCTTTTCCGGCGATGTCCCAAAGCGCGATGTCGATACCGCTCATCGCGTGCATGACGATGCCGCGGCGGCCGTGCTGGCGGGATCGGCCGAACATCAGTTGCCAAAGGTACTCGATCTTCAGCGGGTCCTGACCGATCAGCAGCGGCTTCAGTTCATGTTCGATCACGGCGGCGGTGCTGGTGGGTGGGCCGCCGGCCGATCCGGCCTCAGCGATGCCGGTCAGTCCGGTGTCGGTTTCGATTTCCACGATCAGCGCGTTGCGGACGGCGTTGAAGCTGGCGGCGCTCATGCTGGGGTTTGCGGCGCGGTACGACAGTTGGATGGTGCGGATATCGGTGATTTTCATGGCCGGTCCTCTCGCCGGCGGGCCGGAAGGTCGGCCACGCGCGTATCCTCACCTGACCGTGTGCACTGGAAGGGGTCAAGCCGGTCGAACGTGGCGGCTAACGGCGGTTAACGCCCCCAGCACAGGGGTGGCGATACAAGCGATCTGGAAGCGAAGGGATAGCTTCGGCCTACAGCCACCCCTTCTCCTGAAACGGCTCCAGGCGTGTGCCTGGCGGGGCAAACCAACTGCCAGTACGGTAGCGAGCACCGAGGCTCATCGCCAGTTCCTTGTTGCCGAACGGGATGTTGAGCCGGGTCCCGTCGTCATCAACGGAAGATTGCCGGACCTTTTCCGGCAAGGTGGAACCGCGTGCGGCACCTTGTTGCATAGATGGAGGAATCAAACGGACTTGTCCCTACCCTTACTCCGATTACACGATGCGAATGTAGCTCGCCCGTCCGAGCCTCAGCATGTGGTTCATCACCGTAACGGCAATGGCCACCTCGGTCATTCGACTGTTA
>DASZLY010000407.1:0-3668 GCA_035552135.1 Allostellaceae bacterium | reverse complement strand
TACGGCTTCGTCATCGGGCTCGGCTCGTCGCTGATGGGGATCAGCGGCGGCTCGCTGGCGACGATGGCGCTCACCGTGCACGCCACCCCGATCCTCGGCGCGGTCGCGACCTCGGCCGGGATCGGCGTGCCGATCGCGATCGTCGGCACGCTCGGCTACATCCTCGCCGGGCTGCCGCACCGCGCTTTGCTGCCGCCGCTGTCGATCGGCTTTGTCTCGGTGATCGGCGTCGTCGCGATCGCGCCGATCTCGAGTTGGGTCGCGCCGCTCGGCGCGCGGCTGGCGCACGCGCTGCCCAAGCGCTGGCTCGAACTCGGCTTTGCCGCCTACCTCATCCTCGTCGGCGCGCGGTTTCTGGTCAGTCTCGTCGGCTAGCGGAACATGCGGCCTTCGGGCGGCATGCCCATCAGCATCTGGCCGACCGTCTCGAAGTGGATCGGGCGGCCCTGGCCCTGCTGGGTGCCCGCATGAATGTCGCGCATCCGGCGTTCGAGCGGGTTGTTCTCGAAAATCGCCGACGAGCCGGCCGCGTGATAGACCGTCGCCACCACGTCGCGCGCCTGGTGGATCGCCCACGTCGCCGACAGGCGCAGCTGCGGGTGATGCTCGGGGCCGATCTTGCCGGTGCGCTGCGCGTCGTCCCACATCTCGGCGACGACGCCGCGCAGATAGGCGCGGGCCGAGCGCAGCTTGGCCTCGCATTGCGAGACCTGGCTCTGGATCACGTTGTTCTCGCGCAGCACGTTCTTGGCGCCGCGCGGGATCTTGTCGCGGGCAATCTCGATGAACGAATCATAGGCGCCGCGCGCGATGCCCAGCGACACATGGCTGAAGCTCATCGCATAGATCATGCCGCTGGTGAATTGGTAGAGCGGCCCCTTCTCGCGCCGGGTCGAGGGGTCGTCGCGCAGCGAGGTGCGCGCTTCCGGCACGAAATGGTCCTTCAGCTCATAGCTGTCGCTGCCGGTGCCGCGCAGCCCCAGCACCTGCCAGTTGTCGATGATCGTCGCCTCGGATTTGGGGACGATGATCGTGCGCACCACCTGCCGGCCATTGGCGCCGAGGCGCGGGCTGCCGTCGGGCTCGATGACCGGGCAATGCGCGCCGAGCCAGCTCGCGTGGCGGCTGCCGGTCGCGAAGCCCCAGCGCCCGGTGGCGCGGTAGCCGCCCTCGACCGCGACGCATGTCCCGGCGCCCGGCAGCTCCGGCCCCCAGGCGAGGATGCCGCGCGGCCCGCCGAACACCTCGACCGCCATCTCGTGCGAGAGATAGGGCGCGGTCATCGAGCAGCCGGAATTCTGCCCGAGGCTCCAGGCGGTGCTGCCGTCGCCCGCGGCGAGGATTTCGAGGACGGCGGTGTAGGTCAGCGGGTCGAGCTCGCCGCCGCCGATCGATTTCGGCAGCAGCATCTTGAAGATGCCGCGCTCGACCATCGCCTCGACGACGTGCTCGGAGGTCCGGCGGTTCTTCTCGATCTCATCGCCCGCCTCGCGCAACAGCGGCACCAGCTCGCGCGCCCGGTCGATATAGTCCTGCCGAAGCGCCGCATCGGTTACGCTGCTGCCGTCCATGACATCGTCCTCCGCCGTACCCGGCCCATTCTGACGGCATCGCGGCGCGATGTGAAATGCCGAGCACGCATGAAGCGCCATACGCACGGAGAATTGCGCGGGCAGCTGCCGGACGCACTTTTAACAGATGGTCCGCCATCTGTTATCCATCTGGTACGCTGGCCGATAGCAGAAGGACGCCGCCCTTCTGCTAATCCCCGCTTCTTCGCTGACCCCGATTAGCGACACGCCTCCCGACTCTCGGCTGATAGTCCTCGACGCGCTCTTTGACCGTGAGCAGCGGCTCGATGCCGTAGAGGCGGCGGGCGCTGTTGCCGAGCATGTCGCGCTGTACCGGCTCCGGCACTTCGTATTTCGCCATCAGGTCGAGGGCCTCCCAGACGTCCTCGGTGTCGTAATGCGGATAGTCCGACCACCAGATCGCGATATCGGCGAACATTCTTCCGGGCCGCCGGAACCGGGGCGGAAGGCCGCAGTTGCTCAAACGAACGGTGTGCGTACCGGCACCGTTCGTCTCCTGGAAACTACAAAAGGCAAGCGTCATGGCTCTTATCGATCCGTTTGTTACCGTCGTGCGCGTTACGGAAGGCGTACCTTTTGGCGACGCGATGGCCACAATCCGCGCATGGCTCGACGGCCAGAAAATACAGCCCGCCGCATTCACGGCGGCGGCCGACGCCAAAGGCTATACGCTGACGATCGGTTTCAGGACGATCGAGGAAGCAAGCCGCTTCAACCTTCAGTTCGCGGCGAACGACGCGTGGCTCGACGACCGGCTCGCGCGGCGCGACTATGAACCTCTCGATGGCGGTCAACGGCTCGACCAATAGCGGCCGCACCGCGGACGCCGGCCTGCCGGGTCCGAACCGCTAATCGCACAGCACGGAGCGGCGCGGCGGCTTTCCGTCGCGCCGTCTGCCTCAGCCGGCCGTCTTCATCTTGTCGAGGCCCTGCGCCAGGTCGGCCATGAGGTCCTGCGGGTCTTCGAGGCCGATATGGATGCGGACCAGCGGCCCTTCGGCCTCCCAGGCCTTGGCGGTACGGCTGCGGTCGGGATAGGCGGGCTGGATCAGGCTTTCGAACCCGCCCCAGCTCGCGCCGATGCCGAACAGATCGAGCGCGTCGATCATTGCGTAGACCTGTTCCTTCGACGCCGGTTTCAGAACCACCGCGAAAAGCCCTGACGCGCCAAGGAAATCGCGTTTCCAGATCGCGTGACCGGGGTCTTCCGGCAGCGCCGGGTAGAGCACCCGCGACACTTCCGGCCGGGTCTGCAGCCAGCGCGTGACCTCGAGCGCGTTGCGCTGGTGGCGTTCGAGCCGCGCGCTCAAGGTGCGCATGCCCCTCAATGCGAAGAATACGTCGTCGGGCGCAGCGGAATGGCCGATCTGCGCCATCGCCGCGCGCACCGGCAGGAAGCTCTCCTCGTTGCAGATCACCGCGCCGAGCATCACGTCGGAATGGCCGCAAATGTATTTGGTCGCGGCGTGGATCGAGACGTCGACCCCGTGCTCGAACGAGCGGAACAAATAGGGCGTGCCCCAGGTATTGTCCATCAGCACCTTGGCGCCGTGGCGATGCGCGACCGCGGCGATCGCCGGGATGTCTTGCACCTCGAAAGTCAGCGAGCCGGGCGACTCGCAATAGACGACCTTGGTGTTGGGCCGCACCAGCGCGGCGATGTCCTCGCCGATCAGCGGGTCGTAATAGGTCGTCTCGACGCCGCATCTCTTGAGGATGCCCTCGCAGAAATTGCGCGCCGGGCCGTAGCAGCTGTCGACCATCAGGCAATGGTCGCCGGCGCCGAGCAGCGCCTGCAGCGGCGCGGTCACCGCGGCGAGCCCCGACGACATCAGCATGCCGCGATAGCCGCCCTCGATCTTCGCCAGCAGCTGTTCCAAGGGGAAGGTGCCGGGCGTGCCGTGGAGGCCGTAGCGCACCCCAGTAAAGGGCGGCGCGGCGCGCTTCGCCTCCCACTCGGCCATGTTCTTCGAGAGGATCGTCGAGGCGTGATAGACCGGCGGGTTGACCGCTCCGAAATTAGCCTCCGGGTTGCGCCCGACATGGGTCAGAAGCGTGTCCTTGCGGTAGTTGCGC
>DASZLY010000406.1:0-5426 GCA_035552135.1 Allostellaceae bacterium | reverse complement strand
AGGGCTGCTTTGCATCGGTGGCTCCTGCGGTTGACGGCGGCATTGTAGTGGGAATAGATTTGGCTTAAATGACATTGATTCCTCGATTTCAGCCGTGACCCGCACGATCGGTGTTCTCGTCTTCCCGCAATTCCAACTGCTCGATTCGGCCGGTCCCGTCGCGGCTTTCGAGCTGGCCTCGCGCGGCACGGACCCCGCCCCCTACTGCCTGCGTATCCTGGCGCGCGATGCCGGACCGGTCGCAAGCTCGTCGGGCGTCGTCCTGATGGCGGAGAGCTTCGCCGGGACAAGCGCTATCGACACGCTGATCGTGACCGGCGGACTTGGCGCCCGCGCTGCCGAGCATTGCCCGCAGACGCTCGCCTGGCTGCGGCGCATGGCGCCGATGGCGCGGCGGGTGACGAGCGTCTGCACCGGCGCCTTCGTCCTCGCGGCCGCCGGCTTGTTGGACGGCCGGCGCGCGACAACGCACTGGCAGCGGGCATCCGCCCTCGCCATGCGTTACCCGCAGGTGCGGGTCGAGCCGGACCGCATCTTTGTGCGCGACGGCAAATTGTGGACCTCGGCGGGCATCACCGCCGGCATCGACCTCGCGCTGGCGCTGATCGCCGAGGATCTCGGCGAGGCGGCGGCGAAACGCACCGCGCAGATGCTCGTCGTCTACCACCGCCGGCCGGGCGGCCAGTCGCAATTCTCGGCATTGCTCGAATTCGGGCGGCCAGAAGGACGCTTCGCCGAATTGCTGGCCTGGGTACGCGAACGGCTGCCGGAGAAATTGCCGGTCGAGCGGCTGGCGGACCACGCGGCGATGAGCCCCCGCAACTTCACCCGCGCCTTTCTCGCCGAGACCGGCACGACGCCGGCAAAGGCCGTCGAGCACCTGCGCCTCGAAGCGGCGCGCGAACGGGTCGAGGCCGGCGGCGAGCCGATCGAGGGCGTCGCGGCTCAGACCGGCTTTGGCGACCCCGAGCGCATGCGCCGCGCGTTCCTGCGCGCCTTCGGTCAGCCGCCGCAGGCGCTGCGCCGCGCGGCGCGGGTCTAATATACGAGACCGCGCAGACCTTCCTCATCCTGAGGCTCGCTACGCGAGCGCCTCAGGATGAGGGTTCTTTCTTACGGCGAGGGGCCGCGGTGATCAGCCCACCAGCTTCTTGAGCCGCTCCGCCATGTCGTCGGAGCTGTCGTCCGGGGTGAGGGTCGCGGTAAAGCGGCCTTTCGGGTCCATGATGTAGATGAGCGCGCTATGGTCCATGTCGTACCCGCCATCGGCGCGCGGGTGCTTGGCGTAGTACACCCGGTAGTCCTTGGCGGCCTGGGCGACCGCATCGGGCGGGCCGGTCAGCGCCTCGATCGGCCCGTCAAAGCTGCCGACATAGGATTTGAGCACCGCCGGCGTGTCGCGGTCGGGATCGACGCTGATGAAAACGATGCTGACATTCTTCTTCCTGTCGCCGAGCTGGTCGAGCGCCAGCGACAGATCGTTGAGCGTCGTCGGGCAGACATCGGGGCAATGGGTGTAGCCGAAGAAGACGAGGCTCCATTTGCCCTTGAGGTCGGCCTCGGTGAACGCCTTGCCGTTCTGGTCGACGAGGGTGAACTTGCCGCCGATCGCCGCGGCGAGCGGGCTGCCGGCGACGCCTTGCGCCTGGTCGCGGAAGGCGAGGCCGATCAGCAAGCCGGCGACCAGCACCAGAACCCCGGCGAAGACCGTCGCGATCAGCACATAAGGCGGCGCACCGGGCCGGGGGGCGGCGGAACCGGGCTTGGCGGCTTCGGGTTTGGGAGAGCGGGCCATCCTGCGCCCCTAATGATGCATCGGCATGTCCATGCCGGGCATGCTCGTATGTTCGCCGCTGCTTGCGCTGCCGCCGGGGCCCATCGCCCCGACCTTTTCGACGCTGACCGTGACGCTCTTGGCGCCGGACTTGGCGAAGTTCAGCGTCAGCGGAAAGCTCTGCCCGGCCGCGAGCGGCTTCGCCAGCCCGGTCATCATGATGTGGTAGCCGCCCGGCTTCAGCGTCACGCTCTGGCCTGGCGGCAGGTCGATGCCGTCGACCGGGCGCATCTTCATGACGCTGCCCTCCATCGTCATCGAATGCAGATCGGCCTTCTGCGCGGCCGGTGTCGACACCCCGGTCAGCCGGTCGCCCGTGGGCGATTCGAGCGTCACATAGGCGGCGGCGGTCTGCGCGCCGCCCGGCGTGGCGCGCGCCCAGGCATTGATGATCTTGACGTCGCCGCTCTGCGCCAGAGCCGCGGTCGCAAACAGCGCGAGGCTCGCGCCCAGCGCGAGGAATCGGTATCGCATCGTTCTTCCCTCCCGGGAATGAAAGGCGGCCGGTGCCGGGGCGCCGAAAGCCGCGAAGTTCGAATGAAAGGCTAGGTCTGGTTCAGGCGGAAACGGGCGGCGCGCGCGGCTGCGCCGCGGCATAGGGCACACGGCCCGGCAAGGTCGCGATCCCCGCGACGGCCGCGGGATGCGCCGGCCCGACGACGAGGCGGGCAGGGAGGCCGCCGGGCCGGGGCGGCAGCAAGGCGACAAAGAAAGCCGCACACAGCGCGCAATGGCGAAGCGGCAGGGAAGACGGCGGCTTGCCCCGCACGGGAATGCCCGACGCTCCGCTGCAGAATGCGGCCGGCGCCTGGCCGCCGCCCGGTGTCATCGCCGTCACCGCGGTCGGCAGCATCCCGTCGATCAGCAGCGCGGCGATCGCCAGCCAGGCGGCAAAAGTCCGGAGGCGTTTCAAGGCATCACGACCCAGCGTCGCTCTACACGCCGTGTTAAATATACCTGCGCTGACCGGCGCGCTACTCCAGCAGCAGCGCCTCGACCTCGTCGATCAGATGGCGCAGGTGGAAGGGCTTTGCCAAGACGCGAGCGCGAGTCTGCGACAATCCTTCCTCACGCATCACCACCGCGGCAAAGCCGGTGATGAACATGACGCGGATGCCCGGCTGCTGCGCCGACACCTTGCGCGCGAGCTCGATGCCGTCGAGCCCGGGCATCACGACGTCGGCCAGCAGCAGGTCGAAACTCTGCCTTTCCGCGAGTGCCCATGCGGCCGCGCCGTCGCCGACCGAATCGACGACGTGGCCGGCCCGCTGCAAGCCGCGTTCGAGGAAGACGCGCAGTTGGTCGTCGTCCTCGGCAAGAAGGATGCGCGCCATCACCTAGGTTAAAAAATGCGTCACCGGGAGCATCTAACACGGGCATCGCCGCGGCGGAAGGCGAGCGGTCGATTTCCGTGCGATCTTGCACCACCGGAGGCTGACAGCGGCGATTGCGCGCACTAAGCTCGCCCTATGGATGGCTCGGCCCTGTCCGCGACTGCAACGGCACCGCCGCTCGATTTGCGGCGCCCGGCAGCGCAGCTGCTGCCGCTCGTCGTCGCCTCGCCGCATAGCGGCTCCGATTACCCGGCCGAGTTCGTTGCCGCCTCGCGGCTCGATCCGCTGAGCCTGCGCCGCTCGGAAGACGCCTTTGTCGACGAGATTTTCGCCGCCGCGCCGCGGCTCGGCGCGCCGATGCTCGCGGCGCGCTTTCCGCGCGCCTATCTCGACGTCAACCGCGAGGCCTGGGAGCTCGACCCGGCGATGTTCGCCGACGCGCTGCCGGATTACGTCAACGCCCGCTCGCCGCGCGTGCGAATGGGGCTCGGCACGATCGCCCGCGTCGTCGCCAGCGGCGAGGAGATTTACGGCGCGAAACTCGCCTTCGCCGAGGCACGGGAGCGAATCGAAGGGCTCTACCGCCCCTATCACGCGGCGCTGAGCCGGCTGGTCGAGGACACGACGGCCGGGTTCGGCTTCTGCCTGGTGGTCGATTGCCACTCGATGCCGTCGGGCGCCAACGGCAATGCCGGGCGCGAGGCCGCCGACATCGTCCTCGGCGATTGCCACGGCGCCGCCTGCGCGCCGCGCATCGTCGAGACGGCGCGGCGCTATCTGGCGCTGCGCGGTTATAGCGTCGCACTCAACGCGCCCTATGCCGGCGGGTTCACCACCGGCCATTACGGCCGCCCGCGCCGTGGCCGCCACGCGCTGCAGATCGAGATCAACCGGGCGCTCTACATGGACGAGCGGAACTATTGCCGCCGCCCCGGCTTTGACCGTCTGAGCGAGGAGATGGCCGGGCTGATCGCCGAGCTCGGCGAGGTCGCGCAGGATCTGGCGCAAATCTGCTGACGGCCGACCCGACGAGGCCCCGGCCACCCCGGGCAAAAAAACGGGCCGAGCGGAGCACGGCCGTTTCGGGCAAAAAAACGGGCCGTGCGGAGCACGGCCCGAGTTCAGGGAGGAAACGCCTAGAAGACGTGCAGCAAGGAGCGTCATCGACGATCCATACTGCACTGCACAATTTAGGGTGCGGCGCGAAGATGTCAACCCCTGTCATTAAATCGTCCGCCAGCGTCAGCATTTTGCGGTGGATAAATCGGTGCACAACCGGCCCTTCCCGCCACAGTGCAGCGCAAAACGGACAACGGTAAGGCGCAGCGCGAGATGACCTCTTCGACAGCTCCAACCACTTGGCTTGTCGGCGATATCGGCGGCACCAACGCGCGTTTCGGCCTGGTGTCGCCCGATGGCGCGCTGTTGCATTCGCGCGTGCTGGCGGATGCCGACTATCCCGGCGTCGGCGAGGCGATCGAGGCCTATCTCGCCGATCGCGGCGGTTTGCCGCGCCCGGCCGAGGGCGCGGTCGCGATTGCCTCGGCGGTCAGCGGCGACGAGGTGCGGATGACCAATCATCCCTGGGCCTTCTCGATCTCGGCGCTGCAGCGGCGGATCGGCTTGCGCCGGCTCGAGGTGATCAATGACTTCACCGCCCAGGCGCTCGCCCTGCCGCACCTCAAGGAGGAAGACCGCACCGCCATCGGTGGCGGCGAAGCGTTGCCCGGTCAACCGATCGCCGTGCTGGGGGCGGGCTCGGGGCTCGGTGTTTCGGGGCTGGTCCCGGCGGGCGGGCACATGGTGCCGCTGTCGGGCGAGGGCGGGCACGCGACGATGGCGCCGATCACCGAGCGCGAAAGCGCGGTGCTGGCCGCGCTGCGCCGGCATCTCGATCACGTCTCGGCGGAGCGGGTACTGTCGGGGCCCGGCCTCGTCAACCTCTACAATGCGCTGTGCGAGATCGGCGGCGTGCCGGCACGGCAATACACCGCGGCGCAGATCACCGACGCCGACACCTGCCGCGACGACGCGCTGTGCGCCGAGACGACGGCGATGTTCTGCGCGATGCTCGGCACGGTCGCCAGCAACCTGGCGCTGACCTTGGGCGCCAAAGGCGGCGTCTATATCGCCGGCGGCATCGTGCCGCGCCTCGGCGAGCGCTTTGCCGCCTCGCCCTTCCGCGAGCGCTTCGAGGCCAAGGGCCGTTTCCGCGACTACCTCGCGGCGATCCCGACCTATGTCGTGACCCACAAGCT
>DASZLY010000405.1:0-2887 GCA_035552135.1 Allostellaceae bacterium | reverse complement strand
CGGCCTTTTCGTCGAGGGCCGCCGCTTGACAGCGGAACGGCCGCGGACAAGATTAGCTAACTTAGCTAAAGTTGGTGGCGATGACCGAAACCGTCAACATGCACCAGGCAAAGAGCACTCTATCACGCCTTGTCGAGCGCGCGCTCGCCGGCGAAGACGTGGTGATCGCGCGCAACGGCGAGCCGTTGGTGCGCCTCGTTCCCGTGCCGAAAGAGCGCAAGCCCCGTGTGCCGGGACGGTTGAAGGGCACAATCTGGATCGGTCCCGATTTCGAATTCACCGAAGCGGAAATCAAGGAACTCTTCGAGGGGCCGCTGGTCTCCGATCCGGGATGAGGTTGCTGCTCGACGCAAATGCGTTGCTTTGGTGGGTTACGGCATCCGCCCGCCTGACCCAGACCGCCCGCAATGCGATCGCCGATCCCGCCAACGAGATCGCGGTCGGCATCGGCTCGTTGTGGGAACTCGCCATCAAGCGGGCGCTGCGCAAGCTCGACTTTCCGCACGATTTTGAAACCGTCCTGCGCGATGAAGGCTTCGCTCTGCTCCCGATAGGTTACCTGCACCTGCGCGCCTTGGAGGGCCTGCCCTTTCATCACAGCGATCCGTTCGATCGCTTGCTGATCGCACAAGCGACGGCCGAGCAGATTCCGATAGTGACGAGCGACAAATCCTTTCCGCGCTACGACATCCGCGTGATTTGGTGAGCGCTACTCCCAGCCCTTGAACGGCAGCGCGAGCTTGGCGTCGGCTTGGTCCGCCGGCCAGATCGTCACGTAATGCTTGTCTTGCAGCTGCGTCAGGTAGGTCGCGGCGAGGGTGTTCTGCCCGCTCGCGTCGAAGGCGACGCTGTCGTAGCCGACGATCAGCTGGTCGCGCTTCAAGTCGGTGCGGCGCAGCGCCGCCTGAATCGCGGCCGAGTCGGTCGAGCCGGCACGGTTTATCGCGTCGGCGAGCACGAGCAGCCCCTCGATGATCTGCGCGCTCGCCGCGTCGAGGTCGCGGCCGGTTTTCGCCTTGTAGAGACCGTTGACGATCGCCGCCGGGCTGTCCG
This sequence comes from Allostellaceae bacterium, assembly GCA_035552135.1. Taxonomy (GTDB): domain Bacteria; phylum Pseudomonadota; class Alphaproteobacteria; order ATCC43930; family CGMCC-115725; genus DATARH01. The sequence goes on along the minus strand of DASZLY010000405.1, from coordinate 1,834 downwards.
GCTTGCCGAGCCGCCAGACGCTGCGGCCGATCAGCCCCTGCATCAGATTGCCGACGGCGGCGACAAAGACCGGGTCGGAGAACCCGGCATCGTCGCCGATCTCTATCGGCGCCTTGTAGCCGGCGTTCTGCATCGTCTTGGCGAAGAGGATCGCGTCGGCGGCGCGGCTGACAAAGATCACGGCGTCGGGGTTGCGCTCTTTGAGCGCCGCGACAGGCGCCGACAAATCGGCCGCGCCGCCGGCATAGGCAATGTCGGCGGTCGCGAACCCGGCAGCGGTGAGCGTATCGCGCAGGGCGCCGGCCTCGGCATGGCCGAAGGCGCTGTCCTCGAACACCAGCGCGACCGTCGCCACCCGCGTCCCCGCGGCTTTCGCGGCGCCGAGCAGCTCGGCGAAGACCTTGGCGTTGCCGGCAGCGAGCGGCGCCAGGCGAAAGACAAAGCCGAAACCGCGCCCGGCGAGACTCGGTGCGGCGTCGTCCGGTGTGAGGAAGGGCATGCGGTGCCGCTCGGCGACCCTCGCCGCGGCAAGCGTCGCGGCCGTTCCGCCTCCGCCGATCAGCGCCGCGACATGCCCGCCGCCGGCGAGCCGCAACGCCTGCGCCTCGGCTGCCGAGGGGTTGTCGAGATCGTCGGCGAAATCGACCGCGATCTTCGCCCCGCCCAGCGCCGGCAACCCCTGCCCGGCGCCGAGCGGCAGCGCCGCGAGCCCGTCATGCGGCGTGTTAATCACCTCGGCCGCGACCTCCAGCGCTGCGTGCGCGGCCGGGTCGCGGGCGAACGGGTAGATCGCGCCGATCGTCACGGTGTTCGCGGCGCAGGCCGGCGCCGTCATCGCACCGAGCAGGACCGCCGCCAGCCGCGCCAGCGCTCTTGTCACGTCGTGTCCCGGTTGCGCGTCACCAGGAACACGATCATGTCCCAGGCATTGCGGATGCCGAGGAGCAGCAGCGCCACCACCACCGCGGCAAAGAGGTCGCGACTCGCCGCCGCGCCGCGCAGCGCCATTATCCCCGCGGCTAGCAGTGCGGCGTAGCAGACCGGCGGGCAGATCGCGTACCAGAACCAGTCGTCGAGCCCGGTATGCGGATGCTCGCCGAAACCCCGGATGATGTTTGCCGCGTAGACGAGGCCGGCGATCCCGGCGAGCCCGGCGACCACCCCGAACCCCCACCAATCGAGCCCCGGCACCAGCGTCAGCGCGCTGCCGAGCAGCACCGCCGTCAGATGGATCACGGTGGCGCTGAGGAACGCGCCGATGGCCCGGATGCGATCGCGGGACAGGATGCCCATGCCGATCGACACGACGACGAACATCGCGCCGATCAGCGTTGCCGCCGCCGCGCCGATCAGCGCGAAGAATTCGTGCCAAGCCGAAAACAGCGATGCCGGCGCCACGGTTCAGGCCGTGCGCAGCTCCGCGGTCGCCGCGCGGTCGAGAGCGCCATCGGCTCCGAGCGCGACGCGGTAGTCGCGGCGCGCGGTCTCGGCGTCGATGAGCCCGTCGGCGACGTCGAGCGCCACCTGCTCGGCGTCGCGCGCCGCGGGGTCGCCGAACCCGCCGCCGCCCGGCAGCTCGAGGCGGATGAAGTCGCCGCCCGAGATGGTCGAGCGGCCCTTGGAGCGGATCGGCTGGCCCGAGACCAGCGTCACCCGGCCCGGTGCGCCCAGGCCGCCGCCGTTACGGCCGCGTGCCGGGTTGTTGATGCGCTCGAAATTGCACAGCATCGCCACCGGCATGTCGTCGGCGCCGCCCAGTTCGATGACCTGACCGAGCCCGCCGCGGAACCTACCCGCACCGCCGGAGCCCTCGCGGAACTCGCGGCGGCGGAAG
>DASZLY010000404.1:0-1780 GCA_035552135.1 Allostellaceae bacterium | reverse complement strand
CGGAACACGGCGCGCCAGGCCTCCTCGCCGGCCCGGCGGGCGGGGTGCACGGTCGCGGCGATGAACGACATCCACGACACCGCCTGCGCTTCAGCCTCGATCCCGCCTTCCGGCCACAGCCCCGCGGCGGGATAGGTCTTCGCCAGGTAATAGAGCGTCGCCGCGACCTCGGTCATCACCCTTCCGCCGATCACCAGCGCAGGCACCTTGCCCTCGGGGTTGAGCGCCAGGTAGTCGGCGCGCTGCTGCTCCTTGGCCTTGAACGAGAGCAGCCGCGGCTCGAATTCGGCGCCGGTCTCGTGCAGCGCGATATGCGTCGCCATCGAGCTCGAACCCGGCGCGAAATAAAAGATCATCATCGTGTCGTTTTCCCGGTCGCGAGAGCGCGGAGGTTACTGTGCCTGCGGCGCCACGCGACAGGAAGCGACTTCGATCTTCTCGATGTCCTTGGTCTCGGCGGTTTGGCTGAACAACACGCAATGGTCGCCGTCACGCACAATGCGCACGACCGGGAAGCGATAGCTCTTCGGGTTGCTGCCGAAATGCACACGCACCTTGTCGCCGACCGCAATATGCGGCGGCAGCTTGATATGGTGATAGAGGTTGCAGCCGCTATAGGGGCACATCGTCAGCTCGCCCTGGCCGGGGGTGACGATCGCGCCGACCTCGTCGGCCGCCGCCGGCAGCGCCGCGAGCACGCACACGGCGAAAGCGGCAAGGCGCCCGGCGCCGGGCCACGACAGCAACATAAGCTTCCCCCACGGTCGATCCCGGCTCAGCAAGTGGGCGCTCACCGGCGAATTCCAATCAGGCGCGGTGACGCACATTGCGCTTTGCGGCGCCATCGGCCACTACTCAAGGGCGATGGAACCCGAAAGCGACCGCATCTCGCTGCTCGGCGGTTTTCGCGTGGCGCAGCTCGGGCGGGGGCTCGCGGCTGCGGTGGCCGGGCGGATTTTCGCCGATCTCGGCGCCGCGGTGACCGCGCTCGGCGCCGGCCGCGCGACGCCGCTCGGCGAATATCTCGATCTCGGCAAGGCGAGTGGTGATGATGCGGCGCTGGCAGCGGCCGACCTGATCGTCGTCGAGGGACGGCCGGCGGAATTGCGCGCGGCGGGCCATGATGCCGCCGCGCTGCGCCGCTGCAACGCCCGGGCGGCGATCGCCGTGATCGCGCCCTTCGGTCAGGAGCGGCCGCGCGCCGACGATCCGGCGAGCGACCTGACGCTCTTCTATGCGAGCGGCATCGCGCGGCTCTTGACCGGCCAGGTCGACGACCTCGCCGAGGCGCCGATCCGCCCGGTCGGCGAGCAATCGGCGTTTATCGGCGGACTCGCCGCGGCCTGCGCCGGGATGCACGCGCTGCCCGGCTCGGTGATCGATGTGTCGATCGAGGAGGCGCTGGCGACCCTGGCGATGACCGAACTCGCCAATGCCGGGCTCGGCGGCAAGGCGCGCTCGCGCAAGCGGGTCAGCGACGGCAACGGCGCGACCGTGTGCATCCTGCCGGCAAGTGACGGCTATGTGGCGATTTCGCCGCGCGAGGAGCGGCAATGGGCCGCTTGGCTCGAAGTCATGGGCTCGCCCGATTGGGCCGCCGATCCGCGCTTCAAGACCAAGCCAGACCGCGTCGCCAATTGGGACGCCCTGCACGCGCTGATGTCGCAGTGGAGCCGGGGCCATACCAAGCAGGAAGTGGCCGACGCGGCGCAGGGCGCGCATGTGCCGAGCTTTCCGTTGCGTACGCCGGCCGAGCAGCTTGCTTCGCCGCAGCTCGCGC
>DASZLY010000403.1:0-3026 GCA_035552135.1 Allostellaceae bacterium | reverse complement strand
CGGCGTGTCGATCAAGATCGAGAGCCGCGATTTGCTCGATCGCGGCGCGGCGGGCTGGGCGGTCGTGACCGCGGGCGACGTCTGTTACGAGGAGCCGATGGCCTCGCGCATGATCGCGCTCTTGCGCCGCACCGCCGCGCGCGGCCGCACTGCACAGCTCGGCGACCCCGGCCGCGCCTACCTGCCGCGCGAAGGCCTCGCCGAGCTGGCGCGCTACACCGTGCCGGTGAGTCGCGAGCTCGAAGACCGCGAGGCCAAGGACGGCGTGGTCTACGCGGTGCTGGCGGGCTGACCCTTCCGATTATTGCGGTTGCGTGACACTCTCGCGAGCCCACGAGCGGGACTAAGGAATGGCCGCAAAACGCACCACAATCGTCGTCACCGCGATCGGCACGACCCAGACGCTCGCCTGGGCGTCGAGCTATTACCTGCCCGCGATTCTCGGCGCGCCGATCGCCGCGACGCTGGGCCTTACGCCGAGCGTGTTCTTCGGCATCTTCTCGGCCGCGCTGCTGCTGTCGAGCTGCCTGGCGCCGCTTGTCGGGCGGGTGATCGACCGGCATGGCGGGCGGGCGGTGCTCGCAGCGTCGAGCGTGGTGCTGGCGGCCGGGCTGGTAATGCTCGGCTGCGCCCAAGGCCTCATGGGGCTGTGCGCCGCGTGGCTGGTGCTCGGCACCGGCACCGCGATGGGGCTCTACGCACCGGCCTTCGCGACGCTGACCCGGCTCTACGGCCTCGACGCGCGGGCGTCGATCACCGGCGTCACGCTGTTCGCCGGCTTCGCCAGCACGATCGGCTGGCCGCTCAGCGCCTTCATGCTGGCGCATTACGGCTGGCGCGAGGCGTGTTTCGTCTGGGCGGGTCTCAACCTCTTTGTCTGCCTGCCGCTCAACGCGTTCTTCATCCCGACCGCGCCGAGCGAGCCGCCGCTGCGCGCCGCCGCGACGGCAGACATCGCCGCCGACATCCCCGACGCGCAGCCCGGCGCGATGCTGACCCTCGCCTTCTTCTTCGCCGCGACACGCTTTGTCAGCGGCTCGCTCGCCGCGCATCTGCCGCGCCTCCTGGAGGGCGCCGGCGCCTCGGCGGTCGCGGCGATCGCCGCCGGCGCGCTGGTCGGCCCGGCGCAGGTCGGCGCGCGAATCTTCGAATTCGGCCTGTTGCGCAAGTTCCACCCGCTGATCCCGGCGCGCATCGCGGCGCTGCTGCACCCGGCCGGCGCCGGAATCCTGGCGCTGCTCGGCCCGGCGGGGATCAATGCCTTCGCGATCCTGCACGGCGCCGGCAACGGCATGCTCACCATCGCCGGCGGCACGCTGCCGCTCGCCCTCTTCGGGCCGCACGGTTACGGCAAGCGCACCGGCATGCTGGCGGTGCCGACGCGCATCGCGGAATCCTCCGCGCCGTTCCTCTTCGGGCTCTTGATCGACCGCATCGGCACGGCGGCGATCGCGGTGTCGACCGGGCTATGCCTTGCCGCGTGCGTCTCCCTCTTCGCGCTGCGCTCGCGCCGAACAGCGCCGGCCGCCGCTGGCGATTGATTGCACCGCGCGGTTCCGGCTAGCGTCGCGCGCGATGCCGGACTTGCCGAAACCCGAAGGCATTCCAGATAACTGGATCGAGAGGCCGTCGGACAAGCGCGGCGGCAAGGAGTACGTTAATCCCGACAACCCCGAACGACCGAGTGCGTGTGATGCCAGCTGACCCAAGCAGCCCCTATCGCTCGCAACGCCGGCTTTATGTAATCGATCAAAAGGGCGGGTACAGGGACGTGAACGGTCGCACCATTCGCGGCCGCAATCCCGGCCGGACGGCAAGCGCGCATATTCCTTACGAGGATTTCCGGTTCAAGAGGTAGCGATGGCAGTGGACGTAAAGGCCTGGAGGCGGGTCGTCGAGGATGTCGTTGCCGGGCTCGCCGATGAGGCGATGCAGCGGCGCGCCTGGTTCGGGCTTGGCCCGGAAGTGTCCAGCCCGGACGACGAATTTTGCATGTTTTTCGGCGACGCCGCGGTCGAGGAATTCCTTGAGCGCGACGATACCGGCCTCGGCGCGGGGCAGCGCGCTGCCGGCAGGCATTTGTTCAAATTGATGCGCGATCTGTCGGACCAGACGCCCGAGCACATCGAACCGGAAGCGCTTATCGACGACCCGCGCTGGCAGGAAATCCGCAACGCCGCCGCGCGCTTTGCCAAACTGCTTCATACCGGGAACATGGCGGCGTAGCCGCCCATGCCCTATGCCAGCCTGCGCGATTTCATCGCCCGGCTCGAAGCGAGCGGGAGGCTCGTCAGGGTCAGGGAACAGGTGTCGCCGATCCTGGAGATGACCGAAATCCAGACCCGGCTGTTGGCCGAGGGCGGGCCGGCGGTGCTGTTCGAGACTGTCGCCGGGCCGGATCGCCGCTACGACATACCGGTACTGGTCAACCTGTTCGGCACGATCGAACGCGTCGCCTGGGGCATGGACCGCGAGCCGCACCAGTTGCGTGAGGTGGGCGAGACGCTCGCCTTTCTCAAGCAGCCCGAGCCACCCGGCGGCTGGCGCGAAGCGTGGGAGATGCTGCCGCTCTTGAAGACCGCGCTGGCGATGCGCCCGCGCACGGTGAATTCGGCGCCCTGCCAGGACATCGTGCTGACCGGCTGCGACATCGACCTCGGCCGGCTGCCGATCCAGACCTGCTGGCCGGGCGAGCCGGCGCCGCTCGTCACCTGGCCCCTCGTCGTCACCAAGGGACCGGGCGCGCGCCGCGAGGACGGGTTCAACCTCGGCATCTACCGGCTGCAGGTCACCGGCCGCGACACGACGCTGATGCGCTGGCTGCGGCATCGCGGCGGCGCCCAGCACCACCAGCGCTGGAAACGGGAAAAGAGCGAGCCGCTGCCCGCGGCGGCGGTGATCGGCGCCGACCCCGGCACGATCCTCGCGGCGGTGACGCCGGTGCCGGACACGCTGTCCGAATACCAGTTCGCCGGCCTGTTGCGCGGCAAGCGAGTCGACCTCGTCGACTGCAAGACCGTGCCGCT
>DASZLY010000402.1:0-4869 GCA_035552135.1 Allostellaceae bacterium | reverse complement strand
CGCATTGCCCTCGCCGCGCTCGCCGAGGCGCAGCAGCGCCCCGCCGAGATTGTTCTGCGTCATCGCCCATTGCATCGGCGCGCGCTGCTGCGTGCACTCTTGCAGCGCGTCGCGATAGCACTGCACCGCTTCGTCGAGGCGTGCGCTGACGGGGTCGCGCTCGCCGAGGCGGGCCAGCGCGTTGCCAAGATTGTTCTGCGTCATCGCCCAGTCGAGCGGCAAGGTTTCGCGCCGGTATTCCTTGAGCGCCTCGCGATAGGCGGTGACCGCTTCGCGCAGCCAGTTGACCTCGTTCTCGCGCTCGCCGAGGCAGGAGAGGGCGTTACCGAGATTGCTCAACATGCGCGCCCAGTCGAGCGGGCTGCGCTCGCGGCGATAGACCTTCAGCGCTTCGCGATAGGCCAGCACGGCCTGGCGCAACTGGCGGCCGTCGCTGTCGCGCTCGCCGATCGCCGCCAGCACGTTGCCGAGATTGCCCTGGGTCAGCGCCCAGTCGAGCGGCGCGCGTTCGCGGGTGCGCACGCGCAGCGCCTGGCGATAGGCCGCGGCGGCCTCTTCGAGCCGCGCCGTGCCGGGCTCGCGCTCGCCGAGGCTGCGCAGCGCCGCGCCGAGATTGTGCTGGGTCATCGCCCAATCGAGCGGCACCCGCTCCGGCCGGTATTCCTTGAGCGCTTCCTGATAGGCGGCGACCGCCTCTTCGAGCCGCCTGGGGTTCGCCTCGCGAATGCCGAGATTGCGCAGAGCCGCGCCGAGATTGTTCTGCGTCATCGCCCATTCGAGCGGCGAGCGCGAGCGGACATAGACTTCGAGCGCCCCCCGATAGGCGGCGATCGCCTCCTCGATGCGCTCGGTGCCGCGCTCCCGCTCGCCGAGCCGCGCCAGCGCGTTGCCGAGATTGTTCTGCAGCATCGCCCATTCGAGCGGCACGCGCTCGCGCGTGTAGCGGCGCTGTGCATCGCGCAAGGCCACGACCGCCTCGGTGAGTCGCGCCGGGGTAATCGCGCGCGACCCGCCCTCGGTCAGCGGCGTCTCGTCGACCGTGGTGGTCGGAAAGCGGGTCAGGGCGGCGCCGTTCATCACCTGGAAGAGTCGGCCTTTTGCAAGACCCTGGCAACGACGCGGCCGGGTTCGGCCTGTTCCGCCGCTTCGGGCGAACGGGCGAGCCCACGCGCGGCGCACATCCGCGGCGGTGATTCTCGCCGCGGCATTGCCGCCGGCGGGCGAGAGCGCCATGCTGCGCTGGAACGGGGAGAGGCGGATGGCGGCGGGAAGCGCGAAGCGGGTCGGGGTGATCGGCGCGGGCATGGTCGGCATCTGCGCCGCGAGCTATCTGCAGCGCGACGGACACAGCGTCTTCCTGATCGATCCCAACACCCCGGGCGAAGGCGCCTCATTCGGCAATGCCGGCGCATTCAACGGGTCGTCGGTGACGCCGATGTCGGCGCCGGGGATCATCAGGAAGGTGCCGGGCTGGCTGCGCGATCCGCTGGGGCCGCTGTCGCTGCGCTGGAGCTATCTGCCGTCGGTGCTGCCCTATCTGTGGCGTTTCGTGCGCGCCGGGACGGCAGAACAGGTGCATGCCCAGGCGCGCGCCTTGCGGCCGCTGGTCGGCGCGACGCTGCCGGCGCTGGCTCCGCTGGTGAAGGATGCCGGCGCCCAGCACCTCGTGCACCAGCGCGGCCACCTTTACGTCTACCGCTCGGCCGAGTCGCTGGCCAAGGACGGGCTTGCCTGGACGCTGCGGCGTGAGAACGGCGTCGAGGTCGACGAGTTCGACGCCGACGAGCTGCGCCAGCTCGAGCCGACTTTGTCGCGCGAGTATGTGCGGGGCCTTCTGGTGCGCGAGAACGGCCATACCAGCAACCCGTTCGGCCTGGTCAGCGCCCTGGTCGAGCATTTCGTCCGCCAGGGTGGCGTGGTGGTCCGCGCGGAGGCGCAGGGCTTCCGGCTCGACGGCGGCCGGCTCACCGCGATCCGCACCGAGGTCGGCGAGCTAGCCGCCGACGCCGCGGTGATCGCCGCCGGCGCCTGGTCGAAGCCGCTCGCCGCCGGGCTTGGCGATGTCGTGCCGCTGGAGAGCGAGCGCGGCTACCACTTGATGATCCGCAACCCCGAGGTGATGCCGTCGATCCCGACCGCCGACGGTGACGGCAAGTTTGTCGCAACGCCGATGGATACCGGCTTGCGCTTGGCCGGCACGGTCGAGTTCGCCGGGCTGAACGCGCCGCCCGACTGGCGCCGCGCGCGCATTCTCCTGGAGCAGGGCAGGCGGATGCTGCCCGGCCTCGCCCAACACCACGAAGCGGACCGCATCTCGGTGTGGATGGGCCATCGCCCGTCAATGCCCGACTCGCTGCCGGTGCTGGGGGCCTCGCGCGCCACGCGCGACGTGATCTACGCCTTCGGCCACGGCCATGTCGGGATGACCTCGGCGCCGATGACGGGACGCATCGTCGCCGATCTCGTCGCCGGACGCCGGCCGGCGATCGACATCGCCGCCTTCGCCGCGGACCGCTTTTGATGCACCAGCTAGGCGACATCTTCACCCGCGACATCTTCCACGGGCTCAACCTCCTCGTCGTGCTCGGCTTTGTCGCAATGGGCATCGGCCTCAGCCAGGGCCGCCAGGGCCGCGCCCGCGCACCCGCCGCTTTCGCGCTGATGGGGATCGGCACGGTGCTGGTGTTCGCCGGGCTCTACGTCGCGCACGCACCGGACTGACGCCGCTGCTGCAAATTCTCGGATCGAACAACAAATATAACATCGCATTTCTTTTTGTGATGATTTGTAATGGTATCGTATCCGGATTGTTGAATGTCGTCAGCATCAACAGGATAGCCGCACAGCCGCGGAAATATTATGCGGAATTTTTTACACAACGAGAGCGTTCATGCGATGTTATTAAATATTTCGGTGCGTGTCATGTACCTTTATTTGCTGATGACCGGTCTCGGTTTGGTAATGTTCGGGGGTGCCTGCTATACTGACCGGACCATCGCCCGGCACGAACCGAAGCTCGCCCTGATCGAACCGGCGATACCGCGGATTTGCTTTGCCGCTAAGTCGGTCGGGATGATGATCGCGATGGCCGGCGCCGGCGCGACGCTCAGCCTGGCCTGGACTTGAGCCGGACAGAGCCATTGCGGCATTTCAAAAATGCCGCGCGCCCCCTATGCTCTCCTCCGCTTTCCGAGGGAGGACGACATGGCCAACGACGTATCGCCGATCCGCGTCGCGACCGGCATGAAGCCCGTGCATTCGCGCGCCAAGGCGCCGGTGATGACGCCGGGCCGGCGCGACTTCTTCACCTATCGCGATCTCGGCATCAGCGAAGGCAGCGCCGGCAAGATGCGCGGTCAGCTGATGAAGGCGAAAGAGGGCATGACCGAGCCGACCGGCTGGCACTACCACACCTGCGAGAGCCAGTTCGTCTATTGCCTTGCCGGCTGGGTCGAGCTCGAATTCGAGAACTCGCCGACGATCCGCATGGAAGCCGGCGACTCGATGTTCATCCCCGGCGGCTGCATCCATAACGAGCTGCGCACCTCGAACGATGTCGAGATCCTCGAAGTCTCTACCCCGGGCGAGCTCGGCACCGTGCCGGTCGACGCGCCAGCGCGCTGATCCCGCGACCGCGACGTTCCTCCTGCCGTCGTCCCGGCGAAAGCCGGGACCCACGTTTCGGCTGCTCGTGCGGCGGATAGGTGGATACCGGCCTTCGCCGGTATGACGACGGTGATCGTCGTTTGACGTAGAAGGTCCCGCATGACGACCGCACGCAGCAACGAGTATCCGATCCCCGAAACGATGAAGGCCTGGGTGCTCGGCGACCCGGAGCAATTGTCGCTGGTCGACAAGCCCGTGCCCGAGCCTGGCTCGGCCGAAGTGCTGGTGCGGATCGACGCGATCGCGGTCTGCGCCACCGATATCGAGGTCATCAAGCACGGCGTGCCGGCGATGATCGATGGCGGGCTGCCGTTCAACAAGGGCTTCACCCCGGGCCACGAATACATGGGGACGGTGGTGAAGCTCGGGCCGACCGTCGACGAGTTCGCGGTCGGCGACCGGGTCGCGGTCGAGATCCATGCCGGGTGCGGCCGATGCCCGCGCTGCCGCGAGGGCATGTACACCTCGTGCCTCAATTACGGCTACCGCGCCAAGGGGCACCGCGCCAACGGCTTCTCGACCGATGGCGGCTTCGCCGAGTACGCGGTCAACAACGTCAACACGATGGTGCACATCCCCGACACGATCGGCGACGCCGAGGCGACGCTGATCGTCACCGCCGGCACCGCGATGTACGGGCTCGACGTGATGGGCGGGGTCATCGCCGGGGAGCCGGTGGTGGTGGTCGGGCCGGGGCCGATCGGCCTCATGGGCGTCGGCGTCGCCAAGGCGCTGGGGGCGCAGCCGGTGATCCTCACCGGCACCCGCGACAGCCGCCTGGAGATGGGCCGGAAGCTCGGCGCCGACCACGTGGTGAATGTCAGCCGCGGCGACCCCGTCGAAGCGGTGATGCGCCTCACCGGCGGCAAGGGCGTCAACTACGTGCTCGAATGTTCGGGCGCGCCCAACGCATTGAACGAGGCCGGGCGCATGGTCACTCGCGGCGGCCGCATCTGCCTCGCGGCCTTCCCGCACGAGCCGGTGATGGTCGATCTCGCGCATCTCGTGCGCAACAACATCTACGTCTTCGGCATTCGCGGCGAGGGCAGGAGCGCGACCCATCGCGCCGCCGCGCTGATCGCGCAACAGCGCTTCGACGCCAAGCTGATCCACACCCACACCTTCCCCTTGTCCGAGGTGCCGACCGCGATCCGCTACGCCCGCGACCGGGTCGAGGACGCGATCAAGGTCGTGGTGCAGAAC